>JAFDBS010000123.1 GCA_019313185.1 Deltaproteobacteria bacterium | reverse complement strand
GTAACAACTCTAAAATTCAGCTCTCAAAATCAGCTTTAAGCTTAATAACTTGATCCTCAAAACCAGCGACGTTCAGATTATCAAAATCTACTGAGAGTTCTTCTCCATTGTCCCATTGTCCGTTCAGCTTAGAGGCATGGGTTTGGTTATGCAGAACGTCAATCAGTTTGGATATGGGAAGCAATATCCCTTTTCCAAGAAAACCTGGGCCCAATTCATCCTTGATCAAATTGAATAGTTTGATCTTTATTGTCCCGATTTTTTCAGCGGGAAGCTCTTTTTGGTTTTTATGGTTGATTGAACTTCGCATGGCCGCATAATATCCGCCGCTGCGCATGGTTGCCCCGACCAATCCCGGCATCGCACCGGATAGGGCCAGAACTGAACCATCATGAACCAAAGCCGTTTGGGCGTCATCAACGGCTTTACTGTTGAGGAACAGGGTGGTAATTCGATTGCGAATATAGTCTTTAGGAACACCAAATTGATCAACTAATAACTGGGTAATACTGCATCCGACTTCGACATCCAGCACGATCCCTTCTTGAAAAAGCTGGGAGAAACTGCCTAGTTGCACTGGCTTCAAATGCAGAGTTAAAGACCTTCTGTGATCATTTGACATCTTCATTGAAGTCTCCCGCTTGTCCCAGTGGACTCTTTGAGTTCAACGATGATTGCTTGGACCTCGCTCGTTCCGATATTTTTGACTCTGTGGGTCCACGCGTCGTGGAACATAACCTCTCCTGCAATCACTTCTTTTTGAAGCTCATCTCCTTGTGGAAGCGTGATTTTCAAGTTGCCACCAGAGACAAAATAAACCGTTTCCGTTGGATGCTCATGCATTGCATCCTCACTGCCCGGTGGCAATCGCATTTCAAGAACGCGAACCATATCGTTTTCAAAGAGGGCTTTGTAATACTGTGGAGAGACGTCAACAGGGTCTTGTGCCCATGATACTGAGAGACATAGCATTGTCATCGCAAATAAACTGACCAATGTTTTTAGCATTTCGAACTCCTTTCATTTAAAACGACCGTTCTGTTTTTGGTCAAAAAAATAGCCTGCAAAAGCTTACCTAAGATACTTAATGCCCTTTGTTATTAGGTCTTGATAGCTGAAAGCGCGACCTCAACCATGGATTCGAGGGTTTCTCTGCTCGGGCTAGATTTACTCAGCACCATCATGCCGACAATGACATTCATAAGGTAATTGGCCAGAACTCGGCAATCCTTGCCTTGATCAACATCGCCAGCCTTTTGACCGGCGACTAAACATTTCAATAAATTTTCTTCAAGAAGTGCCAAATAGTCTTGAGTCTTTGCAAAAGCTCCTGCATCGATCAATTCTTTTTCGACAGTCGTATTGACCAGAAAGCATCCTAAACACGAAGAGGATGCCGCATAATCAATCCGATTTTGAAAGAACATTTCAATGTTGCTGATCCCTAGAGGTTCATGTCGCAAAATAAGGTTTGGTTCCTTGTTGGTTTTTTGGGCAAAGTTTTCAATGCATTCCTGGAATAGGCCTTCTTTGCTGCCAAACTCCTGGTACATGCTGTGCTTATTCAGACCAGTAGCATTGACCAAGTCTCTGACTGAGGCGCCCTTGAAACCCTTGGCCCAAAAAACTTTGGTGGCTGCATCCACGACATCTTCTCTAACATATTCTTTAGTTCTTGGCATACTTAGGTCCTCTTGCTCTACTTAATATACCGATCGTTCTGAAATGGTCAAGAGGAAAAATCAGGCATTTGAAAATTCCTTGAGTTTTAGAAAATTAGAGAAGAGTTAAAAGAGTTGGGCCTTTGCTTTTCTTGAATATTCTCTTCCTGGTTTTCAGTCTTTAAAAAATTCCACAAAGTATGAATCGCATAAAGGCTGCAATCTAAGAAAAAGGCCACCCGCTTCTAGGTGGCCATTTTTCATTCTATAAGTCGTGACTTGTAAGAAACCCTCACCAAGCCGAAAAGAGATAAGCGGCTGCCGTAGACTACGACGGAGACCATCGAAATTATACGACCTAATAGAGCAGCCCCACCACTAAGGCCACCTTGATCAAATAGTTAGAGCTCAATGCTTAGCAACTCCACCACAACGTAAGGCATACCAGGAGTTGTTGTCCCTTTTACCACTTCGCTGATTCTGCCCTTTACTCTGCATGGGATATCTGCCTTGCCAATAATTCCCTCTACGTCCTTGGCATTAAATTTCCATTTAATGAGGTAGTACTTTGTCATCTCATCAACGGTGATCCGGGTATTGTGGAACAAAAGATGTTTCTCGGATGAGAGTTTCAGTGTCAATGTAAGGCTTAGAGGCGTACCGACTAATTGCCTAGATTGTTTTCCTGAAATGAGCTTTTCATAAATGGGAATCAGGCTTGGGTGTAAATCCTCAGTCGCAGCCTTACTGTCTCCGTATGTTGCTGCCGAAATGAGCAGTAGAATAAATATCAGTAATTTTGTTTTCATTTTCTAAGTTCTAACGGCCCGGGCTAAGCGGCTGCCCAGTGCACTTTCAATTGTTTAGAAACCTTTACGCGAACCGCCGTTGATTTTCCCGTATGCTTGAGCGTTTAGTCAGGCGTCACCCTTTTCATTCTGATCTTTATTATAAGGCACAAGAAACACTTTCTTGTTGGCCCGATAGAGGAGTATCCCAACAGCGAAGTAACTTAAAAGAGCCGGCAAGAGCCAGTCTGTTTCATCGAAATACAGGAATAAAGTAAAAACCAATGAAATTAATAAAATGACGATAAAAAAAGCTTGTCTGTATTTTGTGTCTTTATCAACCGTGAAGCTTCCTCCGCATTGAGGACATAGCCTGTTGCTTTTTAAGAACCCTTGGTGGGGGAGTTCCCTGAGAATAATCTCTGTTCTGCAATGAGGGCATTTTTGCATTTTACAAAGCACCTAACGTCCTGTGGCTCAGGGGCGCACGCTTGCGGGCAGCTCTGGGAGTGTGCAGGGTGGAGTGTTACGCCACTTGAACAATGCGGGCGCGTTGGCACAGTGGGTAACTCTCGATAAATTCAGCCAACAGGCTCTTCATCGCTGCAAATGATGACCCGTACATATATAGCGCTGTTTCTTCTGGCCCTTCCCAATAACTGTGAATTTGACCTTCGCCTTCGAGCAAACGGTTGAATTCTTCGAAGACATGATTCACGTCCGAATTCTCATACACTTCTTGCGGGAGGTCGGTACCGTTTAGATAGACGGCCAGACCTTCTGTGCGCCCAAAGGGAATTTCTTCGCCTTGTTCTCCGCAAATGAGCTTCGACCCCTTTGGCGCTCCTAGGCGCTCCAGGGTTTCAATAATAAATCTATGAGTGTCAGCATCGGAGCACTTCACAGAAATCTCAAGGTCGATGTATACAATTTCATTCTTTTCGCCGAGCTGAGTGCCTACCCCGAGACCTCTCCCATCCCCTTTTCTTCTAGTGCCTCGCGGAGCGAGTCTTCGTAGATGTCGCCACGGTCCATCGGTCGAGCCCGATCATTCAACTGGGCAGTGATGATGCTATTTGTCATCGTATCTCCTCACATAATTGATTTGTCGCTCCGATGATCATTACATCCAACGGATAAAACTAAGCGGCGTGCTGCTCAGATCATTTGAGTCGTCCGTCTCGCTGAAACCACCGCCGTATTAAACGTCCGCTTGAGTGATTGGTTATGCCGCTCATGCTTTCCTTCCCTGTTGAACGTTATTAATCATTTTTTCATATCTTTCAGAATCTTCCCCTTTACCAAATACTCTAGCAAATTCTTTCAGCTTCCGGAGTACTTCAAGAAGCAAGGTTTTAACTTTCATCAATTCATCTTGTTTTAAAGTGCCCGGTTTTGCCTTCTCGAGCTTCCATATGTCATTGTAATGCTTCTTTCTGGCTCGAAGGACTCCTTTCTCCCACAATATCAGGAGAGAAGCCCAATCACGGGTCATCTCGAGAGCAGATGTCAATTCAAGGAGATACTTATTGTACGACCACTCCCAGTTCCATTTTCGGAAGTGATCAACCAGAGGTTCAACTGCTCCCTCGTCAAGATAATGAGTGAACATAAGTTCCAGGGCGTCGTTATAGCCATGAAAAATCGTCATCCCATCCTTCTGCTTTTCACATTTGCCAATACTCACCAGATAGCGTTCGATATCACGCTGGAAATCTCTGAATCCAGGTTGGTACTCGGTCGACATATATTCTCTCTATAGCGGCATAACGCCGCGATAACAGATGTGTAGCGAAGCGGAATCAGTCCTGTTGATTGCTTGGTTATACGAACTTTTAGTCATTAGCATTTGGGTCATGATTGTAGACTACAAAATAGAAAAATATGGGTAAAACGATTGGTGTACAGAACGCCAAAAGGTAATCAAACTTATCCAGTTCGTTACCACTATTGAGAATGACTAAAGAAATCAGCAAACAAAGACAGAAACATATTGCGCTTACTGCTATTGCTGATTTCTTTGATTCTTTTTGTGCACTCATGATTTTTTTGAAGGTCTTATAACGCTTGAGCTAAGACGCGCGCTTTTCCAGCGCGTTGTTTTCCTGCGATTTGTTAACTGTTCTTTAATTATTTTCATCGGCCCAGTCTAGAAATATTTCAATTATTTCTTCTAGCTTGAATGGGCCTCCATGTCCTTTAAATTGATTGTCTTCGACTTTGCATACGAGCCAGTTATTGCCATCCGGTTCTGAGTTCACACCAAGACCATATTCAATTGGAGCAAACACAGAACTTTCTAAATTTGTATTTGTTAAATAAATTATTACTCTCCAGCCAGGATTGTCCAGAGTATCAATGGTTACTCCAAATTCATGTTCCCAATCTTCATCGCATTGAGAGAAGTACCAGTCTTGGAGTTTGCTTAGAATATTCATGTTTATGCAGTTAACGGTTTGGAGTTGAGCAGCGCGCTGTTCAAGCGCCTCGATTCCCAGCGATTTGCTAGCAATCCTTAAGGTACAGTTTGACTTCTTCAATCGTCTTGAACCGACTGTTTGGCTCTAATGCAACCGTTTCGGATATACACGTCCAAATATCATCCTCGTCAGTGTTTGGATCAGGTACTAATTCAAATATACCTGATTCAATTGTCTTGAATATCCAGAAAAACCTTCTTGTTTTATTTGGTTTTATAAATCTCGGTTTTAAATAGATGCCTTTATCGTTGTAAAACTGGAAAACGCCGGATTCGACATCAATCCCTTCGTAATTCTGACGGGCTTGTTCTATCCCATCGACTATTTCCAAAGTGCCATCTTCAACAAATACGAATATCATTTTATTGATTGCCAACGGTTCATGATAAGCGGCGGCGACGAACTGCTCGCCGATCACCGCAATTTTAGTTTTTGCTTTTCAATTTTACACAGACGTATTTTCCGTCCGGTTGATTATATTGTTAGCTTTCGTAGTAGACACTGCCGTCCTGACGCTTCCAGAACACATATGACGGTAACGGTTGCAGTGGAAATGTTGGTATTGATGCACTTACATCAATGCAAATATGTAGATCCCCAGCATCATTTTCTTCATAAGCTTCCAAGGAAATATATATATTTGCGCCTTCTATTTTTTTTGTAAAGGATAACTCCTCTGCACTTTTTGAAAGTTTTTCATAGCTCCACATTTCTACTTCTTTTCCAATTTCATTTGTAACTTTTCGTAGAAAGGCAATGTTTTGCTTTCTTTTATTTATGTAGTTTCTGATCATAATTTTTGAAAGCTAACGGACCGAGCTAAGCGGGCTGGAGCTGTGACCTGACAGGCCAGTAGAAACCTTTACGTGAACCACCGCCGTACATCCCAGTCCGCTTGAGCATTTGGTTAGG
>JAFDBS010000122.1 GCA_019313185.1 Deltaproteobacteria bacterium | reverse complement strand
TCACTGATCAGTTGACGAAATTTCAGGTAGTCGTCCCGGGTTTGGGTCTCTGCAAAATGATGAATAGTCACGATCGCCAGCGAATTGAAATCGTGATATTCACCGTTTGGATTGTCGCGGCTCGCGCTGCCGATGGTCAATGGATAGACCGGCTGCATAAAGCTTTTGCGAAAAACTTGTGAGTGAACCTGTTCGATACGGTGTTCGATATCTGAATAGCCTAGCCCAGGCAGTAAAGTTGATGAGGACGGAAAACAATCCGCGACCAACTCCCGGGATAGCCCGAGAATGTCAAACAGAGCGGCATTGCGATAGCTGGAAACGGCGCTGATCCCCATTTTCGACATGACCTTGAGGATCCCTTTTGTCATGGCTTCATAAATATTTTTCAAGGCCAAACGTGTTTCGCGATGCGTTTTGTTTTCCCGTTTGCACAGTTGCAAGCCGGTGGCATAGAGCAGCCAAGGATAAATCGCGATAGCGCCGTAGCCAATCAGCACGCACGCTTGGTGAGGGTCTGTGACCTCTCCGGTGACTGCGATCAGAGAAACGAGATGGCGCAATTTGTCTTTCAATAGGCGTTGGTTGAGATAGCCAACCGCCATGGCCATCGGTATCACCCGGTTCGCTTGGTCAAGAACCCGATCATCGAGGATTACGATACGAATATGATCCTCACGGACTGCTTCGACAACTGCATCGCCAAGGCTTTTGAGCGATTCTTTGAGATTTGTCTGAAACCCGGTGGTAAAAGACTGATGTCGATAGCAGGGGTCGTAGCGAGGGTTGTCAGGTTTGCCGAAAGCGAGCAATGCGTCCAAAATGTCGCGAGAAAGGATTGGTGAGATATTTTTCAATCGGCGAGCCCGGGCGGGTTGTTCTATCAAAGGGTTGCCAATTTCACCAATGCCGATGGTTGCCGACATGACGACTTTTTCGCGATATGGATCAATGGGAGGGTTGGTGACCTGCGCAAACTTTTGGCGAAAAAAATCGGCAAAATTGCGCTGCACTACTGAAAATGCAGCCGGCGGCGTGTCGTCACCCATGGAGCTGGTTGGTTCTTTGCCCTCACGCAGCATCGGTTTGACAAGATACTCTGCAGTCTCATGCGTTACATTGTGATAGCGTTGCAATTGCCCCAGGTTTTTATAATGATAGTCGCTAAGATCATCGAATTGGTGTTCGATAAATTCCATCAGGTAGAAGGTTCGATCGGTAAGCCAGTCGCTGTAAGCCTGGGATTCCTTCAGATAGCGATCAATGTCCGATGACCTGAACACTTGGCCGGTTTTCAAATCGGCGGCAATCATTTCACCGCTCTGCAGCCGGCCCCGTTCCCGTATCATTTCCGGCGGTGTGCCAAGCACGCCGAACTCGCTGGTAATCAACAGGCGGTGGTCAGTCGTAATCATGTATTTGGCCGGGCGCAGACCGTTGCGGTCAAGCAGGCATCCGACGTAGCGGCCATTGGTCAGGCTGACCGCAGCCGGGCCATCCCACGGTTCCCAAGCGGCAGAGGTAAATTCGTAGAATGAGCGCAACTTGGCCGGCATGTGCGCTACGTTGTGACGAGCCGGGGGGATCAACATCCGGGAGGCTTTGAAAAAGTCAACGCCGTTGGCCAATAGAAATTCGAACATATTGTCCAGGTTCGCGCTGTCGCTGGCCCCTGATTGCAGGATCGGTAGCAGGCGCTTGAACTCCTCATGACTGAAGACTGGACTTTCCATAGCTGTTGCTTTGGCCAAGGCGTTGAACCGGTTGCCTTGGATCGAGTTGATCTCGCCGTTATGGCACAAACTGCGGAACGGTTGAGCCAATTTCCATTCCGGCAACGTGTTTGTGGAAAAGCGTTGATGAAACAACACGAAGTGGGTTGCAAACTCTTGTCGAGATAAATCGGGGAAAAGTTGTCGAAGGTGGTTCGGCATGACCAACCCCTTATAAGAGAGCAGGCTACGCGAGAACGAGGCAATGTAGAAATCGGGATGATCGCGAAGAGCGGTTTCGATCTCTTTACGAGTCAAAAAAAGCAAAGCTTCGAACCGTCGCGTCGCATTTAGCTCGGCTGGGACCACAAATGCTTGAACGATCTTTGGTAGCCGATTCAAGGCATATTCGCCCAACACTGATATGTCCAATGGAACATCGCGAAACAAGACTGTTTGTAGATCATTGTGATGGCAAACCTGCTCGAACAGAGCCTTCTCGGAGTCGCTGTCAGACTTTGTCAGAAACAAATTGGCAACGGCAAAGTCTCGTGGTAAAGACACGCCTTGCTCAAGGGCGACGCTTCGCATAAATGCATCAGGCATTGCACACAAGATGCCGCAGCCATCGCCGGTCTTCCCATCGGCGGCAATGGCTCCTCGATGCATCATTCGTGATAGTGCACGAATAGCGTCTTTTAACAGGTTGTGACTTGGCTTAGCACGCAAATGGGCAAGTAAGCCCATTCCACAAGAGTCATGAAATTGTTGAGCAAAATTCATTCAGAGTGTCCTTCATTTTCAGTCTCAGTTTGAGAAAGATTTCCCGAAAAGAGTGGTTGTAACTTACTGTCAACACTGCGCAAATGCAAGTCCCTTTGAGGAAATGGGATTTCGATGCCTTCTTCGCGGAAAAGCCGGTCTACAATGACTCCCAGTTCACTGCGGATTTTTAAACGATCATCGATCGTATGGATCCAGACGCGTAATTCAAAATCGATTGAACTGTTGCCGAAGCCAACAAAAATTGGGCTTACCGGTGGATAACTGAGAACATCAGGGTGTTCCGTACCGGATCGCTTGAGGATGTCCAGAACTTTCTCCAGTGGACTGCCGTAGGCAACTCCAACTGGAAGAATAACTCTGACGATTTTGCTGGAATATGTCCAGTTGGTGACTTTATTTGAAATCAGATCGGCGTTCGGAACAATGATCTCTGATCGATCGAAAGTTTCGAAGATAGTCGAACGGAGACCGATTTTGGTAATGGTTCCCCAATCCTGATCGATATTGATGACATCGCCAATTTTTACCGGTCGTTCGAAAAGAAGGATAAGGCCACTCACAAAATTGTTGACAATGTTTTGCAGACCGAAACCGATCCCTACACCCAACGCTCCGGCAAGGATGGTGAACTTTTGGAGATCCAGGCCAGCCATGCTGACAGCGATCAAAAACCCGAGGGTGATCAGACCGTAGTGAGTCAAGCGCTTTAACGACTCCTTGACGCCGAGGTCCATTTTCCTTGGGGTCATGATCTGGGAATCGACAAAGGCTTGTATCACCCATGAGGCCAATGTTGTCAAATAAAGGACAACTACGACCAGAATCACCATTTTGACAGAGATACTAAATTCACCAATGGTCACGGTATAGCCGAATATGGCCTCTGTGGCATCGTTATAGTTATCAAAAACAAGCCAAATAACCAAAAAATAGATGCCCGCATTAAAAATAAATAAAGCGCGAAGGAGAGTTTGTAGTTTTCGAATGCCGGTTTCAGGGCCGAGCACTTCAATGAAATTGCGGGTTTTGACCCAATCCATCATGATAAGCGCTTCGATGCCGCTGTCACTCAGCTTCAGTGCCATTTTCAGAAGAATGTAGAGAACAAATGAACTCAAGACTCCATCGACTAAATTGGTAGCGAGGTTTTCAAAACCGAAAGTCGCTGTTATCAAACTGATGATGGCCGCTCCAAGAGTAACCTTGATCAGCAGTTTATGACCGAACAGCAATTCATGTTGACGGCGGATTACGTACCAACAACCCGGAATGGCCACTGATGAAAGCAGCACGATATAAAGTTGCATCAGCGGTGTCGGAAGGCCAAAAAATCGAATGCTTTCATTGAAAAGATAGAGACCAGCAACAACCCTGACGGTTATTTTGGCAAGGGGGCGCTCATAAAATGCATTCACAAGCCGCATGGCTGCAATGATGACGGTAAGCTTAACTAACCACCCCCAAACCAACGGCAAATTTCTTAACAAGTCGGTAAACATGCCACTGGCGAAAATGCAGATAAACGCAGCTGCAGCGAACGGGCGTTTGAAAAGAAAAAGCCATTCTTCCGTCAATGGTTTGGATTGTTTCCGGCGATAAATCAGTGACAGTGCGATGATTGCGCCAACCAGTAAGTGTAGAAAAACCACACCACCATAGCGCTGGAAAAAGTTTGCCGGAAAACTCAGCGCTGTGATCAATGCGTTTGCAAAGCCGCTAAATAAGTCTCGTTCGAACTGGCGATAGTAGTCGACCTCAAACATTGCAAACGTATTGCGCTCGAATGTATCCCGCCGACGCATCTCCAAAGTTTTGCTAATTGTATTCAGACGACTGGAAATGACCTCTCGCCCCGGAGCGTAAGTCTCTTGTGATTTAACCAGTTCGCTGCTGATTCTTGAGATACGTTTTAACAAGGCATCAATGCTTTGGACTGTTTTTAGAAAGACATCTATGGGGACGCGCACGCCACTTTTCTTCAAATGCTCCTGCCAGTTTTGCCAATATGCCTTTTCTTCATGCCAGTAGCCTCGAAGGTCCTCCAACGTCTTTAGTTGAGTGTTAATATTGTCCATTGGCTTTTCTTGCTGTAATGCCAAGTCGGTGTAAATTGATTGCGCTCTGAGCAATCGATTTATTTGCCAGGTGTCAACGGTCTCCCAGTCATTGTATTGGCTCTCAAGCGTTTCAAGGCTATCATTTATCACATCAAGTTTTGCATAGACGTTTTGTCTGGACTCAGCTTTTTGCACCAGAGTTTCCGTCTCGGCAATTCTGGCTGCTAAAGCAGAGGCTTTCGGAACAACCTCGCTTAAATCAGGGTAAGTAATCTGTTTTTGAGGAACCGGTTCAGTCGTCTCTGCATTCACCTGGCTGGCGAAACAGACGCAGGACAGACAGGCTAATGTGACGGTGAAGGCAACAAGAATTTTCTTGGAAGAAGTCAAAACCATCTCTTTCTCCTGAAAAAAAAGATCATTCCAATCACGCAGCCAATCATGAACCCCAAAACACCGAAATATCCCCATCGCCACTTCAGCTCTGGAATATATTCGAAGTTCATCCCATAAATGCCAGCAACGAAAGTAAGAGGAATAAAAATCGAAGCCATGATCGTCAAAACCTTCATGATCTCATTCATGCGGTTACCCACAGCTGACATATACAGATCCTGTAGCCCGGAAACCGTATCACGAAAGATTTCTACTGTATCGAGAACCTGGATCGTATGATCATACAGGTCACGCAAAAAAACCTGCGTTCCTTCTGTGATGAGCGATGAGCCGTCTTTGTAAAGTTCACTAATGACCTCCCTTAACGGCCAGACTGACTTGCGCAAGGCGAGGACCTCTCGTTTAAAATGGTGAATTTTGGACAAGGCTGACTGGTCAGGATTGTCGATCAACTCTTCTTCCAGTTGGACCAAGTGGTCACCGACTTTTTCTAAAATTTGAAAATAACTGTCAACGATTGAATCGATCAGCGCATAGGCAAGGTAATCTGGCCCTCGCTGCCGGATTCGACCGTTGCTTCGTTGCAAACGGTCTCTGACCCCATCAAAAACATCCCCTTCTCGCTCCTGAAAAGACAGGACAAAATGTGAACCCAGGATTAGGCTGAACTGTTCCGTATCAATGGCTAAACTTGCCTCATCGAAAGCCAACATCTTGACAATGATGAATGTGTACTCTTCTGTGACTTCGACTTTTGGGCGATGGAGGGTATTGAGAATATCTTCCAGGGCGAGCGGATGTATGCCAAAAGACTGTCCAACCTGATCGATCATCTGAATATCGTGAATTCCGCTCAGATTTATCCAGCTGACCGAGTCAGTGTCTTTGAATGCGCTTGCTTCCTCAACACTGATGTCGCGCAAAGTTGTAAAATGCTGTGGGCTATAATCGATCACTTCAATCCTTGGGCGCTCGGCTATCTTCTGACCCACATGAATCAACGTGCCGGGTGGGAGGCCAACCGCTTTCGCCTTGATGTTGAATCGTTTTCTGCTGATTGGGTTTTTCAGTAAGTCGAAGTTAAACAGTGCCTTACCCATGATCGAGAACTCCCGGGGCCGATTGAATATTAGGTTAAATTTTTCGCCTACCGCTCCAAGCCGAAATCCTCCTCAGTGAGCGTCGTTGTGTATTCATCGAGCAAGTCTTCTGCTTCACCGAGGTCGACAACGTGCGCAAGGTTTATCAGAGCATCACCTTCATGAACCAGGGGTAAATTCAGATGGCCGATGACAACACCGGGGAAAGGCGTACGAATTTCTTCACGATCTTCGCCCAGTGGGTCGTTTACAACGCCAAGAAGGTCGTTTTTGCGAACGAGAGTGCCAAGGGAAACGCGCTTGTAGAAGACACCACTCTTCGCTGCACGTATCCAGCTGGTTTTGAACGAGATCAAAGAATCCTGGGGTTTTGATCGGATGCTGGCAGGCAGCATGCCAATTGACCGCATGACGTTGATTACTCCCCGCATCCCCGTACGGATTGCAGGTTCGTTAAAGTAAAGGGCTTCACCGGCTTCATAAAGC
>JAFDBS010000121.1 GCA_019313185.1 Deltaproteobacteria bacterium | reverse complement strand
AAGAAAGCGGATGGAAAGCGTTGGCTCTTGCCGCAGTGTGTGGCACGCTCCTGATTGGCCCTCCATACGTTATTTTCCCACTCTTGATGCTGATCCGTCAGCAGGGCGCACGCTGGGCAGTAGTGGTCATTGTGTTGGCTGCATATGCGGTTAAACTGCCCATGATCCCGTTGGAAGTCGGTTTTCTGGGCTGGCCTTTTTCGTTAGGGCGCTCTGTGTTGACATTGATCTTCGCGATTCCCACCGGGTTACTTGTTGAGTGGATTATGAATGATTCTGAGCGGTAGCAAATCTTCCCCTCTTAAAAGGGACCGTGACGTTCGGTGCAGTGTCTCAGTTTATCATCGAGCCATTTAAGAAAAGCATGAATGTAGTTTGGGGCAGGGAGTTCTGAAGCCCGACGGCAGTATATTCAAAAGGTCAGCTTGAAACTCAAGTCGCGCATGGTTTTGTGACAGAACCAGCCCTTTAAAGTTACTTAGGACAATGCGCAACATGCCCAACTGAGAAGAGATCGACCAGTTCGGCGAACAGTCGACCAGGTGGGTACTGCCAAGATGCGTTCTCCGCCTGTGAATCGAGCCCCGACAAAAAACAGGCCTGAATGCAGACAGGCGGAGATTGACGTTTTCAACAACAATTACCCCATCAATCAATGGGCAATGATACTGCCATTAGAATTAGAGAGTTTAGGTCCAGTCTCAAAGCGAGGGAGGGGAGTTAATGACAAACTGAAAACAACTCCACAGCCCCGCTCCATCCCATGCTGCGTGGGATGGTTTAGAAAACGATCAATTTTAGATAACTATATTTCCTTTTGTTCAAGATATTTTTTGCTACAATAAGAACACATAATGTTTTCATTAAGTGGTTGGGACGATGTTAAGAACGATTGCACAAATACTCGACTCCAAAGGTCACGAAGTGTGGTGTGTGGCGCCCGAAGACAAAATAGCAGACGCCTTAAACATCATGCGGAATAAGCAAGTTGGCGCACTTGTTGTGCTCGAAGATAGACAGGTCGTCGGGCTATTCAGTGAGCGAGATTATGCCACCAAAGTCGACTTTTGTGGCAGCAATTGCGCGGTTATGACGGTTAGAGATGTCATGACGAACGAAGTGTACTGCGTCACTCTTGAGACATCTATTGATGAAGCAATGGTTCTTGTTACCAAAAGTCGCTGTCGGCATCTCCCTGTGATTGAGAATGATCAATTGGTTGGCTTGGTATCGATCGGCGACTTGGTCAAAGCCACAATCGATGAGAAAGATTTTCTCATCAAACAGTTGACGCAATACATAAAAGGTGGGGAGTGACAGGCCTCCCAATGACAGCGATAGTGGTCGGGTTTCTTTCCAGGGGTCTATTTTTCATCATTAAAACTTACTATCCATGAAGAATGCAAAACAACTGTTCAAAGGAACCTTTGTTTTTCGAGGCCAATACGCCCTAAACCGTTGGCTTCGGATCTGGTCATGAGGACATGTGTTAAGGCTGAAGAATGATTCAAATTAAAAAAGGACTCGATCTGCCTATCTCCGGAGCGCCTAAGCAGCAAATCGAAACCGCCCCGTCGGTCAAGCACGTCGCCCTTCTCGGCCGTGATTACCACTCCATGAAACCAACTCTTATGGTCGGCGAGGGTGATTGGGTCAGGCTTGGTCAACCACTCTTTTCAGATAAGAAAAATCCTCAGGTGCTTTACACTGCACCTGCCACGGGGAAAGTCGTGGCAATCAATCGCGGAGAGCGGCGCGTCTTTCTCTCCATGGTGATCAGGGTTGAAGGGGATGATGAACTGACGTTCCCAAGCACTGCCATAGAACACATGGAGACGTTGACAAGTGAAGAAATTGAGGCTCAAATTATAAACGCCGGACTCTGGCCGGCGTTGCGCACTCGGCCTTACAGCAAGGTACCGGTACCCGGAACGCGACCTGCAGCGTTGTTTGTAACGGCCATCGATACCAACCCACTGTCAGCAAGTCCAAACGTAGTCATTCAAGAGAAACCAGAAGAGTTCAAAGCTGGATTGGTCTTATTGCAGCGGCTCATCCAAGGGACAGTCTATCTCTGCACACCTCCCCAGGTCGATTTGCCGATCCCGCAAGGGATAGAGGTGAGGGAGTTTTCTGGTTGTCACCCCGCCGGACTGGTCGGTACACACATTCATTTTCTGGAACGGGTCGACCAGCAGCGCACAGTCTGGCACATTAATTACCAAGATGTTGTTGCTGTTGGTTATTTGTTCCTCAAAGGACGGTTGCTTGACGAGCGGATTGTGGCTTTAGGAGGGCCAGCCGTAAAAAGTCCTCGGTTAGTCCGTACCCGGCCGGGCGCCTGTCTTTCTGAGTTGACCGCCGACCAACTTAACAGCGGTGAAAATCGAGTGATTTCCGGCTCAGTGCTTTCTGGTCATACTGCAGCGGACGAAATAGACTTTCTTGGCCGTTATCATACCCAAGTTTCCGTGCTGGCTGAGGGCCGACAACGAGAATTTCTTGGCTGGGCCTTGCCTGGACTCAACAGATTTTCAGTCAAAAAGTTGTTCGTCGGAACGTTGTGGCCCAGACAGCCACGGTCGTTGACGACGAGCACACACGGAAGTGTGAGGGCGATGGTACCGACCGGAGCGTTCGAGAAAGTCATGCCGCTAAACGTCAAAGCGACCTGGCTGCTGCGGGCGTTATTGACCCAGGACACCGACTTGGCCCAATCCTTAGGATGCCTCGAGCTTGACGAAGAGGACTTGTCACTCTGCAGTTTTGTCTGCTCTGGCAAGATGAACTACGGCGTTTATCTGCGGCAGGTTTTGCAGAAGATAGAAATCGAAGGCTGATGAAACCACTGCGTGATTTTCTTGACAGACTTAACCCACTGTTCACCAAAGGCGGCCGGCTTGAACGGCTATACCCTTTGTATGAAGCTGCCGACAGCTTCCTGTTCACCCCTGGAGAAGTAAACGACGGCGCACCGCACGTGCGCGACGCGATGGACCTCAAGCGAGTGATGATTACCGTGGTCTTTGCCCTGCTCCCCTGTTTTTTCATGGCAATGTGGAACACCGGATATCAGGCGAACAGCGCACTTCTGATAACCGATGGCAGTGTCGAAGGATGGCGAGGTGAACTGCTCGACATGCTCGGCTTCTCCGGCAACCCAAACAGCTTTGTTGATAATCTCCTCCATGGTGCCGTTTGGTTCGTCCCGATTTACCTGGTGACGAATATCGTCGGCGGTCTTTGGGAAGCACTGTTCTGTATCGTCCGGCGGCACGAGCTGAACGAGGGGTTTTTGGTGACTGGGTCACTCTTTCCGCTGATCTGTCCGCCCACGCTGCCGCTCTGGCAAGTGGCACTGGGCATCAGCTTTGGAGTTGTGATCGGTAAAGAGATCTTTGGCGGGACGGGTAAGAACTTCCTGAATCCGGCACTCACCGGCCGCGCTTTCCTCTTTTTTGCTTACCCTGCTCAAATCAGCGGCAACGAAGTCTGGGTAGCTGTGGATGGCATAAGCCAAGCAACACCGCTTAGCCAGGCAGCTGAAGGTGGGGTTGTCGCTTTGCAAAGCATGACCACATGGTTTGATGCTTTCTTGGGTAGAATTCCTGGTTCGATGGGAGAGACCTCGGTGGTTGCCTGTCTGTTCGGAGCGGCCATTCTACTTCTAACCGGCATCGGGTCCTGGCGAATCATGCTCTCCGGACTGGTTGGGGCGGTTGGTCTCTCCAGCGCCTTCCTGTTGGTTGAGAGCAGCACCAATCTGATGTTTGCCCTCGGCCCGCTATGGCATTTGGTGATCGGCGGGTTCGCTTTCGGATTGGTTTTCATGGCAACCGATCCGGTCTCCGGGTCAATGACTGAAGAAGGACAGTACCTATATGGCTTGCTGATCGGGGTGATGTGCATCCTGATACGGGTAGTCAATCCGGCTTTCCCGGAAGGAATGATGCTCGCCATTCTGTTCGCTAACGTTTTCGCCCCAGTGATTGATCAAATGGTCCTCAAAGTACATAGCAAGCGGAGGTTGCGGCATGTCTCGGGATAGTATCGGCAAAATCCTGGCCGTCGCCTTTCTGGTCTGTATATTTTGCTCCATCTTGGTT
>JAFDBS010000120.1 GCA_019313185.1 Deltaproteobacteria bacterium | reverse complement strand
TATTCATCCATATTTTCGATGGGGCGACGAGCAACACCTGTATCCATTGCCGCTTGAGCGACAGCTGGCGCGACATGCAGCAAAACCCTCGGATCGAACGGCTTCGGAATCAAGTACTCACGCCCAAAGCTGATTGCTTCACCCCCGTAAGCCTTGCGAACTGAATCCGGAACATCTTCTTTAGCCAAGTCTGCCAGGGCTTTAACGGCTGCGATTTTCATTTCATCGTTGATGGCGCTTGCGTGTGTATCGAGTGCACCTCGAAACAAGAAGGGGAAACAGAGCACGTTGTTGACCTGATTGTTATAATCTGAACGACCCGTACCAATGATGACATCATCCCGGACTTCTTTGGCGACTGGTGGCAGAATTTCCGGATCAGGATTGGCCATGGCAAAGACGATTGGGTCCTTGGCCATAGACTTTAGCATGTCAGGCGTGACCGCATCCTTGACCGAAACACCGAAGAAGACATCAGCGTTTTTCATAGCGTCTTCAAGAGTCCGATCCTTGGTTTCGGCCGCGTAACGGTCCTTGTATTCATTCATTCCGGATTCTCTGCCTTTGTAAATTACACCTTTGCTGTCAGCCAAAAGGACGTTGTTTTTTTCGGCCCCGAGATCAATCAGGAGCTTTGCACATGCGATTCCTTCCGCACCAGCCCCATTGACAACGATTTTTACGTCCTTCAGGTCTTTTTTGATGATTTCCAAGGCATTCAGCAAGCCTGCCGCGGCAATAATCGCCGTTCCGTGCTGATCGTCGTGAAAAACAGGAATGTCCAGAATCTCCTGCAACTTCTCTTCAATATAAAAGCATTCAGGACCTTTGATGTCCTCGAGGTTGATCCCACCAAATGTTGGTTCCAGCAATTTAACAGTACGGATCAGTTCGTCAGAATCTTTGGTGTCCAATTCAATGTCAAAAACATCGACATCGGCGAAGCTTTTGAACAAGACACCTTTTCCCTCCATGACGGGTTTGCCAGCGAGCGCGCCGATATCGCCAAGGCCGAGAACTGCCGTGCCATTTGAAACCACAGCAACAAGGTTTCCTTTCGCCGTGTATTTGTATGCGTCATCTGGATTTTTCTCAATTTCCAAACAAGGTTCCGCAACGCCTGGGCTATAAGCCAACGAGAGGTCTCTGCTGGTAGCGCATGGTTTTGTGGTAATAACCTCAATTTTTCCTTTACGACCCATTGAATGATAATCAAGGGCTTCTTGACGTTTCGACATAATCAATTTCCTTCCAGAGTTAGAGTGAAACCATTTGAACTCGAACGGTTCTTTGTTTTCATGAATTTTCAATCAGACCAAATCTAAAAAATTTTATTTAGATAAATATTTTTAGTTTCAGTAAATCGAATTGATAATTCTCTTGTCCAAGATTGTCAAGGAAAAAACACTCTTAAAAAGAGTTGAGATTATTATAATCAAAGATACTAAGCAATGCCGGTACGAACTGTTCTGGCATTTGCGTGATGCGTATTTACCCAAAAAATACCCTTAATTTAACAAGCGTCAAGCTTGACTTTTCAACTTATTTCGTTCTGACTATAAATTCATGGCGTAAAATGCCTTAAATGGCACTTTTCGATTTTCTCGTAAGCTTAAGGTGTTTTAGTCGATAGCCAACTCATGGGACAGTTCCGGAAAGACATTATCAGGGTCGGTGTTATTTCTGACAGCCATTTGAGAGATACCGCCGATTCAATTCTTCTTCTTGAAGGGTTGATAGAATCTTATCTACAGCCAATCGATGTTCTTCTGCATGCCGGGGACTTGATTGCACCTGGCTTGCTTGATCATTTTGAGGGGTTCCCAGTTTATGCCGTGCGCGGTAACATGGACCCTGCCACAACTGATCTACCGTACAAGCGAATCGTTCAAATCGGCCCTGTGCGCATAGGTTTGATTCACGGCTGGGGACCAGCATGTGGTCTCGAACAAGCCGTCCTTAACGAGTTTTCCGATAATAGACTGGATTGCCTCGTTTACGGACACACCCATCGTCCAGTTTGTCACTATAAAGGTGGGTTGCTTTTCTTTAACCCCGGAAGCCCCACGGACAAACGAGGCATGAAATACCACACTGTCGGGTTGCTAGAAATTGCTGGCACTGAAATTCGTGGCAAAATCATCCAAATCGATTAAACATTTGTTTTCATTTCATGAGGTCTCTGATAGAAATCTAAATGTTATAGTTGGAAAGGGCAGACTATGGAAAATTTATGGGCCCCTTGGCGCCTTGAGTATATTCAGGGACCTGACTCGGACGACTGTATCTTTTGTTTGGGTGAGAGTCGATCGGAAGATGAAACCCGGTTGATCCTGGTCCGAGGACAACACTGCTTCGTTATCATGAACCGCTACCCGTATTCAAACGGACACTTAATGGTTGCTCCGATCCGTCACGTGTCGCGTCATGCTGAGATTGATGACGTCGAGGCCGTTGAAATTCATCGTTACATGGTAGCTTGTCAGGATGTTTTAACGGAGACTTGTCAAGCTCAAGGATTTAACGTGGGCTGGAACATTGGCCTGGCGGCGGGAGCAGGGGTCGCAGACCATCTGCATTTACATATTGTGCCCCGTTGGC
>JAFDBS010000119.1 GCA_019313185.1 Deltaproteobacteria bacterium | reverse complement strand
TGCCCTTGGAACGGAAACCAACCTTGAAGGTGTCTGAATCAAGCTGACGGAAAAAAATGGCAACCTCAACACCGCTGACTGAACGTGGATAGTTGACAAATCGGTCCGTGTGTTCGGCATTTGATCCGGTCTGTTTGTACATCTTCAATGTTACAGCGACCGAAGCATACGCTCCAGAGTCGGAAATTTTCAATGTAGGCAACGACAATGCAAGGAGACGAAGCCGGGCAGCATCCTGGCTCTCATAAAGGCCCGAGGCTATTGACCAAGGGTCAACCCCAAGAGCCACCATTTCTCCCGCCACCGAAAAGGCTTCTCGATTCGCGTTGGAGTAACGGAACGATCCTGTATCAGAAAGAATTGCTGTGTAAATACAGGTTGCAACATCCAGAGTGATGGGCCAATTGATTTGATCGAGAATTCGCCAGACGAGGATGCCGGTTGCACTAGCCTGGACATCGACAAAAAAGATTTCGCCGAAATTCTCTGAATACGGATGGTGGTCGACGTTCACTAGGCAATCGCAACGAGACCTGATCCACTCGCCGGCGCGCCTCAGTTCTCCGGCATCGAGCACAAACCCGACATCGAATTGTTGACCTTGGTCAAGCTGTGAAACAACCAGGCTACTGCCGGGCAGAAAAGTATAGTCTTTTGGAACACCATCCTGATTGTAGATCACAACATCTTTACCCATGCCTTTTAATGCAAGGCCGAGAGCCAGGGAAGAACCAATGGCATCGCCATCAGGGCTGGAATGAGAAGCGACGAGAAAAGATTGCTTTTGTGAGATTGTGCTGAGCAGCTGATCAGGAATCATCGGATGGTTTGATCTCACGAAGTAAATCTTCAATGTGGTTGCCGTATTCAACGGAACTGTCGTATTCGAAGTGGATATCTGGAATATATTTCATCCTGAGCTGGCGTCCGAGCTGCTGCCTGACGTAGGAGGTCGAACTTTTCAGGCCGGCAGCTGTATTTTTGCGGTCAGTTTCATTGCCAATTAGCGTGTAGAATACCTTTGCATGCCGCAGGTCCGGACTGACATCAACGGCAGTAATTGTGATGAAGCCTATGCGCGGGTCTTTCAAACCTTTAATCAGCAATTGAGAAATTTCGTGGTGGATCGTTTCGGCCACCCGTCGACATCGTGGGGAAGTCAAAGCCTTGGCTACCTATTCATCAAAAGTGGATAAACTCAATTTCACTGTTCAAAAGTTCAACATCACCATAGGTGGAAAGTTCCTGCTCTATTCGCTGCAAAATTGGCATAATAATTTTGTCATTGGTGTTGACAACGCTGAAACCGAGTTCACAACGCTGCCATAGGTCCTGGTGATCAACTTCGGCCGCTGATACGGGAAACTTGTTACGGCAGCGGCTGAGCATTTTTTGAACCACACCCCTTTTCTGCTTGAGATTCTGCATGCCATATAGACGCAGATCAACACGGAGCACTCCAACTACCATATCAACCTCGATATGCCGAGTTAAAGCTTGGTCTTGGTTTCTTTGATTTCGTAGACTTCGATCACGTCACCGATCTTGATGTCATTGTACCGCTCAAGCCCTATTCCGCATTCGTAACCGCTGTTGACCTCTCGGACATCGTCCTTGAAGCGACGCAGAGAATCCAACTTGCCAGACCAAACCACAACATCATCACGAAGCAAGCGTGCAAAGGCATTGCGGAGTATCTTGCCTTCTGTTACATAACAGCCTGCAATGGCGCCGACCTTGGAGACATTAAAAACCTCCCGAACCTCTGCACGGCCCAGGTCAACCTCCTCGAGTGTTGGAGCAAGCAAACCTTCCATAGCACTTTTGACATCGTTGACAGCATCATAAATGACATTATAAAGCCGAATGTCAACACCTTCCTGCTCGGCCAATGCAGTCGCCTTCGGTGCAGGGCGAACATTGAAGCCAAGGACAATTGCATCAGAAGCAGCTGCAAGGCTGATATCGGTTTCCGTGATCCCGCCAACCCCAGAATGGATCACCAGCAATCGGCAGGAATCTGTCGAGAGTTTGGCAAGGGATTCAGAAACCGCTTCCACCGATCCCTGGACATCGGCTTTGACAATCACACGAAGCTCCTTGACATCCCCTTCCTGGATTCGTGCATAGAGCTGATCCAGAGAGATTTTGCTTGATTTGGCAAGTTCAGCTTCGCGAAGCTTCTGTTGACGATGCTGCGCCACTTCCTTCGCCGATCGTTCATCCTCCAAAGCATGAAACGCGTCCCCGGCTGAAGGCACTCCAGACAGCCCGGTCACTTCAACCGGAAATGAGGGCCCTGCCACCTCGACATTTGTGCCACGGTCATCCGTCATTGAGCGAACACGTCCATAATGCAATCCGGCAACAATCGGATCACCGATCTTAAGTGTCCCTTGCTGGACCAAAACGGTCGTGACAGGCCCGCGCCCTTTATCCAAGCGCGCCTCAACAACAGTGCCTTGCGCTCGTTTGTCCGGATCCGCGGTCAGCTCAAGCACTTCTGCTTGAAGAAGAATCATTTCAAGGAGCTGGTCGATATTGGTGTGCTGCTTGGCCGAGACATCCACAAAAATCGTATCCCCCCCCCATTCTTCCGGGAGCAAGCCCAATTCCGAGAGTTCCTGCTTGACCCGGTCAGGGTTGGCATCAGGCTTGTCGATTTTATTGACGGCCACAATGATCGGCACCTCAGCTGCTCGTGAGTGATTGATTGCCTCCTTGGTTTGCGGCATCACCCCATCGTCGGCCGCAACTACGACAACAACGATATCTGTGACTTTTGCCCCGCGCGCCCGCATCGATGTAAAGGCCTCATGCCCCGGCGTGTCGAGAAATGTGATCTTTCGGCCGTCGAGATCCACGTCATAAGCACCAATATGTTGGGTAATGCCGCCGGCCTCGCCTTCTGTAACATTTGCCTGGCGGATTGCGTCAAGGAGGCTGGTTTTGCCATGGTCAACGTGGCCCATGATCGTCACCACAGGCGGTCGTGGCAGGCGCTTACCCTCACTGTCATCGCTTAAATTCTCATCGGTATGGGTAAGAATACTCTCTTCGTCGAAAGCGACATTTTCAACTTCATAGCCAAACTCGGAAGCAAGTATTGCTGCAGATTCGTAGTCCAAAGGATGGTTAATTGTGACCATTTGGCCTTGGGCAATCAATTCACGAATCAAATCATTGGCCTTGACACCCATGCGTTTGGCTAATTCGCCAACCGTAATGACATCACTGATCCTGATTTTACGTTTAATCGCTTTGGACACCGTGATTTCGGTTTTCTTTGCAGGTCGGCTCGATTTCTTGGACTTGCGATAACGATCTGCGCGATCTGGTTCATAAACCTCGCGCATTTTGCGCTTTGCTTGCCTGCCGTCAGACTCGCCACCGTAATCGTTACGTCCTTTTTTCTTCTTCTTGCCCCCTCTCGGTTCTTTTCCGCTTCCGGGAGCGTCCAATGGAGAGGGAGTCAAAGGTGGAGGACTCGGCTTTTGCACTTTGACGGGTTTCTCTGGACGCTCAGCTGGACGTGCCTTGGGCTGTTCTCTCCGCTGCGGTCTTTCGGCAGGGACAGCCTGTGAAGGCAGGTCAACACGACCGAGAATTTTTGCCGTAACCGGTTCTTGCTTCTTTGCAGTCACTTTTTGCTGGGGCGTTGTCTCAGACTTGATCGACTTGACTGTCGACTCTGGCTTTAGATCAACAGCTGTTTTTTGATCTGGCTTTGTTTCAGTCTGTTTTATAACGTTGGGATCTGATTCAACCTTTAGCGGCTTTTCCACGTCGTCAGCCGGTTCTTGCTTTTTTGACACGGCTTGTTCTTCATCAGCTTCTGCGGAGGGTTCGGCTGTCTCGGCAGACTGTTTTTCTGGGGCAGCACTGCGACGACGTCGAATCAAGCCTGAGCTGATACGCTGCTCTTCGATCTTAACCGATGTTGCTTCCTCGGTAGTCTTATCCGATGACATGAACGACTCGTATTTCTTGATATCCTCGTCATCCAAAACACTCGAATGGCTCTTGACTTCTAGACCAGCTGCCTTCAACTTTTCGAGCAGTTCTTTGTTTTCCAGTCCCAGCTGCTTCGCCAGATCGTAAACGCGTGTTTTACCCATCAATTTTCCCCTGAGATTTTACGATATTTGATCAAGTCCGCTTTGAAAGCGTCTGCCAGTTGGCCATTAAACAAACCTATAATATTATATTCGGAACGTCCCATAATCTGGCCAAGGTCGGTTTTTGCAAATAGCCCTTCACAAACTGCCATCCCACTGGAGGCTTTCCGCATTGTTTTGGCAACAAGAGCTGACGGAGCATCTTTTGCCAGGATGACAACATCTAGCTGTCCCGGTTGAGCAAGCGCGTCAAGGACTGCGTTGCCGCCGGCAACCAACTGGGCCGACTTCCTTGCCATACCGATTAAGCTGGCCATATGGCCAGACAAATTGGCCCTGACCTGTGACAACAATACAGCCAAATCGATTGGCTGGCACGTCCTGCGGAACGCTTTTTCGAGAATCTGCTTGCGCACCGCTTTTTCTAAACACCGCCGCTCCAAACACACATATGCTCCACGACCGGGAAGCCGGTTCCGTAAGTCAATCACTATTTGACCTTCACGAGACATGGCTAATCGTGCCAAACTCTTTTGATCAAAGGATTGCCGGCACCCAAGGCAGGTCCGCTGTGGCTGGCGACGTTCTCTTATCACCCCTGATTCGTGTTTCCTGCTTCTGTCAATTCGGCGACTTTTGATTCATAGGCACGCAAAACCGTAACCCGGCTTTCGCCTTCAATGGCTGACTGGATCGACTGAAGGTCGTCTGCAGCTTTGATCAATTCAATCGCCTCTTTGGCTGAAAGGTCTGATAATAAAAGCTCTTCGGTGGCCGGTTCATCGTCCTTGTCTTTGTCACTTGCCGAGCCACCTCCTGTCAGTTCTTCGAGTTCAGCTTCAGCAGCACGGGTCTCACTGACAATGTCAATCCGCCAGTTGGTCAATTTGGCTGCCAAACGAACGTTTTGACCCTTTTTGCCGATCGCCAAGGACAACTGATCGTCAGGAACTATGATTTCCATGGATTCTTCTTCGTTGTCAACATAAACCCGGGTGACCTCAGCGGGCGCAAGGGCAGAACAGGCAAAACGGGCGATATCTGGCGTCCAGTTGATGATGTCAATCTTTTCACCGCGCAATTCAGACACAACGTTTTGAACGCGCGCCCCGCGCATGCCGACGCAGGCACCAATTGGATCGACATCCGGGTCGTGTGACACAACCGCTATCTTAGCACGGCTTCCTGGTTCGCGTGCCACGGCCTTGATTTCAACAATTCCCTCTGCTATTTCAGGCACCTCCAAACGGAACAACTCGGAGAGTAGTCCCGGATGTGTGCGTGACAAGATGACCTGCGGTCCTTTGGTCGCCATTCGAACTTCTGAGATATACGCGCGGACACGATCGCCTTGACGGTAATTCTCTCGTGGGACTTGCTCACGATGAGGCAACAGTGCTTCCGCGCGGCCGAGATCGACAATCAAGTCGCCGCGCTCATACCGCCGGACAATCCCGTTGACCAGTTCCCCGACCCGATCCTTGAATTCGTCGTAAACCCCTTCTCGCTCAGCTTCTCGAACTTTTTGAATGATGACCTGTTTGGCAGTTTGGGCGGCGATCCGGCTGAAATTACTGGCGTCCATTTTCATGCCGAGAGAATCGCCGACCTGAACATCGGGGTCGATTTCGCGTGCTTCGGACAAATCTATTTCCTGGTAAGAGTTCTCGACTTCTTCGACCACCGTAACAAATTCAAAGACCTCGACTTCACCGATGTCTGCGTTATAGTGGGCTTCCAGATCTCGGGTGTTTCGGTACTTTTTATTTGCCGCCGACAAAACTGCCTGTTCAAGGGCATCGACCAAAACTGCCCGGTCAATCCCTTTGTCCTTAACAACTTGGTCAATAATATGATTCAGGTTGATCGTGTTCATGCATTCCCCCTGCATGGCGCCGTCTTCAATGGCAGCGCAAAATCGTATTGAGTGTATAAGATGTCTTTTGTTTAAAGCTCTATCTCTAAGTTCGCTTGAGCGATATCAGACAATGGGATGGAGATAAATCCGCCCTTCCTGTCAGTTTGCTCGATTTTGACCAGGTCTCCATCAATGCCGACCAAGCACCCAGTAAACGTCTTGCGGGCATAACCTCGACCGTCTGGATCAATGAGCTCCCTGGTCTTAACCTTTATGCTCTTGCCGGCAAAACGAATAAAATCAGCGGGCTTTTTAAGGGGCCGATCCAGACCCGGCGAGGAGACCTCAAGCCGGTATGCATTTTTGATGGGGTCTTCAACTTCGAGAACCGCTTCGACTTCCCGACTGACCGAAACGCAATCGTCCAAAGTCACGCCACCAGGCTTGTCGATAAAGATCCGCACAAGCCAGCTCCTTCCTTCCGTTTTGAAGTCGAGTTCAACCAATTCAAAACCGAAATCCCCTATTATAGGCAGAATCAGGCTCTCAAGTGTTTGGTGTACTGCTTTATCCACGTCGCAAAGGTCCTTAATACCAATAAAAAAAAGCGAGCTGGCAAGCTCACTTTCTAGTGAACACTAAATCTTTTTATTTAGTACCAAAAAAAACCTTTGAATGCAAGGGGAAAATCAACGCTGTCTCTCAAGACAAGTCACGCTTTCAATATGCCAGGTTTGCGGAAACAAATCAAACGCCTGGCTTGACATGACCTCAAAACCTCCATGAATCAGTGGCACCAGATCACGGCTTAGCGTGCCGGGGTTACAGGAAATGTAAATCACTTTTTGCAGTCGCTGGCATTGTTTGAGCAGATTTACGACATCGTAGCAGCCAGTCCTGGGAGGGTCAATAATCACCAAATCAAAATCATTGGCATCAATCGTGGTTGCCAAGGCCCTGGCTGCATCGGCCTCAAAAAAGCTAACGTTTGTCAATTGATTGGCTTTGGCATTGGCTCGCGCATCGCAAATTGCCGGTCCATAGGCCTCCACACCAACAACCTGACCTGCATGTTGGGCCAGGGGTAAGCTGAAATTTCCTGCGCCGCAAAACAGATCGAGCACCCGCTCTTGACCTGATAGCTTTGCACAGCTGAGAACGTTAGAGACAAGGTTTTCATTTTGGACTGAATTGACTTGTGCAAACCCGCCGGGGCTGACAGACAGCTCAAGACCGTAAGGCCAGAAGCCAACCCTTTGAGATGTTTCCCCATGAACGTGGCAAAGACTTGTTTTGCGTCCAGACTGCAAACTGGCATTCCAGTTTAATTCCTTGGCACGGCGTGATAACCATCGGTGTAGCAGG
>JAFDBS010000118.1 GCA_019313185.1 Deltaproteobacteria bacterium | reverse complement strand
GCTCCGAAAAACCCGCAGGCAAGCACGCCAGCCATGGCCAGTCCGCCGGGCAGAAACCCGACAAGAACATTAGCCGTCTTGATCAGTTTCTCAACAATAGTCCCTGTGGTCATGATGTTCCCGCAAAGCACGAAGAACAGGACGACAATCAGCGCAAATTTATCCATGCTCCGATAAAGAACTTCGATAACAATCTGCGGGTCGATACCGGCAATCCAGACCAGGCCGGCCATGCCGGTAAAAAACAGCGCCATAAAGACGGGGACCGTCGTTGCCAGGCAACCGATAAGCAGAGCAAGGATGATGATGTAGTTTGTATCCATGATGTCGGGCTAGGCGCCCTCATCCTCCTCTGTTGGCAAAGGGGCGTTACTGAGGTTGATGCCGAACCAGTCCTCGACCGCTACGATCAGGGTGCGGACAAACATCATCCCGCCCATGATCGGCAGCACCGCATAGAAGTACCATTCCGGGATTTGCAGCGAGGCCGTTTTGGCAAACTGGTCCCGGTAGACCATGGACGTGAGTGAAACGCCCAGCCAGACCATGCAGCCGGAAAACAGCAATACCGAAAGATGACTGATCAGGGTTAATGGTTTTTTCAGCGCTGGTATCAGTTGCGGTAAGGCATCGATGCGGATCAATGAACGGTTGCGAATTGCCGCGATACACCCCACGTACGTACTGAAAAAAATCACCTTGCGGACGACTTCATCAGACCAGTACAGATTGACATCGGCTGTCAATTTGCGCAGCAAAACATTGGCCATCGCCACCAACAGGCCAAGAGAGACCGAGAGAAACAGGCTCCAGTCTTCAATAAAGACAAAGGTGCGATGAATATAACGTATGGCAGTCTTCATGGGCACGGTGACCTAGCGCTTATGTTGACAAAAAAGGCCGGGGAGAGAAACTCCCCGGCCGCCAAGCATAGCTGATTTGCTTGCAAGATTCAATTATTTGAGTGCTGCCTGGACCTGATCGAAATATTCTTTGCCGATCTTCTCCCCCCAGGTCTGATAAACCGGTGCGGTCAGGTCGATCAACTGTTGTTTTTCTTCGTCAGACAGGCGGAAGAAGGCTACGCCCTCTTCCTTGGCTTTGGCCACTTGTTCCTCGTGCTGTTGTTTGGTCAGTTCACGGGTCTTGGCACTCTCTTCGGTTATCGCCGTCGTTAAAATCTCCTGCAGGTCGGCAGGGAGAGACTCGAACCATTTCTTGTTGATCAAGTGAATGAATAGCCCTTGAGCATAATCAAGTTCGGTAAAGTTTTTGGCAATATTGAACTTCTTGGTTATGTTGCAAACGATGGCGGTATGATCAAGACCAGTGATCACGCCAGTCTGCAGGGCCTGTGGCACGTCTGGCCAAGGCATCACGGTAAACTTCATGCCCCAGGCGTTGTAGAAGTCCGCGTTGACCGGTGCTTCGGCAATCCGGAAGTTGATGGTTTTGGCATCTTCTAAGGTCTGAACCGGAGTTGTCGTTGCCCAGCCGTAAGGACCGTAACCTGTAACGTCAGCGACCATGATTCCTTCGGACAAAGCACTGTTGGCAAAAGGCTCCCACAGTTCGGCAGTGTTCCTGAATTTGTCAAGTTTATCGAACGTATCGACGATGTAAGGCAAGTTAACAATCCCAAGAGTGTCTGCGACATTTTGTGCGGCCACAGAAGAGCTCATCATGCCCTGAACAGCACCCAGCTTGAGCTTGTTGATGACGTCCTTCTCCCCTCCCATTTGCGCCAAAGGGCGAAAATCGACATACAGACGGCCGTTTGATTCGTCCCAAACACGGTCGCGAATTCGATAGCCGACCGCAATCCCTTCAATCACCGGGTGAGAAATATTGGACAGGATGTAGGTGTATTCCGCTCCGCTCGGGTCAAATTTTGGTTTCCAGGCGGCCAAGGGATCTTCCTTTGCCGGTTTAGCCTCCGATTTGGCTGCGTCCTCCTGCTGAGCAACAGGCTTCGCTGCCTCCTCCTGTTTGGCGGCCGGCTTCTCTGCTGGCGCGGGAGCAGGGGCTTCGTCTTTGCATGCGACGAGGCTTAGGCAAAACATCAACGCAATCAGCACATTTAAAAACTTGTTCATTGTTACGACTCCTTGCATTCTTTATTGGGCTTTCGCCAGATTAACCATTTACAAAAAAACATATCCTAAAACAAACTTTGTTTTATTTCAAAGGGTTTTCCACCTTTTAGCGACTTTTCGTGAGAAACTTGGCCAGAGCACCTGGCGCTCCGTTCTATCTTGCCTGAAAAGTTGTCTTCCTGACCGCCGAAAATCCGATTCTTTGCTCTCAAAGAGTTTCATTCTGCAGGGCTTTTGGGCTATAGTGATATGGTAATTTAGCTCATTAGAGGTTTGGCTTTGCTGAAATTTTTCCACAAGCGTCGCCCTGTTGATTCCGATACCGTCACGGCCAGCGATGCCGCGGCCAAAGCCGGTGATCTGTTTGACCGTGGCTTCAACTGTTCACAAGCCGTTTTCCAGGCAACCACCGGCCGATCGGATCCCGAACTGATCGCCATGGCTGAAGGTTTTGGCGGTGGCATCGGCGATAGCGGCTGTCTCTGCGGCGCCATCTCCGGCGGCGTCATGGCTCTCGGCTTCGCTGGAAAAGCCAAGCATAGCGGGGAACTCATCGCTGCGTTTAAAGACACGTATCAAACGACGTGCTGCCGCGGGTTGTCAAAAGATTACTCCTGGCTCAGCAAGGACCATTTGGCCAACTGCCGCAAGGTGACCGTGACAACCGCGCGCCTGGTAGAACAACTGTTAAGCAAATAGTTGCCGTGCGGGCCTGCGGTCCGGCCGAACCGTCCAGATGATTGAATGTTTTGCCTGACACCGACGATCCATTCTGGCCGGATTCAGGCTGCATTTGCGCGTCGGGTTTATCCGGCGTGCGGCACCCAGGCGCTCAAACCCGTCATCCTGAGAGACCTGCCCTGGAAACCATCTGTCTCTGACGCGATCATTTTTTGCAAGGGCAACTCAACCTTGGCTATAATGTCTGCACGTTCTCAACAATGACCTATTTGATCGACACCCATGTTCATCTCGATATTTTCGAGGATCCTGCCGCCATGGCTGGCGAAGCAGCATCCCAAGGCGTTGCCGGGTTCGTTCTGCCGGGCACCCGGATTGTCGGCTGGTCGAGATTGATGCGAACCGTCGCTGCCTGCCCGCACGCGGTGGCCGCCCCCGGTGTTCATCCAATGGATGCAGAGAACTGGCAAACCGAGCAAATCGACACATTGATGGCGCTGCACGACCGGCCAAAGGCAGTTGCTGTAGGCGAAGTCGGGCTCGACCGAAAACTTCCGGTATCATGGGGTTGTCAAGAACGCCTGTTTCGGGAAATGATCCAGATGGCCCGACGTTTGGACAAGCCTTTGTTGATCCACAATCGTCGCGCGACAGGACGCCTGATCGACATTCTGCGTGAGGAGCATGCCGATCAGGTCGGAGGCATCTGGCATGCCTTCAACGGCAGCTTGGAAACGGCTCGGCAAGTTCTTGATCTCGGCTTCGTGTTGGGAATCGGCGGGATCGTCACATACCCGGAGGCCAGGCGATTGTCTGAAGTTGTCAGTCAGGTTCCCGAAAGCGGCTTGGTTCTTGAAACCGACGCACCGGACATGGCGCCTCATCCACATCGCCGTGCCCGGAACCGGCCTGCGAACCTGGCGCTGATCGCAGCCGCTGTCGCCCGATTGCGCCACTGGTCATGGGAGGAAACAGCTCGGACCACCACAGCAAACGCGCTGCGCGTTTTGCGATGTGATCAGGCATTGTTCGCTGCAGATCAAGGGTGACGCATTCCGTTCAAGGCTGAGCTAAGCTGACCATACTATGCAGAAAGCAGACTGAAATGACCAACCACAATCGCTTTAGCAGGCTCGAACTTCTGCTTGGCGCAGACAATTTGAAGCGCTTGCGGCATTCTTCAGTCGCTGTTTTCGGTCTTGGCGGAGTTGGGAGTTTTGCCGTCGAAGCCCTGGCTCGCGGCGGTATCGGCCGACTGACCTTGGTCGATTTCGACCAAGTCGATATCACCAACCTCAATCGCCAGTTGCACGCTCTGGACACGACAATCGGTCGGCCAAAAGCCCTGGTTCTGGCTGAACGTTGCCGACTGATCAATCCGGCAATTGCCGTTGAACCGTTGCAGGCGTTCTACTCTGCGGACAGCTCCGAGACATTATTGGCCAGGGGGTTTGATTACGTCCTTGACTGTATCGACCATATTACGTCTAAGCTTCACTTGATAGAATCTTGCCTGAACCGGAACTTGGCACTGATTTCGTCGATGGGGGCGGCAAACAAACTTGACCCGACTCAGATCAGAGTGAGCGACTTGGCGCATACGCATAAATGCCGTTTGGCCCGAATCATCCGGCGGGAATTGCGCCGGCGGCACATTCATGGCGGGTTCAAGGTGGTTTACTCTACGGAAGACTTTCGGCCGCTGAGCGATACCCGCCGCCGGCCGGCGCTGCAGACGGCAGCAGGCTATCAAGAGCGCAGAGCTCCCCTTGGCAGTTCTTCGGTGGTCCCTCCCGTGTTCGGTTTGACGATGGCTGGCGAGGCGATACGCGACCTCCTGCAGGAGCCAGTGTAATGGAAGCTTATCTCTGGCAGATTCCCTCCTTGGTTGCCATCGGCACAATCGCCGGTTTTCTAAACGTCCTGGCGGGAGGAGGGTCTCTGTTGACTTTGCCTGTGTTGATTTTCTTTGGTTTGCCTGCTGCGGTTGCCAACGGGACCAACCGAATCGCAATTTTTTGCCAGAACATATTTGCCATCAGCGGCTTCAAGCGCCAGGGGATTTTCCCGGTCAGGTTGGCGTTGATCTGCACACCACCTGCATTGCTGGGCAGTTACCTGGGCGCCAGCCTGGCGATTGACATCGACGAAACCCTCTTTCGCCGCCTGTTGGCCCTGATTATGCTCGGGGTTCTTGTGTTTACCGCAATGGATCCAATGAAAAAACTCCGCTCCAGAGACATGCCCATAACCAGAGGTCGCTTCGCCGTCTTGTTGGTAAGTTTTTTCTTGATCGGGATCTATGGCGGTTTTGTCCAGGCCGGCGTTGGCTTTCTGGTCATTTCAGGGCTACTGGTCCATGGCTTGGATCTGGTGCGGATCAATGCTGTCAAAGTGTTGGTTATCTTCGCCTTTACCACCGTTGCACTCGCCGTCTTTATTGCCCATGGCCAGATCGACTATGTTCTTGGCTCTGCACTGGCTGTGGGGAACTCCCTGGGCGGTTGGTGTGCAACGCATTTCGCGGTCAAAAAAGGCCATGACTGGATCAAGCGTGTCGTCACGCTTACCGTGTTGGTTTTCGCTTTACGTCTGCTTTTCTGGTGAGACATATTGTCTTATCAAACCCATATGATAGGATTGGTGGCACATCGTTTGATGCAGCCATGCGACCGTTGCCAAGCGGCGATCTGGCAAACGGTCAAACACAGCAAAGCCATGGCATCTAAAGACTCTCGCCCATCATTAACCCGCAACACAGAGGCAAGCCATGATCAAAACCGTAGCGCAGATTTTAAAGTCCAAGGGGAATGAAGTCTACACCATCCGTCCCGAAGCCTTTATTTACGAAGCCCTGCAATTGATGGCTGAGAAGGGCGTTGGCGGCCTGGTGGTCATGTCTGACAAGCAAGTTGTTGGCATCTTCACCGAACGCGATCATGTTCGCAAAGTCGATATCGCTGGGCTCTGCTCGCACAGAGCATTGGTCAGTCAGGTTATGTCCACCGAAGTCTGCTATATTACACCGCAGACCACCGTCGATGAAGGGATGGCCCTCATGACCGACAACCGCTGTCGCCACCTCCCTGTTGTCGACGACAATCAACTGGTTGGCCTGGTCTCCATTGGCGACCTGGTCAAAGCTTCGCTTGACGAAAAAGAGTTCGTGATTGAACAGCTGAAACGCTATATTCAGGATGGGCAATGAGCTCACTTGTCATCTGCGCTTGCCTGCCTAAGGCCACAGACCCATGCCCGCATTGCCCCCTCCGCCAAACAGCGTCCAGACTGCCCGGGAACGGCTTCGGCTTGCATTAGCGTCCGGGCCGTGTACGGTCCGGGAGCTTTCGCAAGCCACCGGCCTCGCTGAAAAAGACGTCCTCCAACATTTGCCACACTTAAAAAAAAGCCTCAGAGCAAAAGGTGGCGATTTGTGCATCCTTCCGGCGAGTTGCCTTCGGTGTAACTTCGTCTTTCAGAAGCGTGACCGGCTGGGCCGCCCCGGCAAATGCCCGGCCTGCCGGAGCACCCATCTCTCCGAGCCACGTTTCTTCATCAAATAAACGGGCCTGTCTCGAACAAGCGTGTCAATCCAAAGCGCACCAAGGGGGCGGCTCGGATTGCGATCTTTCCGCTGGGGCCAAGCCAGTCAACCCTCTCGTCAAACAGGCAGGTCGGGCCTCGATCAAAAGCCACCAAACATGCATGGTCTCAATAATCGATCCCCGGCTGCGGCTCAATCTTCTTCTGATAGGCGTGTTTAATTTCGCGAACCTCACTGACTGTATCGGCTCGTTTAATCACTTCTGGGTGGGCACTTCGCCCCGTGAGCACCAGATGTATTCGGATGGGTCGCTGATCAAGCAATGCCAAGACCTGTTCTAAATCGACCAGTTTTAACTTGAGGGCGTTGTTGATTTCATCCAGAATGACCAGATCGTATGCCTCGGAGGCAAGCTTTTCTGCCGCCAGGCTGATTGCCGACTGGGCATTGGCCCGGTGTTCAGCCCAGGGGTAGGGGTTGCCGCGTATTCCACAAAACCCTTTACCAGTAACGTGCAGTTCAACCTGTTCACCCAAACGTTTCACGCCGTCCCATTCACCCGAATAGAGATCCCCTTTCATAAACTGGATGATGCAGACACGCAGTCCGTGGCCACAGGCCCGGAGGACCATCCCCATTGCAGAGGTTGTTTTACCTTTGCCGTCGCCGGTGATCACAACCACCAGGCCTTGGGGGTTTTTGGGAACGAGCTTTTCTATTCTGATCGATTTGTCCTGCATGCCTTTGCGCCCTCCATGCCAATCAGACCCAGTCTGACCGGATTGTTGCCAGAGAGAGACCCCTCTTGCGTCCGTTGATCCTTTAAGCTGTTCCGAACCACCCTCACCAGATGCGACGGCCGTTGATGAATCCGTTGGCGGCACGTCATGCCTTGTTCGAATCCAGGGCAAACGCCGGAATGCTAAAGCCGAAGTCCACAGCGACTGGTGCACACACTGCTCACCGTTGTCCAATCCAAACCCTCAATTGAGAGCTAGCGCACTTGCTTGCGCTTCTCCCAAGTCGCGGACCATGGCAGGTTTATTCACTCGACTCGGCACTGGGCTCGCTGCCCTTGCGCGCAGTCAGTAACCGAGTCCATGTTTTCAGCCATTTTTCATCATCAACGCTGTCACGCATCAGATTGCGAATTTTCGAGGACGCCGCAATCTGGTGACTTGCAGCGTATGCTTCTATATTCTTTTCGATGTCTTTCAGTCGATAAAGATAGTTGACCATGAGGCCACAGGATTCCTGCATACCTTTGGCAGAAATGTCGCCCAGCCAATTCAACTGCTCGATGCGTGCGCCGTTGCCAAGGTGAAAACGGGCAACCGGGTCTAGGGGGGCATTGTCCTTCTCGCGCAAACTGTGCAGATAACGTGCAGCCAGGCAAAGAAGGCGTTCTTTGATTTCAGGGTGCTCGTGATTCTGAGGCCACTCGGGTTGATCGAACACCGCCAGTAGCTCTAAGCAGCCAAACGCGCGCGCTGCCTCGGATAAATGGTCAATCAACGGTTCGTCGCGGCCGGCTGCCTTGACTTCTTTCAGATAAGCCGAGAGCCAACGCCGAAACCCCGGCAACGGTGACAGGGTCGAGAATGTTTTCAAATTGGGCAGCTCGCTTTGCAGTTGCGTAACAACTTGCTTGATGAGAAATGGGCCAAAACTGATGCCCTGCAGCCCTTGCTGAGTGTTTGAAATAGAGTAAAAAATAGCCGTGTCGGCGTCAACAGGGTCTATCTCGGGTGTCCTCTGGTCAAGAAGGGTCTGAATACTCGTTGCCAACCCTTCTACAAGGGCAACCTCAATAAAAATCAGCGGTTCTTCGGGAAGCACTGGATGAAAAAACGCATAACAATGGCGGTCAGATTCAAGGCGGTTATGCAGGTCCTGCCAGGACTGAATGCTGTGGACCGCTTCATAGGTAATGAGCTTTTCCAGTAAAACGGCTGGGCTGCTCCATTCCAGCCTCTCAACCTCTAAAAAACCAACGTCGAACCACGTGGCGAGAAGAGACCGAAATTCGCCGTCAAGGGGGTTGAATTCCGGTGTTTCACGCTGAAACTTCAGCAGGTCTGCACGCATGTCAATCAAAAACTTAACGCCGTTGGGCAGTGCATTGAACAATCGTAACAGGTGTTGTTGCGGCGTCTCCAGCGTCTGACGCAACCGTGCCGCCGACTCCGTAAAGGCCCGGTTATCGATGGCTTCAATCAGTTCAGTGGCCGCCTGTTTCGCTGCGCCTCGATCAATGGCAAAATCATCGACCATGATTTTGAAAAACCGCTGCCGCCCTTTATCGTTAAGTTTAAGATAGAGTTCCCCTAATATCGCCGCCTGTTGTCGTGCCGCGACCTGCCCTCCTCGCGCCATCAGACATTCGTCCATCAGCTTTTGAACGCATAACGCGCCGCTTCTGTCAAGATCCGGCGTGACCGCGGGGACTTCATGCTCCTCACGCCAGAACCGGGTAAAGTCGTGCAAAGTTCTCTGCACACTGCTCCACGTCGACCGAAATCCAGATTTCATACAAACCTCATTATCTAGGCATTAAGTCTTTCAGGCCCATTCACTCGATGCCGCGGGGCGTTCGGGTCAATCTATGCATCGCGCTCGGCAGAAGACCACAACCCGTTCGCCGCCGATACTGTTTAGGCAAACTGCCAGACCAGCAAATTCACCAGCCCGATCAAAAACCCCAACATCGCGCCAAACAAGTTAATATATTTGAATTGCTCCTTCATAATCCCCATTAACAGGTCTTCCACTTGCAGTATATCAAGCTGATTGACTTTGGCTTCAACCATGCTTGCGACATCGAGAGTATCGATCAACGGAGGCACCTCTCGCTGAAGGAGTTCTTCCACAAGATGGCAAAACCCGTCTTCGAGTTCAGCCCGTGCATCGGCGGGCAAACGCGCGGCCAAGCGTCCGACAGGCCGTTGCACCAGCCAAAGGTCGAGATGCTCTTTGAATACGCGATCCAGAGCGTCTCGGGCTTCATTGGAGCGAATCTTGGCCAAGAGATAGTCCTCAAAGACGACCTTAATCTGATCAAGCCCGTCCTCTGGCAGTATTTGATCGCACAGGCTCTGGAATGAGCGGTCCTTGAGATGCTGAACACTTTTCTCTGTGGCGGTGAGCAACAACTCAGCACTGCGCCGGCTCTGCACCACGTTGATCCCTCGCTCGCGAATAAATCGACGGATGCTGGTCACTTTTTCATAGGGCAGTTTCTCAAGATAACTGCCCAAAGGCCGATCGATGATTGTCTCAAGCCGCTCACGGAGCATGCTCGCCACTTGCCGTTGCGTCCGCTCCTCGCGCAGCCAGCGCGCCAACTCCTCTCCCGTACGGTCTAGGAAGTCGGGGATTTTCGCATACAGCTGTTCCATATTGATAAAGCCGGAAAGAAGCCCGGCCAGCCCCCCAAGCGAATCGATGAAGCCCTCTATCGCCTCTTGAATCTTGATGACCAGCCTCTGGCGAAACTCGGGGTCATACAGCAACCCCCCGAAACGCTCCAGCAGTTGAGGCATTTCCTTCTCGATCTGCTCCAGCAAGACGTCAATCAAATCGTCGGGCAGCCAGTCCCTTATCGGCCGAGAAGACTGGAGCAGGTTATCGATCTGGGTCTCAATAAAGCGGCCCACCACATTGGCCGTTTCAGGGGCGGCAAGAAAGGCACGGAACCGGTTCTCAAGATGGCCATGCATTGCAGCATAGCGTTCAGGGGTCAAAAAGCTTTCGAGGTCCCGGGACAACACGTTATCAGCCGTCTGCCTTAGATAGCCTCGCAGTCCCCGTTCGAACTCGGCACTGGAGACATAATCCATCACCAGGGCGACGGCACGCCAACGCAAAATGTTGGCCAATTCGCGGAATCGGCTTCGGTAGTTCTCCGGCACCAGGCTTTCTATCGACCCAAGCTCCCGATCAAGGAACGTGCTAAGTTTTTCGTTGACTGCGTGCTTTAGTTCCTGACGAAAACGCGATTGCCTCAAAACTTGGCTGACATCATCCGCCGTCAACAGATGACTGCCGACCATCTGTCCCATTCGCTTGGCCAGTTCTTTGCGCTTCGCGGGGATGATGCCCGGAGTCAAAGGCAGGCGCATCCCCAGAAAAGACCAGGGCCGCAAAGGTCGAAACAACATGCGGATGGCGATATAGTTTGTCAGATAGCCGATCAATGCTCCAAGCAACGGAGGGGCCAGAAACGGTAGCCAGTGGCTGAGTTCTGTCACGATGCACCTCGACTGAATCAAAAACGGGGTAAAGTTTGTCTCTTTACCGATGAATGGCTTTGGGCTAACATCTTATCCTGAATCGTTGGAGGATTGTCATGCCCGATCACCTAACCCGAGTTTTATCCCTGGATGGAACCCTCCGCGCCTGCGCTGCCGAGACCACTGGGTTGGTCGAGGAAATCCGCAAGCGCCAGCGGACCGATCCCACGGCGACCGTTGCGATCGGTCGGCTGGCTACCGGCGCAGCGCTTATGAGCAGCCTGCTCAAAGGCCGGCAGCGACTGGGACTGATCATCGAAGGAAATGGCCCACTCAAAAAACTTCAGGCTGAAGCCAACGCAGCGGGGGACGTTCGCGCAAAAGTCAAAAACCCTGACCCAGGACTGCCTCCGAAAAATGGCCGTTTCGATGTGGCTGGTGCGGTTGGCCAAGCAGGGTTTCTACACGTTATCAAAGACCTGGGGCTGAAGGAACCCTATCGTGGCATGGTCCAGCTGCAAACCAGCGAGGTGGCTGAAGACCTCGCTTATTATTTTAGTGTTTCAGAACAGACCCCATCATCTGTTGCCATCGGCGTTGAGCTCGGCGCCCAATTCGAGGTCAGCGTTGCTGGAGGCTTTATGCTCCAACTGATGCCCGAAACCGATTTGAACAGGATCAACGTTCTGGAGGAGCGCTTGGCCCTCCTGCCCCCAACGACCTCCTTGTTACGGGAGGGTTGTTCGCCATCAGCGCTGCTGGCAGACCTGTTAGAAGGCATTCCCTATCAAGTCTTGGCAGAAACCCCCCTTCGCTTCTCATGCCTGTGCAGCCCCGACCAGTCAGGAAAGCTTTTGCAAATGCTCGGTGCCGAAGACCTCGACCGGCTCCTTGCCGAACAAGGTGAGGCCACTGTCACGTGCGAATATTGCAAACAATCGTACCATTTCGACCGGACCGCCCTGGCAGCGATTAAGGCTTCTCTGGAAAGCTAAAGCGAAGCTGGAAATCGCCCCCGGTGACCGCCTGCCAAACCCAGCCTGTTTGGGAGAAGCCTTTTCGCCTGAAAAATTGACTCAACAATTCTTGGCGCTTGGCCGCCAGAAGGCCGGCCTCCACCTTGCCTGCCTCAGACTTGGCGTTCACCGAGACCTCCCAGGCCTGAGATGGATATTTTTGCAGCCATCGGGCCAGGACCTCAAGATGTTCAAGTCCTTCCGGAGAAGGCAGGGCGGCACCAGGCTGATAAAGCGCCGGATAGGGGTAACTCAGCCTCCACACAGGATCCTTCTCGACCACTACGCCTGTCAATGCCTGAGTGTCAAAGTCTTGCGGCCGCTCCTTGCGATCATCTGGCTCCTCAGCGACTTCGGGGGGAGGAGGAGCCGGCGCACAGGCCCACAAAACCAGGACCAGGCACACTCCCAAAAACATTTTGAGCCGATTGTACATTGATGCCTCCCAAATTGACTGTTGACCGTTGGACCAGTTTAACCCTGGTGAGGTTGCCTGTCACCCATTGGTTTTCGAACTGAACACCGGATGAGCCATTAGATAGTTGAGCAAAACAGCTGCCATCCAGCCGGTGAGAAGTCCGGCCGCTACAGAAGTGAACAAGAAAATCGGAAAGATCTTCCAAATCGCCTCATGCTGAATCACGATCGCCCAGGCGACCAGGAATTGCCCAACAGCATGGCCTGTCGCACCAATGACTGAAATTCCAACCGGGCTGAACAGCGGCCCACAGTGCCTGCGAGCAAGGCACATGAGCAGCGTCGCCAGAATTCCACCGGCCAGTGACAACCAAAATCCGGGGCTGAAAAGGCGCCCCAGAAGAAGCGCTCCCAAACCGATCCGCATGAGGGTCAATGACCAGGCGGCCCGGCTGTCATATAGAAACAGAATCACCACGGTCAGCACGTTCGCAAGACCAAGTCGAAACCAAGGAACTGGGCTGGGAAGCAAAACTTCAAGCGTATGAACCGTAATGGCCAGGGCCGTAAACAGGGCGAGATAAGTCTGCCGACGCACTTGGCCGGGGTCCAAAGGGTTAGTGGCTGAGGAGGTCATAGTCTGCAGGCTGGGATGCGCCCCCTTCGATCTCTACAAGCACCCGGTTGGGAACGCAGGCCAGTATGTCTCCTTGCTGCACAGCTGGTCCCATGGTCATACAGACCTTCAACGGGCAGGGCGCAGCAGTAATTCGGGCCCCTTGATGGTCTACGGTCAGTACGGTCTTGCCAACTGGTCCGGACAGTTCAACCATGTCCTCCTTGTCAAGCGAGCCAAGATAGACCAAACGGTCACTGACTGAAACCATCACGCGTTGCCCACGCGGAGCAGACAGCGACCAAGCCAGGCCAAGGACACCCAGCAATGCCAAACAAGCGATCAGCAGTTGATCGGCCAGAGTCAAAAACTTCCAGGGCGGCTTCATGGATCCAACCGATATGCATTGAAGCCCTCGCTGGCCAGCAACTGGCCCGCTGCATCCACCCACAAGGCGACGGCATCAGGATAGCTGGCCAGCATTCCCCTCCCTTTATCTGGACCGAGGACAAACAGAGCGGTTGCCAAAGCGTCGGCCAACGCAACGCTATCGGCTACGACTGTAACGCTTTGGCTTGAACCCGCCGGATAGCCGGTTTGTGGGTCCAGCAAATGATGATAGCGGGTTCCGTCCTCAACAAAAAACTGTTCATAATCGCCGGACGTCACGACTGCGCGATCGTGGACTGTCAGGATATCCAGGGCTTGATTCGGGTGCCTTGGATGTTGGATGCCGATCCGCCATGGCCGGTCTTGATGATAGCCAAGTAGATACATGTCACCCCCAGCATTGACCGAGGCACTTTCGACACCATGTCGCTTCAAAACGTCTATCGCCTGATCGACGATATAACCCTTGGCGATACCACCAAAGTCAACGGAAAGGTCTGGGTGCCGTTTTCGTAGTTGGCTCCCGACCAGATCAAGCGCTTCTGGGCCTATTCCTTTCAGGGCCTCATGAACTGCCTCGGAAGACGGAACATGCGGGTGTTCCTGGTCAAAACCCCAAAGCTTTTTCAGGCGTCCCAGGGAGAGGTCAAAAGCCCCTTGGCTTTTTTTGCTGACGTCGAGGCCAAGACGAAGCACAGCCTCTGTCTCGGGAGCCACGTCGATTGAGGCCTCTGCGTTGTTGATCCGCTCCACATCGCTGCCCCGCTGATAGCGACTGAGCAATTGGTCAAGTCTGGCCATTTCCGCAAAGGCGGCATCCATGGCAGCGTCCAATCCAGCCGACGAGCTGGCAAAAGCCTTCACTTCGACGATCGTGCCCATCAAGAATTGCGTTCGGTGCAACACTTGATCGCTGGGGCGCGATTGCCACCAGGCCAGAATGGCCACAAACGCCAGCAAGAAGAGGGCAAGAGGCCGGTTCCAGAACACGCGTCTACTCCTGGACTATTTCGCCAATCAAATCATAATCGGAGGAATCGGTAATGCGCAGGGGGACGATATCGCCGACATTGGCTTGGCCAGAAGTAATATAGACTTGACCGTCTACATCAGGCGCCTGACGAACACTGCGCCCCCTGAGAAGCAGCTCGCTTTCCTCGCTGTAACCTTCTACCAGCACCGGTTCAACGTGGCCAACAAGGTTACGGTTCTTTCGAAAAGAGACCCGCGCCTGCGCTTTCATGAGGCGTTTGTAGCGAATCTGTTTGGTGCGCTCTGCGACCTGGTTGTCAAGCAAGGCCGCCGACGTCCCCTCTTCTCGAGAATACCGGAATACGCCAAGCCGCTCAAAATGGCCTTCTTCGACAAAGCTGAGCAGCTTGCCGAACTGCTCATCGGTCTCACCGGGAAACCCGACAATCAGGGATGTGCGCAAGGTCATGTCCGGGATTCGCAGGCGAATTCGCTCTAACAGAGCACGAATGTCCTCTTCCCCCACCCGCCGGTTCATGGCGGCAAGCAGCTGGTCATCGATATGTTGGATCGGCAGGTCGAGATAATTGCAGATTTTGGGTTCGCTTGCGATCAGATCCAACAGTTCGTCAGTGACCCCATCAGGATATGCATAGAGCAATCGCAACCAGTCAAGACCGTCGATGGTGACCAATGATCGCAGCAACGATTCGAGGGTTTCGTTATCGTCCCGTTCGGCCCCAAACGCCGTAACATCCTGGGCGATCAGGTTGATTTCCCGAACGCCAGCCGCCACCAGCCGCTCGACTTCGCTCACAACAGATGAAATCTGGCGAGAACGGAGAGTCCCGCGTATCGATGGGATGACGCAGTAAGAGCAGTGATTGGCGCACCCCTCGGCGATTTTGACATATGCGGAATAATAAGGAGATGAGGTAACACGCGGCGTCCCGTGGTCATATAGGAAGTCTGGCAGGCCAATCTGTTGCGGGGCAATGACGCCGCGCTGCGCGTTGTCGAGCAAAGCGACAATGCGAGGCGCGTCGGCGGTCCCAATAAAAAAGTCCACTTCGGGCAACTCGCCAGCCAGTTCCTGCTGATATCTCTGGGGCAGGCAACCGCTGACAATCAAAAGTTTGCAGCGGCCGTGCTGTTTATAGTCGGCAACTTCCAGAATGGTTTCAACGGATTCTTCTTTGGCGTCCTGAATGAATGCGCAGGTGTTGACAATAATAATGTCCGCCTGGTCTTCAGCAGTGACAATCGCATACCGATCCTCTGGCAAATGTCCCAGCATGACCTCGGCATCGACCAAATTCTTGGGGCAGCCGAGACTGATTAAACTGACATTCATCTTTTCCAAAACGACCTCCACTCAGCGTCAGCGGCCAGGGAAACGTCACCTGCAATTCAAGGAGTTTTAACACGGAAAACCGCCCCGGAGCAAAGCCTCAGCTGGGGCGGTTCGTACATCTTGTCCCGGTTAGGATTTAGAAGCCCATTTCTTTGCCGGTTGGTCGAACAACCTGAACTCCCGCGGGCATCATAAAGTTGAACTTGGTTCTGGGCACCCCTGTGTTCACGCGGATGTTTGAAAATTCTATAATTGTACTGTTGCCGTTTGGGTCATAAACCGACGTTGAGAGGATCGGGAACCATGCCCCCTCAACCTGGAAGCCCTCGTCAAAAGCAGGCAGATCCTTTGCCCGATCCGGCTTTGCCGGCACGGGGGTCGGGGTTTCGCCCTGTTGGCGTTGCAGGTATGCCTCGACGGCCAGGCGATCGACCACAATCAGAAGCCGATTGATCAGGGCTGAAGATTTTCGAGGCGTCAGTTCGAGAACATAGTTGCCATCGATGTCGAAGTTTGGCTGCGCCCACCTAATCTGAAAGTCTCTCGACAAGTTGCCCAATCCGGTCAGAAATGTCATCGGATCATTCTGCCGTGCCTGGTTCACCAACTCTATGTCCGACTGGATAACCTGATTGTTCTCTGGCAGGTAAACCCAAAGGGTTTTGCCGTCGGAAACCATCTCTTGATTGGTTGGCTCCTCATACTGCCAGCGAAAAAGGACCGTTGGGACTTGTCCCGGGATACGATAATCAAATGCGACCGACACCTGGCCTCGAGCCCTCTGCAAGCGGTCCAAGGACGCGATTCGTGACTCCTGGAAAAATTCGGCGTCATAGTCATTTATCCGCTCGGTCGCCCCTGTTGCATGCTGAAAAGGGGTCTCGAGCGTTTTGATCACATCCGATAAGCTTGCTGCCGCGGCAGGATGCGCCAAAACGCAAACCAGAGATATGAAGACCAGACTGTTGAGCAAAGATATTTTCATGACTTGTTCACTCCCCGTTCGGGCTTTTCAGATGGTTTGTCTAAACATGGGCAGAGTAAACGATCAAGCGCTTGCCCGCAAGTCAATTTCGACTGCCCCGCTCAGCAACCCTCGGACATTGCCGTACACTCTGTCGTGCAACAAAACAAAACCGTTTGAGAGCCCGGCAAGGCCGTCCCACGGGTTGGAGCCTTGGCGGCAGCTGCCCTGCGGCCGGAAAAGCCCATATCCGTCTTTCTATCAGATCAAAAAGTTGAGCTTTCCGGTTTCCAGCCAGCCTTGTCAGCAAGCATCAAGCGGTTCTCGACAAGGCTCTGTGGCTCCAGCACGAAGATAATACCAGCGCCTTCAACAGTGACCCCACTCAGCCCAGGCAGTTTGTCGAGCGGAAAATGCAGAGGCTTTACGAAAACTTCCCGCTGTCCAATCAGGCTGTCAACTTGCAAGCCAACCAGACCACCTTGGACTTCAGCAAGCACAATCAAAGCCTTTTTTGTGTTCTCAGTGCGCGCCAGGCTAAGCAATTCTGCCAGGGAATAGAGGGGGACTGTCCTGCCTTCATGCACAAAGACATGTGGCTCCTCCCGCCGATTGATCATCGCTGACGGAAGGGCGAAAGTCCGCACGACGCGTGTGATGGGGATTGCCAGCCTTTGTCTGGCACATGCCACCAGTAAAACCTTCACAATCGCAGTGGACAACGGGACGCTCATCTGGACACGGGTGCCTCGGTCGAGGGCTGAAGACACAGCTAGAGTCCCACCCAAGCGCTCAACAGAAGATTTGACAACGTCCATGCCAACCCCACGACCAGACGTTTCGGTCACACCCTGAGCAGTTGAAAACCCAGGTTGACAAATCAGCATCAGAGCCTCTCGATCACTCAGCTTGCCGGCCTGATTCGCTGCCAGAAGCCCTTGGGCAATGGCTGTTTTCTTGATTTGTTCAGGGCTCATGCCTCGGCCATCATCTGAAACCTCGATCAGAATCTGCTCTTTTTCACGGCGGGCTTCGATGGTCAGAGTCCCCTGAGACACGATGCCGTGGTCCACGGCATTGCGCACCAGATGCAGGAGAGAGTCACCAAGTTGCTCGAGGACAACCCGATCGACGCCCAAATCCTCGCCGATTAGGTTCAAGGTAACGTTTTTCCCGGATTTGCGACTGATGTCCCGAATGGCTTTCGGCAACCGGCCTGTTATGGTTTGGAAAGGGACCATGCGGGCCTGAATCACCTCATGGCGCAGATTTTCCACCAGGCGGTCCATGAGTATCAACTGAGCCGGAATTTCTGTCCAATTTTCAGATTCTGCGGCCGTCTGCAAAAGATAATGGTTGGTCAAGAGTTCACCAACTATGCTTAATAAATTGTCCAGGCGGTCAGTGCTTACCCGGACGGTTGCTATCTGGTCATCGCCTGGTTTTTTGCGGCGGTCTTGTGCGAACCCGACCCGGCCGATCCCTTCGATTGTCAACAGCTTTGATTTTAGCTTGTCTGGGGCAATGCCGCTTCGCAGCCAGAGCTTCACCTGACGAGGCTCTCCGCCCTGCCGTATCGAATCCACAACCGCCTCGCTGGAAAGAATCTCGCCCATCTCTTCAAGTCGCTGCAGAATTTTCAACCCCGGATTCGCTGATTTGGGCGCATTGACTAAGTCGATGATGACCTGGAATTCTTCGGAGTGATCACCAGCGGACGCTGATGATAAAATGCTGTCTGCCGGTTCTTGCGAGGCACTGTTTTGTGCTGTGCAATCAACGTTTGTGACGATGGCCATGTCCTGACCGGACTGGCCAGAGCATGTTGCCGTCTTCTGCAGAAACTTCTCGACGTTACGCTCGGGCCGTCCAGATACAATGTCGTCAAGCAGTCCTTCCAACAGGTCAATGCCATCCAACAAGCGACCCCTGACATCTGGTGGGACCCGGGAACAGCTCCGAATCTCTCCGAGATAATGTTCCAGATGATGGGCGACTGCGGCCGTCTGCGTGAATTGCATGGCGGCAGCCATCCCCTTGATGGAATGGGCTTCACGGAACAGCGCATTGATGGTTTCGTCCCGTTCCGGCTCCCGTTCGAGACCATCAACCAACTGATTCATGGTGTGCAGATGCTCACGGGTTTCTGCAAGAAAAAGGTTCCGGTATCGAGACATCTCCATGTCGTGCCCGCAATCGCCTAAAGTCGTGAGGTGGTCATGTTGCCACTTCCTTGGCCTGGCCCCGCAGACCAAAGGTCATGGAATAGTTCTGTTCAACGCGCTCGCCAGCCGGCCCAAGGGGCTTCGCCGACAGACGGCGGGTCGTGCTGGAATGAATTTGCATCGGTCTGGCAACATCATTCTGACCGGATGATGAGATCATCACATCCCCTTTCAGGCTTTCATTTTCAAACCGTCACGGGTCAGCCACCGTCAACACCAAGATCGAGTTTTTCCAATTGTCGTATGACACTACCCATATCGAAAAGATGAATGTCTCCTTCATCATCATGCTGGCAGGTGCCAAGCACAGGGGGACCAGAGCCCGGGCCGGGTGAAGCGACTCTATCGATATCAATCTCCACAACACTGCCTACGGAATTGACTTGCACTGCCAACGAGTGAAACTCGTCCGTGAGCACGATCAAGCGTGGATCCAGATGTGATGCTTTGCAACGACAAAGTTTTGGCAGGTTAATGACGGCAAGAACTTCTCCATGAAAGTTTATTACCGATCTTAAACAGCCCTTTGCGCCAGGAAGAGGATATTGTTCCGGTTTTTCCACAATCTCCTGAACCGACTCAACTTTGATCCCATAGGTCAGGTCGTCCAGCTGAAACAGCAAAACCCAAGTCATGATCAAGACTCTGGCGGTTCAGCCAACTTGAACTGTTTGACGGCGCTGAGCAGTGCTTCCGAGAGGGTGGACAGCTGTTGTGCAGAATCCGCCATTTCTTCCATGGCAGCGGATTGTTCCATGGTGGTCGAGGACACTTTTTGAGTTGCCGCGGCATTGTCTGAGACGACCTTGTCAATCTCGTCGATTGAATCCGCAATACGCTGGGCGCTGGCGATTTGCTGTTCGGTCAATTCGGCGATGTCGTTGGCCTTGGTTTGGGTGCTTTCCGCATTTCGCGTGATCGCTATAAATGCCTGGCTGGTATGGTCAACCCCTTCACGTCCTCGCTCCATCTCGTCAATGACATGGCCCAGAGTTCCCTGAACGCGATGACTTTCCTCACTGATTCCCTCGATCACCCGCCTGATCTCCTCGGCTGCACTCGTCGTGGAATCGGCTAGCTTCCTGATTTCCTCGGCAACCACGGTAAATCCGCGGCCATATTCACCCGCTCTGGCAGCTTCGATCGTTGCATTCAAGGCGAGCAAATTGGTCTTTTGAGCAATCCCGTTAATGACCTCAACAATTTTGTTGATTTGCTTCAGTTGGTTGATAAATGTCACCAGCTGCTGTCCGCTGGCTTCGGCTTCGGTCAGCACCTGGCGCAAAGAACTCAGGTTGGCGTTGGCTATCTCACCGCCTTGCTCGGCAGTCTCTGAGGTCTGTCGGGCGGATTCCGCAACCTTTTGCGCCGAGCCGGCGACCTGATGGATGGCCTTGGCCATCTCTTTAAACAACCGGTTGCATTGTTCAACCATTTCGGCTTGCGTGAGGGCCCCTTTGCCAATCTGGTCAACCGTATCGGCCACCTCCAATGACGAAATTGACATGTCTTTCGAGTTTACTGACAAGTTTTGCGAGGATTCGGCCACGCGCAAGGCAATTTCTCTGATATCACCGACCAGGGTGCGCAAGCTTTGTTGAACCTCGTTCATGGCATCAGTTATGTCGCTTGTTTCATCGGGAAAGGCATTGTGGCTTAAAATGATGTCTTTTGACAGGTCTCCCCGGCTTAACCGCATCCCCGCATCGGTGAGGTGACGAATGTTTGAAGTAAACAGCCTTGAGAAAAGCACACCGATGATCAAACCGACGACCAACGAACAGCAAATGGAAAAAAGTTGTTGAAATTCGACTGGAATCTGCAAGTAAGGAACCCCAAGATTGACAAGGACTCCCGAGACGATCACAGCCAGAAAGCCGATGATAAACTTATGACTGATTTCAACGCGCATTGGTGTCTCCTGGGAACGTGCTCTTGGCGTGATCAATCATTTCACCTGGTCTGTCCCCGCCAACCGATCGCCGATAGACCCGTTCGAGGGGAAACTCTGCCGTAAAGAGCCTGGCCGAAGAACCATCCATGATTTCCGACCGTCCCAGAACCAACCGTCCAAAGGGCGAGAGGCTCGTGGCAAACTGCCGGAGGATTCGTTCCTGTTCGGCACGGGAAAAATAGATCAAAACATTGCGACAGAGAATCAGGTCACTCTGTGGACAGCAGGCTTCGGTCGCCAGAAGATCATGGCGCTCAAACCGGACAGCATGGCGAAGGCGGTCATCAATTTGGTAGAGCCCCCCGTCCTGGCGGAAGTATTTTTTGAGCACCGCCGATGGCACTTCCTTGAGGCGTATCGCATCATAACGTCCCCGACGGGCATTCTCCAGCGCGGGAGAGCTGATGTCCGCACCCAGGATTTCAATCGTCAGCTCGCCCCGGTCGATTTCCTCCATCAGCAGTGCCAGAGAATAAACCTCTTCGCCGGTGGCACAGCCTACGCTCCAAAACCTGAGGCCATGGCGGCCGGCTTCTTGAGCCTGGGCAACGAGGTCGGGCAGGACGTCCCGCTCGAGACATCGAAATGTGCCCGGATCGCGGAAAAAATGAGACACATGAATTGAAATTGCCTCCAGCAGGGCGTCGACTTCTTCGGGGTCCTCTTCAAGGCGCATCAGGTACGCCCTGAAGTCAGCCGCTCCACAGTTTCGTAAACGTTTCGCAATGCGCCGGCGCACGCACTTGTCCTTGTATGCGCCAACATCAAATTGTCGCTTGGTGTGCAGAACAGCTGTTATGGCCTGGAACTCGGCTTCGCTCAATTCATCGCCGCACCAGGCGTAAGGGCCTGCCTCGGTCATGCGTTGCGCCCTTCCGGTGTTTTCTGCGATGGCCCAAAATGGTCATAACCTCTCGCAAGCACCGGGTCGATCCGTCCAGTCGTCTGTCTCAACTTGATTTGGCCGGAACCCTTCTCCAGTTTACCGATGGCCGAGACAGGGACGTTCAGGCTGTCTGAAAGAGCCATCACCGCAGGAACATTCTCCGGTGTGGCGGTAAACAAGAGTTCATAATCTTCGCCGCCATGCAGAGCAAGCTCGAAGAAGTCAGGTTGGTCCCGCACGACGTCTCGAAACGCTGAAGAAAGCGGTATCTGCGCAGCATCTAAAAGGGCATCAAGGCCGGCGGGCATGAGAAGGTGTCCCAGATCGGCGCTGAGCCCATCGGAAATGTCAATCATCGCTGAAGCCAGATGTTGCGCTCCCAGCGCCTGCCCGAGCGCAATGCGTGGCAGAGGGCGCAAGTGGCGCTGTAAAAGATATGGATCAACGGGCAGATGGCTTTTCAAATGATTCAGGGCCAATGCACTGTCCCCCAACGTGCCGGAAACCAAAATCACATCTCCTGGCCGCGCCTGGAGCCGTCCAACCGAGTCGCCCGGGGACACATGCCCTTCGACGGTCACCGAGATCACCCAGGGGCCTGGGCTGCGACAGGTATCTCCGCCCACCAAAGTAACCTGGAAAGTCGCCATTTCCGCCAAGGCTCCCTCAAAAAAAGCCTCCACTTCGGTAAAATCGACATCGACCGGACAGGCAAGGCTTAAGTAGAGAAAACTCGGCGTTCCTCCCATTGCGGCCAGATCACTTAAATTGACGGCGACTGCTTTACGCCCGAGGCTGTGCGAATCGGTCCACTCAAATCGAAAATGCACCCCTTCGATCAACATATCGGTCGACGTCAAAAGGCGGTGGCCATCGGGAAGAGACAATTCTGCCGCATCATCCCCAATGCCCCGATAAACTGAGGCAGGGTCGACGACTTTCTGTCGAATCTGTTCAATCAAGCCAAATTCACCCAGAGCTCTGAGCTTCACGACAAACCCTCCCGACCGTGCATCGGTCGCGACTTATCTTCTTGCAGGATGCGCTCTCTGTCAAGCACGGTTATCAGCCGCATGCCCTGGGGCGGAGGTCAGGGCGAAATCACTCTGCTCCCAGTTGAGCGGAGAACCGTGGTAGCGACGCTCAACCAGGCGCTGCTCTCCCTGAGCATTCCTGGCCAACAGGGTTGTCGAGCGCGTACCATAGTCCGGACTCGTAATGAATATGGCGGACAGGGTCTTTTCCCAAGCAGGGGAAACACCGGTTGACGGCAGGGCGTCTTCCGGAGCCAACTGCGTGTCGCTCATCAAGCTGATTGCGTCGTCGAGGTCGGGGACGACCGCTTTAAGGCAAACCGAAAGGTGGCGTTTGGCTTTAACGGCTTTAGGCCAGGGGGTGTCGAGCCGGTCATTGCTCAGGGCATACACCCCGGGTTCGAGGCGTTGCGTGCATTTGCGGCGGTTAGAGCCGTAGCAGAGCATATCGCCATCACCGAGCAAAAGGTTGAAGCCGGCAAACTGCTCGGTTTGAAGGCAGACCTGGCGCAAATACGCTTCAGGCGAGACCGTCCCGGCGAGATAATCTCGAACCAGCAGGCCCCGTGACTTCGCGGCAGGAGGAATGGGGGCGGTGTCGCGAACATTGGTCACGGCAGCCCAGCGCTGCCCGCGCAGGCCCAGCCAGGTCCCCCCGGCAACCAAATCTCGACCTGCAAGCAATCCCGGGACATCAGGCCAATACCTTGCAGGAGCGGTCGGCCTGGCGTAGTATTCGTCACGGTTAGCGAGGACCACCAAAGGAAAGCTTTGGTGGCTCTGATAAGCTACAATGATCAGGCACATGCTTGTTCCCAAAGGGTCGGTTGTTGTCATGACGAGTTTAACATAACAAAAAGGGCGCCCGAAAGGGGCGCCCATGTTTCGCTTCTTTGGCAAACATCAGACCTGCGGCCCTGCCTTGGTGAAATCGAAATCATCTCCCTTGCTGATATACTTCTTGAAATTCTCAATGAACATCCCGGCTAATTTATTGGCAGTATTATCAAATGCAGGTTTGTCGGCCCAGGCGTTGCGGGGATTCAGCAAGTGGCTGTCGACACCCGGCAGACTCTTGGGAATATTGAGGCGGAACCAGCGGGTTTGATCAAATTCAACATGATTGATGCTGCCATCGAGAATCGCATTGATACAGGCCCGCGTGGCCTTGATGCTCATGCGCTCTCCGACACCGTATCCCCCGCCGACCCAGCCGGTGTTAACCAGATAGGCATTGACATTGTGTTTTTCCATTTTCTCGCCAAGCAACTTTGCGTAAGCCGTAGGATGAAGCGGCAGAAAGGCCTCTCCGAAACAAGAAGAAAACGTTGCCTGAGGTTCCGTCACACCCCGTTCCGTCCCGGCAACCTTGGCGGTGTACCCGGACAGGAAATAATACATGGCTTGCTCCTTGGTTAATTTTGAAACCGGAGGGAGAACGCCAAACGCGTCACAGGTCAAAAAGATAATATTTTGGGGGTGCCCTCCTTTGAGGCTGGGATCGTGGTTTTCAATGTGTTCGATCGGGTAGGAAACCCTGGTATTTTCGGTTTTCGCGTCACTTTCAAAATCGATGACACCTTCTTCATCGGCGACCACGTTCTCCAGCAGGGCGTTGCGCTGTATGGCTTGATAAATCTCTGGCTCGTTCTCAGCGCTAAGATTGATGCATTTGGCATAACAGCCGCCCTCGAAGTTAAAAATACCATCATCATCCCAGCCGTGTTCGTCATCCCCAATCAGCTTGCGGTTTGGATCTGTGGACAGAGTGGTCTTCCCGGTGCCTGACAAACCAAAGAAGAGCGCTACGTCGCCGTTTCGGCCAACATTGGCCGAGCAGTGCATGGAGAGGATACCTTGCATCGGCAGCCAGTAGTTCATCATGGTGAAGATCCCTTTCTTCATCTCTCCGCCATACCAGGTACCACCGATGATCGCGACATTTTTCTCGATGTTGAATACGACAAAAACTTCAGAATTTAATCCGTGCTTCTCCCACCGTTCATTCGTCAGGTTGCAGGCGTTGTAGACGGTGAATTCCGGGCTGAAATCCGTGAGCTCGGCAGCTGTCGGCCGAATGAACATATTTTTGACAAAATGTGATTGCCAGGCATATTCGGTGACAAAGCGCGCCGAGACACGTGTTTTTTCGTTGGCGCCACAAAATCCGTCTGTGACATACAGGTCTTTGCCTGACAGGTAGTCCATAACCTCAGCATACAACTCGTCGAACACTTCCGGCGCCATCGGCTGGTTGATCTTGCCCCAGGCAATGTTTTCAAAAGACGGCTTTTGGTGGACAAAGTACTTGTCCTTTGGCGAACGGCCGGTAAATTTTCCGGTATCCACCATCATGGTGCCATTTTCAGCGACTTGGCCTTCAGCGTTTTTGGTTTCGTGCGCGAAAAGTTCCTGATAATTGAGATTGTGATATACGGTCCCGACTTTCTTCAGGCCAAGGACCTCCGCAGTTAAACTTTGCATTATGTGACCCCCTAAGTTTTGAGCGCTTGATTATTTGCTTGAAATCACAAATTTTGTGATGACGTTTAAAAAAAGAGAGGCCTGCCATCGACAGACATCTCGACAACAAGCCAAGCCTTTAGTAAAAAAGTTGTAGACGGAGCCTAGCTTTCGCGAATTCCATGGGCACCATTGCCCAACCATGCTCCTGTTTGGATACGTTCATCGTTTTCCGTAGTGTAAATTCTGCAGAAACATCTTGAAACCTTTTACCTGCGGCACTCTAACAAATTTAGCTAGAATAAAAAAGTAAAAATTTGCCTAAAAAACAAGACTCTTCCGATTCGTGGCGCTGTCAGGGCAGAGACGACAAATTTGGCAGAGCCTACTCGGAACGAGATTTCAAGTAGGCGACAAGTTGCCAAATCTGTTGGCTGGACAGATACGGCGACCAGGCTGGCATGACCGAGCCTTGGGACAGGTATGGTTCAACGGTCTTGCCGGTCTCGATTCGCCAGAACAGGTAACTCGGGTCGACTTGGCGGTAATGGGTTTCGGTAAAATCGGCGGCGGGTGGTTCGAAGAACTGCGCCCGCGCCGACCGCCCCTCGCTTGGCTTACCATGACATGACGCACATTTTTGAGAAAAAAGCGTTTGTCCTGCGGCTTGCTGTTCTTTGTCGTCGAGCACTCCTTTTGGGACCTCGCGCTCAGGATAGTCCGGTGTTTCTGCCTGACATGCACTGAGAGCAAAGATAAAAAGCAGGCTGAAGGCCCAAATCATGTTGGCCGGCATGATAAAAATGGTTGATCTCATGACTCTCTCTGATCGGGTAACACTTCGACCCCCCAGCTACGCAGTTCAGCGATCAGGTGTTCCATCACCTCCGGCAGCGCTGCAGCAACGGTCGCGGTCAGTTCGGTGCCCATCTCAATGCATGCCGGCTGAACGCCCCAAACCACCAACTGCTGGGGCAAGTAGCCTTGCAGGTCAGCAACAGCCAAGAGGTCCTGTAGCCCCATCTGATGAACGGACAACTTGCTCGCGAACGCCCGGGGAACCTCCTCTCCTTCAATACGGAACACTTGACCGGGTTCACCGCGCATGTCGAGAGCGTCCACGATCAATAGCTTGTCAACCTCTTCCAAATGAGGAAGCAAGTCCAGTCCGAGGGTTCCGCCATCGAGGACCTTGACGGGTCCCCTGAAACGGTAACGGGATGACAGCGCATTTACCGCTCTCACCCCGAAGCCGTCATCACTCATAATGGTGTTGCCCAGTCCTAAGACCAGGATGGACATCAAAGATCCTCCGGTTCAATGTAGCGGTAACCACTGAAAATGCCGCTCATGGTCCCGTTGCGCTCCTTGATATCCATCAACCAGCCACTGTAAATGTGATTGATAATAAAACCGATCAACAGCCACATCACCCCGTGGTGCAACAACCTCAGCCATTGATTGCCGACCAGAAGGTTTAGACCACCGAGGATACTGTCCCAAAAACCGCCTGGGGCATACTGGCCATACATGGCAAAACCGGAGACAATCTGGAACAAAAACAGCGCAAAAATACCGAGGTAGGCGGTTGCTGCGACCGGATTGTGACCGACTTCATAAGAAATCTGCTTGCCCGTGAAGGTATAGTAGCGAAACATTTTGACAAAAGCCTTGCGCCCGTCATTGGTGAGCCAAGGGATGAATGCCTTCCAGGATGCGTGGTGATTCCCAATGAACATCCAGATAATCCGGGCAATCACCGATACGGTGAACAAATACGCAAACGTGAAGTGCAAAAAGCGCATCCAGCCCATGACGTATTGCGAAGAATCCGGTGCGGTCATAAACGGGCTGCCGATATAAAAGCCGGTTATCGACAGCATGATCATCGATAACACGTTGACCCAATGGGTGATGCGAACCGGCCACTGCCAGACGTAATAGATTTTCAACATGGTGCGCCTCCTTCCTTTAGAGGGCCCGGACCTTAACGATTTCCGAACCTTTGCCGTCCATCACATGAACTGCACAAGCCAAGCAGGGGTCGAAGGAATGGATCGTGCGCAAAATTTCCAGGGGTTTCTCGGGGTCGGCAATCGGGGTGCCGACCAGGCTGGCCTCGTAGGGGCCCATTTGACCTGATGCGTCACGCGGTCCGGCGTTCCAAGTCGATGGAACCACGGCCTGATAATTGGCGATCTTCTGATTTTCTATCCGAATGAAATGACCAAGGGCGCCGCGCGGGGCCTCATGATAACCAAAGCCTTGTGCTTCTTTCGGCCAAGACGCCGGATCCCATTTCTCCTTGTTGAACGTCTCATAAATGCCGCGCCCCATGTTGTCAGCCAGCTGGTCAAGCCAGACTTCGTTCTTTTGGGCCAGCAGCAAGCAATCGACACCACGCGCCGCAGTCCGGCCAAGGGTCGAGAAAAGTGCGCTTGCCGGCGCATTCAGGGTGTTCAGCACATAGTCGACCGTGGACTTGACCTCGGGGACACCCTTGGCATAAGCCACCAAGACGCGCGCCAAGGGCCCGACTTCCATTGGCTGATCCATGTAGCGTGGAGATTTTACCCAGGAATACTTGCCATCGGTATCGAGGAACTCGTAGGGCGGCTTGGGGCCCGTATAGTTGTGGCTGGTTTCACCGTCATAGGGGTGCAGACCTTTGTCGTCGCCCTGGCTGTAGTTGTACCAGGAATGGGTCACATACTCGGTAATCTGTTTTTCATCCATGTCCATGACGTTGGCCAAGTCTCTGCCCATGATGACACCGCGCGGAAAGAACAAGCTTTCCGTTCCAGGGCTGTTATCCATCGGAAAATCACCGTAAGACAAGTAGTTGCCAACGCCACCCCCGATGCCGGCCCAGTCCAAATATGCGGGCGCCACCGCCAACAGATCTGGGATGTAGACCTGTTCCACAAAAGCACGCGCTTTGCGCAGCAGCTTACGAATGTAGGCGATTTTATCGGCGTTGATAGCATTTTGACTGTTGGGGTCGACCGGCATCGCCATGCCACCGACCAAAAAGGTCTGTGGATGCGGGTTTTTAGAGCCGAGAATGGCATGGATTTTGATCACGTCTTTTTGCCATTCAAGAGCCTCCAGGTAGTGTGCCACACCAATCAGATTGACCTCCGGAGGCAGTTTATAGGCCGAATGACCCCAGTAAGCGTTTTGGAACGGGCCGAGTCGACCGGTGCCGGCAAATGCCGCCAGCTTGTCTTTGACTCCCTTAAAGTAGGTAGCACTGGATTTCGGCCAGTCGGAGATCGATTGCGCGATCTGTGCGGTCTTGGCCGGATCTGCCTGCAAGGCACTCGTGATGTCAACCCAGTCGAGGGCGTGCAAGTGGTAGAAATGAATGACATGGTCCTGAACATTCTGAATCCCCATGATCAAGTTGCGAATCAATCGGGCATTGTCAGGAACCTGAATATTGAGCGCATCTTCGACCGCGCGGATGCTCGCCATGGAGTGCACAGTTGTGCAAACGCCACAGAAACGCTGCGTAAAATGGTGAGCATCACGGGGGTCGCGGCCCTTGAGAATGGTTTCTATGCCACGAAAGGCAGTCGAGGAACTCCAGGCGTTGGCAATCTTGCCTTCCTCAATCTGGGCCTCAATGCGTAAGTGCCCCTCGATGCGGGTAATGGGATCAACGGCAATCTTTTTAGCCATCGGTTAGTCCTCCTTTACAACCTTGTCTTCTTCCATGGAATCGCCCTTGCGGAAGCAGCTTGCCACCCCATGGATGCCAAAGGCCACCGCCGTGGCCGCGGCCAGGCCGATACCAATCTTGTCTGCAGTGTCTTCAATGCCAAACCCCGGCACCTTCGGCAACCGACGATAAAAGGGGCTCATGGTGTCCCAAAACTGTGGTTCCGAACAGCCGATACAGCCATGACCAGCCATGACCGGCCAGGAAACGCCTTCATTGTAGCGAATGGTCGGACAGTTATGAAAGGTCTCAGGGCCCTTGCAGCCCAGCTTGTAAAGACAGTGTCCTTGCCGATGGCCTTCATCGCCAAACGCCTCGGCATACTGCCCGGCATCGAAGTGACCACGCCGCTCGCAATTGTCGTGGATGCGCTTCCCGTAGCCGAATTTGGGGCGTCCCAAACCATCGACAGCCGGCAGTTTGCCAAACGTGAGAAAATGCACAATGGTTGCCGTGAGATTCTCGGCGTTGACCGGACATCCAGGCAGGTTGACAATTGCAGCGCCCGGCACCAGATCACTCACCGACACAGCACCAGTCGGGTTGGGTGCGGCGGCAGGAATCCCGCCAAAAGAGGCACAGGAGCCGACCGTAATGGTGGCCGCAGCGTTCTCGACCAATTTTTTACAACTGGCCATGGCACTCTCACCGCCAGTGGTGCAATAAACACCGCCATCGCCGGTCGGGATGGACCCTTCGACGACCAGAATGTACTGGCCTTTGTATTTTTCCATGGCTTGCTGCTTGGCTTCCTCAGCCTGATGCCCGGCCGCGGCCATGACAACCTCCGCATACTCGAGTGAGATAATATCCAGGATGAGCTCACCGGCGGTCGGCTGATTGGCACGCAAAAAGGCCTCCGAATCCCCGGAGCAACTTTGGTATTCGACCCAAATCACCGGCGGTCGGTTGTCTTCTACGGCTTGGGCAATTTTCGGTATAAAACTGACCGGCAAAGCCAACGCCGCAGTCGTAGCGGTACAAAACTTAATAAAATCACGCCGGTTAATTCCCCTGGCCTCAACGCGCTGGAGAATTTCTTCGGGAATCGCAACGGGGACAACAGACTGGTCAGGCTTCATGAGCAACCTCCTTTCATGACCCAATGATCCGATTAAAAAGCTTGTTATATTAATATATTGAAACCTTGCTGGACAAAACGTTAGTCAACGCAAATGCTTCCTTGATAAAGACAAAACGTTGTTCTGTCAAGTGAAAACCCTTTTTTGTTGATCTCCACAGCGATTTAGCAGACGTCCAGCTGTTTGGGCAAACAAAACAGCTTTTGAGCTTCTTTTTATTTGCCTGTTTTCCGAACGGCATTCAAGGCATTTTCTTGGAGAGTGATATAATAGAAATAAAGACCGAACTGATCTTAGGAGGTGAGCGCTATGCAACGCAATGTAGAAAAGTTTGGCATCAGCGACAAACGGGGGCGAAAGCGGACCAGCGACGACCCTTACCTGACCGCGTCCGGTCAGCGGGAGCCAGCCATCTGCCAAAGCTGCCATGCCTATTATCGCAACAAGCGCTGGCAACTTGAGCCTGAATTGGTGCAACAACTGCAAAATTCTCCGGAGGTCCATTGGGTAACGTGCCCGGCGTGTCAAAAAATGGCTGAAGACTATCCCGAAGGCATTATCACGTTGCGTGGAGACTATCTCTGGAACCACGAGCGGGAAATTCGCAACATCCTTCAGAACGAGGCAGAGCGGACCATGGCCAAAAATCCAATCGCCCGCATCATGCGAATGGACAAACAGGACGGCTGCATGGTCATTGAAACCACCGAGCAAAAACTCGCAGAACACCTTGGCCGAGCTCTGCAACGTGCACACCGTGGCGAATTTTCTGTGAGCTGGAGCGGATCCCCTCGCGTGTGTCGTGTCAATTGGGAACGCTGGCAGTAATGCATAACCCCTTCGGCTACCGCCTGATCCCGCATACCGCTGACATCGGCATCGAGGCTTGGGCTGAAGAGCTGGAGGGCGTTTTTGTTGCTGCAGCTCGCGGTTTTCGAGAGTTGCTGTTTGGCTCCGTACCCATTGGTACATGCCTGGCACAACGGGTCTCTGTGAACGCCAACAACTCCGCGGAGCTGTTGGTCGTATGGCTCAATGAAATTCTCTATTGTTTCGAGGTCAAAGCCATGGCCCCTGCAGAGTTTGAAATACAGTCATTGAGCAATACGGCGCTGGTCGCCATCATTAAAGGTGAGCTGTATCACCCTGAACGGCACCCCGTTCAGCATCAGGTGAAGGCAGTCACATACCATCAGCTAACGTTGGAGCAGAAAGCCTCAGGGTGGTATGGTAAAGTCTATGTAGACTTGTGAGTTATTGGCATGGGTATCAAAGTACAACAAGTTGACAGCTGCCGCTGGCGTATCCCGCGTACCGGAAGCATGCGCACTGATGGCCTGATCTTTGCCAACAAGGTAATGATTGAGCAGTTGCAGCAAGAAAATGCCTTACAGCAGGTTTGCAACGTCGCCACCCTTCCGGGCATCGTTGGCCCATCGATGGCTATGCCTGACATTCACTGGGGCTACGGGTTTCCGATCGGCGGCGTGGCGGCATTTGACCCTGATGACGGCGTCGTTTCGCCAGGAGGCGTTGGTTATGATATTAATTGCGGCGTCCGGCTGCTGCGGAGCAACCTCGATGCCAATGCCGTTCGTGCAAAGCTGGCACCACTGGCAGACGCCTTGTTTCAGAACGTTCCTTCTGGGGTTGGCTCCCACCGGAGCGACCTCAGGCTGAGTGTAAACCAAGAGAAAAAAGCCCTGATCGATGGCGCCGCCTGGGCCGTTGCCCAAGGCTTCGGCGACGAGATTGACCTCGAGCACATTGAAGAGCGAGGGACGATCGAAGGGGCCGATCCCGAAGCGGTGTCCACGAGAGCTCTGGAACGGGGACGTGCACAGCTTGGCACCCTGGGGAGCGGAAATCACTTTCTGGAAATTCAGCAAGTGGAGCATATCTTTGATCAGGGTGCGGCAGACATATTGGGACTGTTCGATGGGCAGGTTACCGTCAGCATTCACACGGGAAGTCGAGGCCTAGGCTATCAGGTTTGTGATGACTATCTTAAAGTGATGCTCGTTGCCGCCCGCAAATACGGCATTCAGCTACCCGATCGGCAACTGTGTTGTGCTCCACTGGTCAGTCAAGAGGCCCACGATTATCTTGCTGCCATGGCCTGTGCAGCCAATTTTGCATTTGCCAACCGCCAAATCATTACAGCATGGGTTCGCGAAACGTTTGAACAAGTTCTGAACAAAGGGCCATCAGACCTCAGGCTCGGAGTTATCTATGACGTCTGTCACAATATCGCCAAGTGGGAAACCCATCAGGTTGACGGCAAACCGCGCCGTCTGTGCATTCACCGCAAAGGGGCGACTCGGGCCTTTCCGCCCCATCACCCAGATACACCACAAGCATATCAAGCCATTGGCCAGCCGGTCCTGATCCCTGGCGACATGGGCCGTTACTCTTATGTTCTCGTTGGAACGTCGGCCGCCCTTGCCGAAACGTTTGGCTCGACCTGTCATGGTGCGGGACGGGTTCTCTCCCGACACGCGGCCAAAAAACGTGCCCGGGGTCATGACATTATTCAAGAGCTAGCGCAGCGCGGGATTTTGGTTCGTGCCGCGGGCCGGGCCACTGTTGCGGAAGAAATCTCCGAGGCCTATAAAGATGTCGCTGACGTGGTGAATGTTGTCGAACAGGCAGGTATTGGTAAAATTGTAGCGCGCCTGCGGCCCATGGCCGTTATCAAAGGTTAGCAAAGCAAACCCTTTTTCTATACACATCTAACGAAGGACACGGTTATGAACGTATTCGTCACTGGTGGAACGGGATTCGTTGGTAGGGAGATTTTAAAGCAGCTTGCTGAAAAAGGCCATTCGGCCCGTGTCTTGATCCGTGCAGGATCGGAAACCAAACTCGCCGATCACAACAAAATAACTGTTTATCCAGGGGATATCACCGATCCTGCCAGCTTAAGCAACGCTTTGCAGGGGTGCGATGCGGTGATTCATTTGGTCGGGATTATTCGCGAGTTTGCAGACAGAGGGGTGACGTTTGAGCGGCTCCATGTCGATGCCACCCAAAATATCCTGGAAGCGGCTGCCACCCAGGGTGTTCGCCGCTACCTTCACATGAGTTCCAACGGTACACGGGCGAACGCCCAGGCAAAATACCATATCACCAAGTGGCAAGCAGAAGAGAAAGTCAGGCAGTCGGGCCTTGATTGGACAATTTTCCGCCCCTCGCTGATCTTTGGACTCAAGGGCGAATTCGTCGAGATGCTCGCAGATTTAATCCGTAAGATGCCGGTGGTCCCGGTCATCGGTGACGGCCGCTACCGGATGCAGCCTGTGTCTGTCGGACAAGTGGCCGAGAGCTTTGTCAAAGCGCTCAGCATGCCGGAGACAATCAACAAAACCTATCACCTCTGTGGTGCCGAGGATTATAGTTATGACGAGATTCTCGACTTGACCGGTGCGGCCATTGGGAAAGAGAAGGTGCCCAAGGCTCATCAACCTCTCTTTATGATCAGGCCGATGGTCAAGTTGATGGAGCATTTGCCGAGCTTCCCGATCACCAGTGAGCAACTCACCATGATGCTTGAAGGCAATTGCTGCGATCCTTCTCCGTGGTCTGAAGTGTTTGGCATTGAACCCATTGCTTATGCTATGGGGATAGACGACTGTTTTGAATAAATCCTCTGTCTGAGACCGTGCGTCGAGCATTGCAAGCCTGGAAAACCGGCCCATGGCAAAACTGCGGAGTCAAGCTGGCTGGACGCTTCGAGAAGCAACGGCCGCCATCTGTTCGATGGCGGCCGTTGCTTTTTATGCGTCAGCAAATCAGACAGGTGCGCTCTGGTCACCGCCGTTCATCATATTGCGGCTTTTTCGAGCGAGCTGTCTCGAGGAGAGACAGATTGATGACCGGTCCCGCACCAGTGGAATAAGCCTCGCACCGGTTTTCGGTGCACCCTATTTCGCCATCACAAATTGACCGTCTTTTACCTCAACAATAACCATGGAATCCACATCCAACCCGTTGTGGTCTTCGGCCGACAGGTTATAGACACCGGAAATCCCGACATAGCCCTTTGTTTGCTCGATCGCGGCACGTAACGCTTTGGGTTCGACACCAACCGCTCTCATCGCATTGGCGACAATCGTAATGGCGTCCCAAGCATATCCTGAATGGGTGTTGATGGGGAATTGTTCATCATAGTTGTAGGTTTCCGTATACATGGTGACGAACTCTTGGATCACTGGCTTCTGCGGATCATTGTCCGGCAATTCGTTGACCACCATTAACTTGGTTGCCGGCATCCGGTCGCCTTCACTGGCTTTCCCCGCCAATTCGATATATTTCGGGTCCGGCAGTCCATGGCATTGGAACAGTGGCAGTTCAAGGCCGACCTGCACTTTGTTTTTACTGACGATTGCGCCTGCCGGACCGATCGTCCAGCAGACAATCGCTTGGGGTGAAGCATTCTTAAGTTTGGTCAATTGCGCTGTCATGTCGGTATCTTTGGGACCAAAAGATTCCTTGGCAACAATTTCCAAGCCGTATTCCGGAGCCAGCGTGGACAACCATCTTTCGCCGTCCTTGCCAAACCCATCGGCGGCGGTCAGTAAGGCGACTTTTTTCAAGCCTTTCTCCTGCAAAAACAAGTAAAGACGCTTGACAGCGACTGACGAGCGCTGCGGTGACTTGAAAACATATTCGAAAGACCCAAATTTTTCACCGCCCATGATGACCGGGTCTCCACCGACGGTCATAAACGTCGGCATCCCGGCTTCTTCCACAAGTTTTTTTACGGCCATTCCCGTCCCGGTTCGGGTCGGGCCTATGATTGCTTTGACTTTGTCCTTGTAAATAAACTTCTTGGCGATTGTGGTGGCTTTGGCAGGATCACCCTCTGTGTCACCCAGTATCAGCTCAATCGGGGCACCGTTGACCCCTCCTTCCTGATTGATCTTATCGACCACCATTTCAGCAACCAGCTTGGTCGGCGTACCAATAAAGCTTGCCGGACCAGACAGATCGAAAAAGGCGCCGATTTTGATCGGTTCTTTGGCCAAGACCGGTGTCGCGCACCAGGCAATCACTAGCCATCCTAAAAGCAGTTTTTTCATGTGTGTCCTCCTTTGTCAGGGTTGTCCAAAAGACCTATTCATCATTGACCTCACTAGCGAAACGAGCGTTGCGCCCACCACCTGTTGGTGGGCTGATCTTGATGCCGTGCTGTCTCCTTGTCACCTGAAAACAGCGGTGCTTAAACGATCTCATCCTGCATGCGACCGTCGAACACCCGCTGACTTTTGCGTTCCGAACGTGGCAGTTGGCCATAATCGACAAGCTCCACTTCAGGGGTTACCATCAGTTGTTTTTTAAACTGGTGGAGCATTTCATGGACCAATTCGGGCATCCGACCCGGGTCAACGCCCTGGCCCCGCTCGACCAGCAACCGCATGTGGTCTCGACCACTCTGTTCATCACGGGACAAGTGGACCTGAAATTCAGAACCGAGCCCCGGAATGCCCGAGAGCAGGGTGTCAATGCTCGAGGGGTAGATATTGACGCCTCGAAATTTGAAAGTGTCGTCGGATCGGCCTTTGATCCGCGAGTGGCGGGGCAGGATCGAGCCACAGGAGCACTGGCCGGGGATGATGCGGGTGATATCGCGTGTTCGGTAACGGATCAGCGGCGTGGCTTCCTTGCGCAAAGTGGTTACCACCATCTCTCCCCATTCACCAGCAGGCAAAGGTTGCAGAGTGTGCGGGTCGATGATTTCCAGGATGTAATAATCCCCCCAATAATGAATGCAGTCATGATGGGGGCACTCCATGCCAACTCCTGGGCCGTAGAGCTCTGTCAGGCCGGTTATGTCGAACAACTCGGCACCGCCGAATAACTCAGAGATCTTTTGACGCATTGACACAGAGGAACGTTCTGATCCGTAAATCACTTTCTGGACATTAATTTTATCTGCGATACCGCGGTGGTGAATCTCTTCAGCCATCAACAGCGCCATGGACGCCGTTGAGCAGAATACCGTCGATTGAACATCGAGCAGAAACTGAATTTGCAGGTCGATGTTCCCAGGCCCGACCGGGACAGCCAATGCGCCAAGCTTTTCGGCCCCGAGCTGAAAGCCCATGCCAGCGGTCCATATGCCATAGCCAACTGCGATTTGTACCCGGTCCAGCGCACTGACTCCGGCCATCTCATAACAGCGGGCAAAAAAGTGCGTCCAATCGTTGAGATCATTCTGCGTGTAAGCCAATACTTTACGTTTGCCGGTTGTCCCTGAGCTGGCGTGTATACGAACAATTTGCTCGTAAGGAACAGCTCTGAAAGGGAAGGGATAACCGTCTCGCAGATCATCGGCGGTGGTAAAGGGCAACTTTGCCAGATCATCGAGGGTGCTGATTTGACTCGGCTGGATTCCAGCACGGTCCAGGGATTCTCGATAAAATGTCGAACCTTCGTAGGCATGCCGAACGGTCCATTGCAGTCTCTCACATTGCTCTGCAAGCAGATCATCGACGCTCTGAAAAGAGGGCATGAATGTTTGATGGGCCATTTCCGGTTTCTCCAAGCGGATATTGGTCAACCCCGCCGCGCCAAGCCGACTTGCGGCTGGGTTATGCTCCGAGGCAGCACCGAGGAACGCGCGTCGCAACAGGGGGTCATTCAGCAAACGGCGACTCTCGCCTTGTTCGACGATTCGTCCATTGGCCAGGAGGTAGGCCTGATCGGAGGCAGACAATGCGCGAGCCGCATTCTGTTCGACAAGCAAGATCGTGGTGCCGGCGCGTGCCAATTGCTGAATGATAGCAAATATTTCATCGGTTACCAAGGGGGCCAGGCCCAGACTCGGTTCATCGAGCAGGAGCAGCTTGGGTTCGGCCATCAGCGCCCGACCCATTGCCACCATTTGCTGTTCACCACCCGACATCGTTGCTGTTTTCTGGTCAAGCCGCTCTGCCAGCTTTGGGAATCGGGCACAGGTGGCTTTGATCCGATCGTCGATCAGTTCCTGCGGCAGGGTCAAGGCAAGCGCGCCCAGTCGCAGGTTCTCACGGACAGTGAGATCACCGAACATTTCTCGCCCTTCAGGGGAGAGGGCCAATCCCATGGCGACCTTTCGCGCTGGATTGGCTGAGGTGACATCGACGCCATTGAGGAGAATCCGCCCCTGGCTTGGTTTCAGCAATCCCATGACAGCACGAAGAAGCGTCGTTTTGCCGGCACCGTTGGCTCCGACCAAGGCAACTGTCGTGCCGGCAGCAACGTTCATGGTCACGTCGCAAAGCGCTTCAGCCGCGCCGTAATGGACAGATAATTTTTCAATGTTCAACATCTGCTGTCACCGGTCTTTAAGCTGTCGCGCTGGCTCGACCGAGATAGGCTTCGAGCACCAATGGGTTGTGAGTGACCTCGTCCGGCGTTCCCACCGCAATACACCGTCCTCCATCCAGGACCACAATTCGGTCGGAGACTTTCATGACCAGATCCATATCGTGTTCGACAATCATCAGTGTGTAGCCTTGGGCCCTTAGGCGACGAATCTCATAGCCAACAACGTTTGTTTCTTGACTATTGAGCCCTGCCACCGGCTCGTCCAGCAAGAGAATCTGCGGATCCCTCACGACGGCGCGGGCTAACTCCACTCGCTTGCGGTCGCCATATGCCAAGACACTGACTGGCCAGTCAGCTTGATCTGCCAAGCCAAATTGGTCGAGCGCTGCCATCGCTTTGAGACGCAAGCGGCGTTCTCGGTTGCGCACCCGTGGTGGCCTGAGAAGAGCACCCAGCAAACTCCGCCCGCCTTGAACGGTCAGTCCGCAGAGGACATTGTCGAGCACCGTGAGGCGGTTAAAAAGTCGCAGGTTCTGAAAGGTTCTCGACACGCCTAACCGGGCAATCGCAAAGGGCGGTAAACCCGTAATGTTTTGATTGTTGAAGAGGATACGGCCCGACGAAGGCCTGTCCACACCAGTTATGCAGTTAATCATGGTCGTCTTGCCGGCCCCATTTGGACCGATCAACGCTGTCACGCTACCACGTGTCACGTGGAAAGAAACTTTATCAAGGGCCGGCAGGCCACCGAAATGTCGACTGACCTGACGGACCTCAAGCATGACGGCTCTTCCAAAGGGCAATGCGGATTTTGACCAGGTCCATGAGTCCGGTGACCAGCCCTTGCGGCAGGAAGATCAGGACAATAACCAGTATCAGGCCATGGATTATATCCTTGTATGCGTCGAACAGGTCGACGAATTCCGGCAACCATGTCAAGATTGCTGCACCAAACAAACTGCCCCAGACAGATCCCAAGCCACCCACCACCACCATGGTCACGAAATCGACCGATGCAAAAATGCTGAATGTCCCAGGGCTGATAAAATTGAAGGTATGAGCATAAAGGCTTCCGGCCAGGGAGGCCAACATTGCCGAGAAAACAAAGATTTTAATCTTGGCTTTATGGGTTTCCACTCCAAAAGCCTGGGCGGCGACTTCATCGCTGGCCAATGCCGCCAAACCACGACCGACACCACTTCGGACCAAATTAAGTCCCAAGGTCAGGCACATCAATGCGGCCGTCCAGACCAGGTAGTGCAACCGAAGATCCGAATTCAAAGGCCAATCTCCGAGATAAAGGCTCGGAATCCCTGAATAGCCGCTGGGCCCGCCGGTGAGCTCGTCCCACTGAACAAGAACCGTGTAAACCACTATGTTGAAACCAAGCGTCGCCATGGCCAGGTAATGGCCATGCAAGCGCAGTGTTGGAAGCCCAACGAGGAAGGCAATCAATGCAGAGCCAATCGCCACAAGCACAATGGTCGGCCAGGGCCAAAACCCATATTCTCCGGTCATCAGCCCAGACCCATAGGCTCCCATGGCAAAAAATGCTGCATGGCCGAGAGATATCTGTCCAGCAAACCCGATAAACAAGTTTAGACCGAGCACGACGATTGCGTAGATACCAATGAGGTTGGTGATGCCGAGGATGTAGGGGTTGCCATAACACAGGGGGTAGACAGCAATGACCAAGGAAAGGCCCCAGACTGTGAGCCCGGTCCGGTGCAAATAGACGAAATAGAGGGTTTTGTCTTTCAAGGTCATGAGCTGATCGTTTCAGAAACCATGAAGGCGTTGCTCAACTGGCGGCTTGAGCAGCATAGTCTAAACCGGACTGAAAGGCCTTCAGGTTCTGCTCAATGTACTTTCCCGGCGCCAATTGCTCGATGGCAAGCCCGCACTCTTCGGCGGCAAATGGCAGGGCCTGGTGTTTCAGGGCGAACCCGAGCAGCACCAGGTTGGCGAGCACCGCATTGCCAAGATTTCGTGCCACCCCCGAGGCGTCGATCCGCTGCCCAGGACCGTTGTCAACAGCATTGACCAGAAGCCGCCCGTCCGGCTTGAGGAGGGACAGATGAACCGGCAAGTTGGCCTCCCAGAGAATCAGGCCTACGTCAGCTTGGCCGCTTCGGACCAAGGGGCTGGCGAATGCGCCGATCTTGATTGTTGACAGGACCGTGCCCCCGCGCTGGGCCATCCCGTGAGTCTCGGCAGTCAGAACCGGCACGTGCCGATTGACCGCCACTTGGGCAATAACCCTGGTGAGAAACAATACCCCTTGGCCGCCGATGCCGCTCACGATGATCTGCTGCCTCAAGACTTCACCTCCTTGACGATTGCCTTGACCGGACACACTGCGATGCAGTTGCCGCAACCGACACACCGGTCTTGGTCAACCGCTGCGACGATTCCGTCGCTATCCATTTTGAGAGCCGGGCATTCAAAGGCGTCGACGCACTTGCGACATCCGATGCACTTGTCGTTAATCGTTACCCGATAACTCTCCTGTTGTGTCCGGACAGTGGGATCCATCAAACAACCATGCCGCGAAATCAACACGGCCAGTCCGCCGTCCGCTTGACGGGTAAACGCATCAGCCTGTTTGAGCAAATTTTCAAATTGCTCCTGGTGATAGGGATCGCAGACTTCAAGAAAACCAACGCCACAGGCTTTGACCAGGGCTTCGATGGCAATCGGCTGGGTTGAACTGCCATCGGCCAAGAGGCCCATGTGTGGGACAGGCTGCCCTCCGGTCATCGCTGTTGTCGCGTTATCGAGAATCACCACAATCATCCGCACCTTTTGGACGACAGCATTAATCAATGCGGGAATCCCGGCGTGAAAGAAGGTTGAATCGCCAATGGTGACAACTATGGTCGGCACGTCGCCATCTTGTCGATAGGCTTGAAAAAATCCAGCCCCTTGACTGATGCAAGCGCCCATGCAGTGCACGGTGTTCACCGCACCGAGGTTCATCCCTAAAGTGTAACAACCGATATCCGAGGGGAAAATTCCTTGGGGAAAGCATTGTTTAATGCTATAGAACGCAGTGCGATGGGGGCACCCCGGGCAGAGCGACGGCCGCTGGCCACGCCGTTCTGCGGCAGGTTCTGCCGGAGGGGCCAAGCCCAGAAATGCCGCCAGGACCTGGTGGATCACGTCTGGGGTCAGTTCTCCTTCGCGCGGGACGTGATCACCGCCCTTGCCGACAGCGCCCGGATGTGCCAATTGCAATTCAATGACCGGATAAGTTTCTTCAAGTATCAGAATCTGGTCATAATCGCCTCGCACGGTTTTGACAAATTCAGGGCTGAGCGGATACGGCATCAGAACCTGGTACACGTCGATTGATCCAGCGAGGTCCAACTCGTCGAGCAAGTCCATCAAATGCCCATAGACAATGCCTGACGCAATGAGCGCTTTGCGTGGAAAACGCCCTGTTCCAGGCGTGCGCCGAGGTTGCCAGTCGGGCTCAGAGGCCACTTCTGCCAGCTTGCCATTCAATTTTCGGTGCAGCTGAGGCAAAAACGCCGGTGTGGCCGCCCAGCGGGTCGGATCCCTCTGGAAGTTGGCCTGGCGGGCCAGCGTAACCGGCGCACTGACCGCGACCCCTTGACGTGAATGGCAAATTCGGGTGGTCGGTCGCAAAACGACATTGAGCTCGTATTTTTCCGATAACTCAAACGCTTTCCCAACCATGGATTTGGCTTCAGCGGGACTGGATGGGTCGAGAACCGGAACCCGGGCTTGAAGACAAAACAGTCGGCTGTCCTGCTCATTTTGCGAACTGTGTGGACCTGGATCGTCGGCAACCACAGTCACCATGCCCCCTTTCACACCGAGATAAGCCGTCCGCATGAACGGATCGGCAGCGACATTGAGGCCGACTTGTTTCATGACGGTGGCTACCCGTTTTCCGGTATAGCTGCCGGCCAACGCGACTTCAAAGGCAATCTTTTCGTTAACCGACCATTCGATATGCAACGGATCAGTTGCCAAGCCTCGAAAATCAATAACAGCCTGAAGGACTTCTGTGGAGGGTGTGCCGGGATAGGCCGCGGCGATCTGGCATCCGGCTTCGATCAAACCACGGGCAATGGCCTCATTGCCCATCATCAACTCTGTTTTCATTCTATCAACCTGTCAAAAAGCAGTGTTTATAAACGACCGAGCCGCGATTCATGACTTTTTTCCAAACAGACCGGTCGGCCGGACAAACAGCACCAACAAAAGCACGACAAATGCACAGACATCTTTGTAAGCACTGCTTATATAGCCGGCGGAGAGAGATTCCAGCAACCCCAAGCCGACCCCGCCGACAATCGCACCTGGCAGGGAACCAAACCCGCCAAAAATTGCAGCAGCGAATCCTTTCAGCCCAAGCAGTACGCCCACATCATGACTGAGCGTGGTAATCGGGGTTACCAAAACCCCGGCTAACCCTCCGAGGGCTCCGGCTAAACCGAAGGTCCACATCCTCACTCGACCAACCGAAAGGCCAACGATTTCCGCCGCCCTAGGGTTGGTGGACACCGCACGCATGGCCAACCCGAGCCGGGTTTTCCGATAAAACCAGCCGAGGCCGGCAATCGCCAAGCTGGTAAGGAGCAAAATCCAAACTGTCTGGGGCATAATCGTGGCCCCGATCACGCGCATGGGCTCATCTCCGCTTAAAGGTGGCACGGCCATCCGGTTCTTGCCCCAGATCAGCACCATAGAACCCCGCAGGATGATCGACAAGCCGATAGTCAAAAATATCAGCACCAAAGGGTCGCTGGTGCGAGCCGGGCGAAGGCCAATCCTTTCGACCAGCATTGCCACGATCAGCACACCCACGATTGCACCAAATAAAGCCACCGGCATTGGCCATCCGACAAAAAATAATGCCGAGTAGAGTAACATGCCGCCCAGGGACACAAAATCCACTTGAGCAAAATTAACGATGCCCATCGTATTGTGAACCACGCAGAAGCCGAGCGCAATCAAGGCGTAAATGGCCCCACTGGTCAATCCGGCAAAAATAAACTGGAGCAAATCCTGGTAAAACATTTTCGATTTTCCCGCCCTTGGTTTTAAGCCCATTTCCGCATGAGCTCTCCGAAAACAGCGTTGACACACGGCTCAGATCGATGAATGCCGTGATTTGCCAAGGCCTGTCTCAGCCGTTTTGCCAGGCAACCTTAACGTCCTGACGGTGGTCAGGATCAATTTGCCAGAGCTTACGCTTGGTGAAATGGAAACCCCGTGCGACGATGATATCGGGAAACTGCTCCAATCGTATATTATAAAGGTTCACTGACTCGTTGAAGAGTTCTCGCCGATCAGCAATTTGGTCTTCTATTTCCGTAATGCGGTACCCAAGCTGCTGAAAGGATCGGTCGGCCTTCAAGTTGGGATAACGCTCAACAACCATAAAAAGCGATTTAAGGGTATCGGTCAGCAGGTTTTGGGCCTGCATGTTCTGTTCATCGGTACGGGCCTGATTGACCAGTGAACGGGCCTTGACAACCGCTTCGAGGGTTTTCTGCTCGTGCTGCATGTAACCTTCGCAGACTTTAATCAGTTTGGGCAACTCGTCATAGCGCTGTTTGAGCAGCACATCAATATTGCTCCAGTTCCTGTCAATGTTGTTCCGAAGCGCAATAAAGCCATTGTAGATCAGGATGAGATAAACCACGAGGCCAATGAGAACGACACCCAAAGTGCCCAAAATTACCCAGCCAGTTATCATCGGAAACTCCTTCAGTTAAATTGAGTGCTGTCAAGGAATTGCAGAAATTTGAATACGGCCAACACTGTGGCGACCAGTCCCGCAGCTAACAAGCTGATGCTGAACAACCGGTATTTACGGGTTAAATCTGCCTCCGAAGTCGCCTCGGTAATGATAAACGGCAAACTGCGCTCACGGCCCTTGGCAATCATCACACCTTCTTGCTGAACTGGCCGACTGGGTTGCTCTGCCAATTGTTCACGAAGGGCCTCCTGTTCAGCATCTCGACGTGCTGACTGCCATTCCGTTGCATCGATGTGCCCATTTTGGTCTGTATCGTAGCGGGGCAAAGCCCGGTGGTCAAGTTTGAGTTGGCGCAATCTGTGCGCCGTTCGCTCTTTTAAGCTCTTTCTCTTTGTAGATGCCGGCTGAGCAAAACCCAGAACGTAAAGCGCGGTCCCCTCGTAAATAAGGTCCTCGATCCATTTCTCCTCGGGATCAGCAGTCCGTCCAAACGTACCCAAGACCTTCATGAATTGATCAGGGTACCCGGTAAGCTGAGTCTTGGCCTTGACGGTGGCCCCTGACGGGTCGACAACAATTCGACCGGTTCCGTCATCGAGGCGAAATGCCACGTGGCTGCTATCAATTTGTTGAATCAGTCGCCACTTCTTTTTTCGGCCTTTACGATATTTACGTAACCTGTACCAGACGCAGGCCGATTGCGACATCGGCGAGACCAAGGCATACATGCGCCGTGCCCGACCATGAATTTCTACCATGCCCAGTGCCAAAGAGCGAACTTTGCTGGTAGGCGTATTTTCGACTTGACGCTTAAGACGGACATAGTGAAACCCACCCCATATGAGGAACGCTGCAGCGATCCCTGGGATGACACCCGCTGCCATCCCCTGCTTGGCAAGCAATGAAAGCAGGTCATCGCTGATACCAGCAGCTGTCATGCTGGCACCGGCCACAAGCCCGCCAAGAGTCACCAGCGATAGGCGGGTCGCCTTCCTCTTCTGGGGGGGATCTGGTGGAGGAGGGAGCTCGTTGCTTTGCTGGCTTTGTGCCTCATGCCTGGCAGCAAAATCGCCTTGCTCCTCGTCGATGCTTACCCCTTCTCGGCCGGTGTCACTGACGACACCTGTCAGGCAATCTGGCTGCGCATTGTCACCCTGAGATAATTGTTCTAAAATGGAAATCCCATTTTCCGGAACACACGGTGCTGTGCTGTTGGCACATGGCTTTGCCGCCATGAGCTCTGCGCCGCGCAGTTGGGTCATCAGCCAACCGTAACAGGACAGGCTGGCCAAATTATTCACTGCCGCCAGTGCGTTTTCAGAAGCTATCTCGACTTGGCAATCGGGAAAGGAACTTAACCCAAAGTCACAATCTATGGAGGCTGTTCCCGCATAGTCCTCGACAAGCTCCATCAAGGCCTTCAAATTTTGTCGACTGCTCAGCGAGGCCCGTTTTCCGAGCCCATCAACATCAAATCGTCCGGCCATGGCCTGCACAGCATTTTGTACGTTTCCTAAAGCGTCGAGCAGGTAAAAATCAAAAACCGGTTGCCCCTGGAGAATAACCTGGATTTTCTGTTCGCGAGTGTAAACATCCGCCGAGTGGGCCCCTCGGTAAGCACTCTGCGCCAAGAGCCGCTTTAGGTACTTATCAACCACCCCCCCTGAAAGGTCTGCCAATACACCGACGACCGAGGCCCCACGCTCGAGACAGACATGTTGCGTTTTGCAGATGAAATCAATCCGGTCACCATGGACGTCCAGACTTCGCAACATATCTGTGGAAACGGTTGGCTGTTGCCGCTCGATCTGCCAGCAACAATAGCCATGCTCCTCCAGGAGCAGCTTGGCTCGTGCCACGGTTTGCTTGTCGCTCTGGAGAAAAAGCGCCAGACCGGGCCCTTGCAGTCGTTGTCGAACCGAGACTTTATCAAGGCCGAATTCAAGCCGCAATGTCTGCAGCAAGGGGGATAACCCTTCATGAAACGTTGGCCTGCGGCGGACGATTAATTGATCGGCTGTATGCAAAAGGGCGGACATCGTCAGTGCTTAACCTGAAACGCTTGGCTGTTGTCCGGATCCTGCAAAACCAATTCGAGAGCTTTACGGTGAGCGCCGTGTAACGGCAAGTTGGATAGCTCCTCAACAGAAAACCAGCGAAAATGGTTATGTTCAATGTCAGTCTTGCCCTCGACAGCGACAAACCACACACTCAGATCCAATTTAAAATGGCTGTAAACGTGCAGAAGACTGCCAACCTGGCTCAACCGTCCTTGCAGGCCGAGATTTGTGAGCAAGGTCTCGACCGTCGGGGACGACTCGGCTTGGTCCCCTTGCAGGCCCACGGGAAATTCCCAGAGTCCGCCCAAAAAGCCTTCGGCAGGCCTCTGCCGGACCAAAAAAGAGTTTTTTGTGTTGACCAGCAGGGCAACTTCCCGGCGAACAGGCAAGGGCGCTTTAGTCCGTTTCATGGGCAGTTGCTGAACCACGCCAAACGCCAGAGCCTGACAGAGCTCGGCGAGCGGGCAATTTTTGCACTTGGGATCACGGGGTGTGCAGACTGTTGCCCCCAAATCCATGATTGCCTGGGTATAATTGTGCGGATCCTCGCGTGACGTCAGCTCCTCTGCCCAAAACCAAAGATGCTTGTCAGCCTGGCGACTGCGCGGGTCCTCACGCCAGGCGAACAGGCGAACCAGGACCCGCCGCACATTGCCGTCAAGAATCGGCGCCGGGCGATTGTGGGCAAGGGCCATTATCGCACCGGCTGTGGAGCGCCCAATTCCCGGGAGAGCCATTAGCCCTTCGAGAGATTGGGGCAGTTGCCCAGAAAATTCTGTCATCACCATGTGCGCCGCCTTGTGAAGATTGCGTGCCCGGGAATAATAGCCCAGCCCAGCCCAGGCCTGGATAACAGAATCCAGTGGTGCCGCTGCCAAGTCTGCAATTGTCGGAAATCTCTCTAGAAAGCGCTGGTAATAAGGGATAGCCGCAGCAACGGTGGTCTGCTGCAACATGATTTCAGAAAGCCAGATCGAGTAGGAGTCACGCGTATGTCGCCAAGGCAAGTCGCGTCCTTGCTGGACGTACCAAGCCAGCAGCCTCTGCGCAACGTGCTCGGGTGGAAACGGCAATGTCATGCTACCCGATTTCACTGAGAGCCTGCAGCGTGACTTCCATCTGCTCTCTGGTGCCAATGCTAATCCGCAGCCCATGCGATAAGGCCGGATCGCTAAAATAGCGGACGAGGATCTTTCGGCTGTAAAGAGAATCGTATACACGCCGTCCGTTCCTGTCCGGGGGGCTGGCAAAGACGTAATTACCTCCCGAGGGAAGCACATGGTAACCACGTTTTGCCAGTTCTTCTCGAAACCAGTCACGGGTCGCACACACTTGAGCGACACAGTTCAGCAGGTAGCCTTGGTCTTCCAACGCCGCAACAGCAGCAGCTTGGGCAAGGCGGTCGAGATTGTAATGGTCGCGGATTTTATCCAGCGCAGCAATGACCTCCGGGCGGGTAATGGCCAAGCCAAGACGCATTCCGGCCAAGGAGTAACTCTTCGAAAGGGTTCGCGTGACCACCACGTTTTGTTTGAGCCGCACCAGGTCCAGGCAGTTGCCGTCAGAAAAGTCCGCATAGGCTTCGTCCACGACCAACAGGCCAGCACACCGGTCAGACAGATTGGCGACTTCATCCACGGTCCAAGTCAATCCAAGAGGTGCGTTCGGGTTGGTCAAAAAAAACAACTTGCCTTGATAAAGGTCCGGGAAGTCAACGATTTCACGCTCGTCGGTGAAATTAAACGTACGGACCTTCGCCCCTTGAATTTCCGCCAGTGTGGCATAGTACGAATAAGAAGGGTTCAGGAAGCCAATCTCATCGCCTTCTCCGGCAGAGGCTCGAATGAGGTTATTGAGCAATTCGTCTGAGCCGTTGGCCAGAATAACCCAGTCGTCAGAATAACCATAAAGGGCGGCGGCGGCTTCGCGCCCTGCGCGGCAGGTTGCATCCGGATATTTTCTCAGGTCGCCGTTTGTCGCCGCCTGAATTGCAGCAAGAACTCGCGGTGACGGCGGAAAGGGATTTTCGTTCGTATTGAGTTTGAGCCAATCCTTCTCATCCGGCGGCTGGAAGCCAGGGACGTAACCGGCCATATCGATGATACTTTGGCGAAGATAAGACATTCATGACTCCTTAAGATTGTCAGAAAGTCCCATGAGGCAGGGTTTGCACGATGCCCATATGGACAATCAATAGGTCTGGAGAATCTCGTAGGTTGTTGTTCTGCGAACCGGGGTGAAGCCCGCTCCACGGGCGATTTCGATGATCTCCGCCTGGCTGATGCCAAACTCAACCCCGGTGGCAGCGACAACGTTTTCTTCGAGCATTGTTCCTCCAAGGTCGTTCGCGCCGAAGCGGAGCGCAACCTGGGCGAGCATGGCTCCTTGTGTCACCCAGCTGGCCTGAATGTTGAGCACGTTGTCCAGCAGTAAACGGGAGAGTGCCAAAATCCGAAGGTATTCGACCCCGCCTGGCGACTCTCCGCCGAGCACCGTATTGCCCGGCTGATAGCTCCATGGGATAAACGCGGTAAAGCCGTTTCCCTCTGCCTGCAATGCACGGATGCGCAGCAGATGTTCGACGATATCGGCTGGTCGCTCTCCTGCACCGAACATCATCGTTGCCGTGGTTGGCATACCGAGACGATGCGCCTCTCGCATGACCGCTGCCCAGTCCTGCCAACCGATCTTGTTTGGCGAGATTGTCCGGCGTATTTCATCGACAAGAATTTCGGCACCGCCGCCTGGCAGCGATTGTAATCCAGCCACGTGCAGCCGGGCAAGGCATTCTGAGGTCGATATCCCGGAAAGTTCAGCGATATGAACAATTTCGGTGGGAGACAAAGAATGAATCTGGATGGTCGGAAACCGCTTCCTGATTGCCCGGAACAGATCTTCAAACCAGCCAATTCTCAGCTGAGGGTGCAACCCTCCCTGCATCAAAAGCTGGGTTCCGCCTTGATCGAGAAGTTCCTGGACTTTGTCAAAGATTTGCGAGTACTCGAGGACATATGCGTCAGGGTGGTTCTCATCCCTGAAAAACGCACAAAATTTGCACTGCGTGGTACAGACATTTGTGTAATTGACATTGCGGTCAACGACAAAGCCAACCCGCCGATGCGGGTGCAACCTTAAGCGGACTTGGTCCGCAAGTTTACCAAGCGTGAGCAGGCTGGCTTCGTTGATTAACCATAGGCCCGCATCTCGGGAAAGCGGGATTCGGTCTGCAAGGGATTGTTCGATCGCTGAGAGCATGTGCCTTATACCAGGTTGTTGTTGGTCAATCACCCTCTGGGGAGGGGCAGATAACTCCACCAGACAGAGGTTAGTCAGCCGGCGCGTACCGTACGGTAAAGGGTGTCTCGTTCTACCGCAATTTTGCCGGCAGCGCGAATCAGGGCCACCAACTGAGCCCGGCCAAGCTCTTGTGGCGAGGTGGCGCCGGCCTCGTGGCCTATTTTTTCCTCGACAACTGTACCGTCCAGATCATTCACTCCAAAACACAGGGCAACCTGTGCCACTTTCAGGCCGAGCATAACCCAGTATGCCTTAAGATGGCGGAAATTATCCAAGTAAAGCCGGCTGATCGCCAGGGTTTTCAACGAATCAACGCCGCCGGCACCTCTGGCGTTCATCAGCTTGCTGTTTTCAGGCTGAAACGGAAGTGGGATAAACGCTTGAAAACCACCGGTTCGATCCTGCAAGTCTCTCAATCGAGTAAGATGGTCGACTCGGTCCTGAAATGACTCAATATGCCCGAACAGCATGGTGGCGTTGGTTTTGAGACCAATCCGATGAACGGTTTCCATGATTTCGAGCCACCGTTCACCGCTGATTTTCTCAGGACAAATCTGTTGTCGAACAGCGGGAGCAAAAATCTCAGCGCCGCCACCTGGTAAAGAATCCAGCCCGGCCTGTCGCAACGTGCTGACGAGGTCGCTGACCGGCAAGTTGGTCAACTTGGCGAAATAATCGATTTCTACTGCGGTAAAAGCCTTAATGTGCAGAGCCGGGTCGGCGGCTTTGATCGTCTTTAACATTTGAGGATAAAAGTCGAAGGGGAGCTCAGGATGCAGACCACCCACCATGTGTATTTCAGTTGCTCCGGATTCGCTGGCCTGTTGGGCCCGCTGTTGGATTTCTTGCAGTGCGAGCGTGTAGCTGCCGTCTTGGTCCTCACTTTTCCGGTGAAAGGCACAAAACGTACATTGATTGACACAGATGTTGGTATAGTTAATGTGCCGGTTGACGTTAAAATAAACTTGATCACCGTTCCGTCTGTGGTTGACAGAAGCGGCCAGTTCGCCGATGGCCAGCAAGTCGTCACTTTCAAACATGATCATGGCATCGTCTGGCGAAAGACGCTCTCCCCGGCCGACCTTGGTTTCAATTTTTTTTAATTCTGCGGTCATTCTTGGCTTTCTCCCCAACGCGCATAGAGACGGTGGGCAATGCCGATTTGGTCAAGAATTTTCCCAACCACAAAATCGATCAGGGCTTCGATACTTGGCGGGTTATGATAAAACGCTGGCATCGCCGGCAGGATAACTGCGCCGGCACTGGCCAGCCGCAAAAGGTTTTCCAAGTGAATCGTGTTAAGCGGCGTTTCCCGAGGGACCAAGATCAATGGCCGCTTCTCTTTGAGCATGACATCTGCCGCACGCTCAATGAGGTTGTTACTCAACCCTGCAGCGATCCGTCCTGCCGTTCCCATGGAGCAGGGTGCAACAACCATCACATCAGGGGCCGCCGAGCCACTTGCCAGGCCGCTGAAGTAGTCATCATTCGCCACGCAATCAACCGCAATGCTCGCAAAGTGGTCCTGAACTTGCCGGCGTCGCTCTGCAATAGCCTCTTCCAGCTTCAACCCAACCTCATGTTGAACGACCTGACGGCCTGCTGTTGTCAGCAGCAGGGTGACCCTCTGGTCCGCCCCCAAAAGTTCCTTGACCAGTCGTAAGCCATAGGCCGCACCGGAGGCTCCCGTAATAGCAACCGCACAATGCCGGATGGTGAAACGCTCTGTAGTCATAAAATCCTCTTTTTGTCAGAACAGTGCATCCAGAAGAGTAAAGGAAAAAATCGTAATGCTGATATAGCCGTTCATGTTGAAAAAAGCAGCATTCAGCCGGCTCAGATCATCTGGATGAACCAATCTGTGTTCATATATCAGCAACAGACCAACAACGGCAACTCCCGTTAAATATATCCATCCAAGTCCCGGAGCAAACGCCAGAATTACAAGTAACATCAGCATGATCAGGTGAAAGGCCCTCGCCGCCTGGAACGCACGCTTTATGCCATACCGTGATGGAATCGAGTGCAACCCGTGCATCTGATCATAATCAACATCTTGCAGGGCATAGAAAATATCGAAACCCGCCACCCAAAACAACACCGCAAAACCGAGGACAACCACTGGCCAGCCGATGTCACCCCGCAAGGCAATCCAGGCGCCAACAGGCGCTGCCGCCAAACAAAACCCAAGGACCAAATGCGCCAGCGCTGTAAACCGCTTACAGTAGCTGTAAAGGGCCAGACAAACGATCGCTATCGGTGCCAACTGAAGGCAGAGGGGGTTGAGCTGCCATGCAGCAACCAACATCAATGCAAATGCGCCGGCGATTAATAACCATGCCTCGAAGAGACGAACCTTGCCGGCAGGAATGTGGCGATTTGAGGTGCGGGGGTTCTTTGCGTCGATCCGGGCATCAATAACTCGGTTTAAGCCCATCGCTCCGGTCCTCGCACCAACCATAGCGACGCAGATCCAAACAAGTTGCATGACCGTCGGCACCGTGCCACTGGTCATCGAAGCCAAAACAGCCCCCATCAGGGCAAACGGAAAGGCAAAAACCGTATGAGAGAATTTGATCATCTCCAAAAGGTCAATGACCTTGCGACAATAGCTGTGTGACATTGCGACACCCACAATTCGAAGTAAAAAAACAGTTTACAACGCCGGTTCAACAGGTTCAAGATTAGAGAGTGATGACAGCCGAAGTCAGGCTTTACTTGGTCTGCCAAACCCTACCCATCTACCCTAAGGAGTGCGCCATGACCATGTTTGCATCAATTGCCGAACGGCGTATCCAGGAAGCCATAAACCGCGGAGAACTGGACGACTTAGCTCTCCGCGGGCAACCATTGCCAAAAGACGATTGTTCCGAAGTCCCCGAGGAGTTACGGATCGGCTTTAAAATTCTAAAAAACGCCGGTTATCTGCCCGAAGAGGTTTTGCTGCAAAAGGAGATTTTGTCTCTCAAGGATTTGCTGCGGCTCGCTGAAGATCCGGCAGAACAGTCTAACGTCCGAAAACAAATCACATTACGTCAAATTCAGTTTGATCTGATGATGGAAAAAAAAGGCCGCAGTTTAGCCGCCCGAGAGTACGAGTCAAAACTGTTTGACCGCCTGGTAAGGCCTTTGTCTCGCTAGCCCATTTAGCGAAAACTTTCAATTTTGGTCACTTTTCCGCCGACCAATTCGATGAGGTAATACCATCCTTTCCAGGGGCCATAAATCAAGTGCTCGATGACCAGATCCCTGTTCCCGAAACCGTCCAGTCGGTAGCCGACAAACTCGATGCTGAGCGGCTCCCCGCAACGTTCGATAACTTCAAATTTGGTATCACCCTCTTGGACCAAATCGGAACTGCAGCGCAGCGCCGAAACGGGAGTCGCAAGCAGTGAACTGAACAGGATTATGACAACCAACCAGCGCAAAAACAGCCTGCCTTCGTTTCAGAGGTCAAATTCTGCCCAAACAGGTGCGTGATCAGATGGGCGGTCCATACCCCTTATATCATAATCAATGCCGGCAGCGACGCAACAATTCAAGAGCGGGGTGGTGGCTAGAATCAAATCGATACGCAATCCTCGGCGAGGAGTTCGTTCAAACCCTCGGCTGCGGTAGTCAAACCAGCTAAACGCTGAAGGCCCTGCGCCATTAAGATGGCGATAGGTGTCAATAAGGCCCCATGCCAGTATCTGCTCAAGCCAATCCCGCTCTTCAGGAAGAAAGCTGCATTTACCCGCCCGCAACCACCGCTTAGCGTTGTCCTGGCCAATGCCGACATCCAAATCGGTGGGAGCAACGTTCATATCGCCGACCACCACAAGACGTTCGCTCGCATCCTCATGGGACGCCAGATGATCCAAAAGGCCGGCAAAAAACCGTTTCTTATTGGGAAACTTTTCCGGGTGGGCGCGATTCTCGCCTTGCGGAAAATAGCCATTTAAAATCCGCAGAACCTGCCCGTTATCTAAAGGTAAGGTTGCAGCAATGAAGCGCCGCTGGGCTTGGGGGCCATCGTCTTGAAAGCCTGCCTGCGGGCGAGCAAGCGCCAGCCGGCTCAAAATCGCCACACCGTAATGGGTCTTTTGACCCGACCAGACCGCCTGGTAGCCCAAGCTCTGTACGGCAGAAATCGGAAAATCTTGATCTTGGACCTTGGTCTCTTGCAGGGCGATGATGTCGGGACTGTGTTTGTCAACGACAGCCTGGAGTTGATGGAAACGTGAGCGCAGTCCGTTGACATTAAACGAGACGATCTTCAAAGGATATCCTTCCTGTGTCCACAAATGGGTCCGACTCGTGTCGAGATCATTGATTAATTCAGACCATAATCCTGCCAGCGCTGCAACACCCGGTGAAGAACGGCAGGATCGGCTTTGACTTCAGCGGCACCGGGCTGGCTCCGCGCATCTATCACAAGCTTCGAGCCATCCAGCAAAACGTGCTTCGACCAGTCGGCGGCATTGACTAGGCGCCAATACACATGGGATGGGTCGTCAAGCTTCTCGCCGGCCGAAACGAGCACCAAAAGCCGTGCGTTTTTTAACAATATGCTGGACCAGAGAGACTCGGCAATATCCCGGACACTCCCTGCAGTCGACGATTCAACACTGACAACAGCTGCTCGGTGGAAAATCCCTTCAAGAGGCATATGAACATCCTGAACCCAGGGATAGTCGTGTTGAAGCATCGGGAGCATCAGCCTTTCTGTCGCTTTGGCCAAAAAAAGATCTTCCATGGGCGGTGGTCCAACCACTGTACATGGGTAGACAGCGTGTTTCTGGCAAAAAATCTGAAGAACGTTGATGACTGGGGCTTCTGTTGGAGGTGCATACCGCCCCGTGTGATTGCCGAAGGGGCCTTCAAGCCGTGTTTGGCCGGGGGGAATCGTCCCTTCAATCACCACCTCTGCGGTCGCTGGAACACAGAGATCGGATGTTTGGCACGCGGCGAAGCCCAAAGGCGATCCCGTCAGGTAACCAGCCAGGTCCGCTTCGGAAATGCCGGCGGGGAGGGGCAATCCGGCCGCCCACGTCATCACTGGTGGGCCACCAAGAGCAATCGCAACCGGCATCGCTTTCCCACGCGCATGCCACGCTTGCATGTGCATAGCCCCACCGGACTCTGGACGCCAATGTATCAATGCATTCTCTGGATTGATAACTTGCACGCGGTACATGCCGCAATTCTGGGGGCCATGCTCAGGATGGAGGGTGAACACTTGACCGAGCGTGATATAGCGACCACCATCGCCTGGCCAGCTTTGCAACACGGGCAACGACGTCAATCCTTGGGCGCTGAGGTCTTGATCAAGCCAGTGCGCTTCAGCTGGTTCAGGAAGCCACAGCGGCTTGGCGACCAACTTGGCTAGCGCGGCGTGAGCGTCCTCGTCACCGGTTTCTGCCAAGTCCCTGGAAAACTGCTTGACCAAAGCCTTGAGATCAGTGGTCCCTAGAGCCCAACCAACCCTTGTGAGGCTACCGAAAAGGTTAGCCACCAGAGGAATCTCGGAGCCTTTCACTTGCTCAAAGAACAAGGCACGACAACGGGCTGCACCTTTGCTGACCCGATTTATAATCGTTGAAATTTCAAGATATGGATCAACCAGAGTGCTCACCCGAACAAGTTCATCAGCTTCCTCGAGCAGCGTGATAAAAGATTTCAAATTATCAGGGCGCATAGTCATGCTCCTCCATCTCGCCGCAAGACAGTCTCTTCGCACCGGCCTTCTTTGGGCTTCCCCCAACCACCACCACCAGGTGTTTCAATTCGCAGGCGATCGCCTGCACGACAGCTGATCATGGCCTTGTCAGGCAAAATCTGCTGTTCTGCATTGCGAATCAGGCAATTGCGTCCAGGACGTCCCGGCTGGCCGCCGTACAAGCCGTAAGGGGCGGAATTCCGTCGCTCTGTGAGCAACGTAACCAGAGCAGGCCCGGTCAGCTCCACTTCACGGAGAACACCCTCTCCACCGGCAAATTGTCCCTCTCCGCCAGAACCCTGCCGGAGGCAATAACAACGAACGAGAAGCGGGTAGGCATGCTCCAGGGCCTCTACGGGAGTATTCAAGGTGTTGGTCATGTGCGTCTGTAAACCACTCGCCCCATCGCCTTCAGGGCCGCCTCCAGCGCCACACGCTGTTGTCTCATAGTAGGCAAAAAGCTGGCCATTGCGCGGGTCCGTGCCTCCAATCAGCAGATTATTCATCGACCCACCACTTGCGGCGGGTATCCGTTCTGGGAGCGCCTTGGATAACGCCCCCATCAGCACATCGACAATCCGCTGAGACGTTTCGACATTCCCGCCGGCCACCGCTGCAGGGAAGCAACAGTCAACGATCGTACCTGGCCGTGTCGTAACCGTGACAGGCCGCATGGACCCAGAGTTGTAAGGCACATCATCTGGCGTTAACAAGCGAAAAACATAAGCAACCGCAGACAGCGTGACCGCCCGGACGGCATTTAAGCAGCCTGGCCCTTGGGAATCACTCTCTGTAAAATCTACCAGCGCCATTGCTCCATCAATTTTGAGGTTACAGTTAATCATAATCGGTTCTGAGCTCTGTCCATCACTGTCAAGCTGGTCGGAAAACTGGTAATCGCCATCAGGCAAAGACTTGATCACCCTGCGCGTCCACTCTGCACCGTAGTCAAGTAAAGCTGCGCTGTAAGACTGCGTCTTGGCAAAACCGAAATGAGACATCATCTCCAGCAGGCGTCGCTCCCCGACGCGGTTGGCGGCCACCTGGGCCATCAGGTCGCCCTCACGTTCTGTGGGTGTTCTGACATTGGCCATGAGTAGACTTAGAAATTCCCTGTTAAGTTGGCCTGCTTGAACAAGTTTGACCGGAGGAATGCGCAACCCTTCCTGAAAGATTTCTGTCGACAAGGGCAGCGATCCAGGCTGCATACCGCCTATATCGGCGTGATGCGCCCGGTTGGCTAGATAATAAGCGGGTTGATCCTGGCCGCTATAAAAGACCGGCATCACCAAAGTCACGTCCGGCAAATGCGTGCCACCGCAGTAAGGGTCATTGAGGATGAGCATGTCGCCCGGCTGCAGATTGTCAGATTTCAGCGCCGCCGCCACAGACAGAGGCATCGATCCGAGATGAACAGGAATATGAGCAGCCTGGGCAACCATTTCTCCCTGGGCGTTAAAAAGTGCACAGGAGAAGTCGCGACGCTCTTTGATATTCGGCGAAAAGGCTGTTCGCATCAACACAGCGCCCATTTCCTCGGTCAACGAGGTCATGCGGTTTTTGATAACTTCAAGCAAAATGGGGTCAACTGTTTTATCCATGAGGCAGATCAATCCAATGGAGAGGCAACTGTCAATCGAACGGTTTCGGTTCACGCGTCGAAGCGCCTGCTTCGGTTCCAGACATGGTTTCCAGGGCGAGGTTGTGTTCACTGTCGACGCGCAGACGCCAGCCTGGTTTGATCAAATGTGTTGCGGTGTCCTCGATGATAACCGCTGGCCCCACCAAGTATTCTCCCAAAGGGATGTGCATCCGTTCGTAGACCGGGCATTCAACTTTCTCTCCGGCAAAAACCACCGGTTGAGTCGTAACCTGCTCGTCTTTGGGTTGCATTTCAACATGCATGGCGACATCATCAGAAGGCCCAGGAGCGACAGCGCGCAGTCGCAGGGTCACGATTTCGAGAGGCCGCGTCAGATCCTGGTAGCCGAACAATACTTCATGCCGCTCGTGAAACCGGTCTGCAAAGTCCTTTGTGTAGGGCACTGTCACTTCAAAAGATTGTCCTTGGTAGCGCAGATCAATTGATCTCTCCAAGCGCACTGTGTTCAGTTTCACCCCTTCCGCAGCCATGTCTTGGACGGCATTGCTTTCCATTGGTCGATAGGCCTTGTCAATCATTTTACGCTTTGTATCACCTGGCCAAAGAACCGAATGGGCATAGTCTCGGATGACATCCGCTAAGACCATCCCGACTGCGGAAAGCAAGCCAGGATGTGCTGGCAGCAATATCCTGCCAATACCAAGTTTTTCGGCCAGTGCGCAGGCGTGCAGCCCTCCTGCGCCGCCAAAAGGCAAAAGCGTGTACTCGCGCGGATCATGGCCACGCTGCACTGAAACCACACGCAATGCTCCGGCCATGGTTTCTTCAGCCACCTCCAAAACGCCCTCAGCAAGACGAAAAGGATCGAGTCGCGCCTGCTCTGCAAGGGCTTCAATAGCCTGATGGCTGGCATTGAGATTCAGAGCCATGCGCCCGCCGAGAAACCTGCCTGGCAACAAGCGCCCCAAGTACAGATTGGCGTCGGTCACGGTGACAGCATGCCCCCCCCGCCCATAACAGACTGGCCCTGGCTCGGCCCCCGCACTCTCGGGTCCGACGCGCAGGGCTCCAGCCGCATCAATTCGCGCAATCGACCCACCTCCTGCTCCAACTGTGTGAATGTCCAGCATAGGTATTTTTAGTGGCCAGCCGGCTATCTCTGTTTCGGTGGTCCTTGTCAGCCCGCCATCACAAAGCGCCACGTCTGTGCTGGTGCCACCCATGTCAAATGTTATGACCTTGGTAAG
>JAFDBS010000117.1 GCA_019313185.1 Deltaproteobacteria bacterium | reverse complement strand
CTTAAGGATTCAAAGCTTAAATATCAGGCGCAGGAGATTGACGCACTCTGCGATCGTCCGGCGGTTCAAGACCTGCGTGCGTTAACCCGTGCCATTCTGCATCGCGGTGATCGCGTTGCGTGGCTGGCGATTCTCCGTGCTCCCTGGTGCGGCATGCCTCTCGATGATCTGATGCTGCTGTGCTCAGACAATCAGGCCACGATTTGGGACCTTATTCAAAGCGTTCACGGTCAGAACCGACTGTCGGATGCAATGAATCAAGACAGTTGGCTTCGCTTAAGCCGTTTCCGTGAAATCATGGCGCAAACCCTGCGGCTTAAAGGCCGTTTGCCGTTGCACCGTTTGGTTGAATCCGCCTGGCTTGCCCTAGGTGGTGCTGCATCGGCTGAACCATCCGATCTGATTGATGCCGAACAGTTTTTGAATTTACTAAGAACGTATGAAAAAGCGGGGGATTTGGAGCGGCTGGATATCTTGGATGATCATCTTAAGCAACTGTTCGCTTGTTCCGATACGGACGCCGCTCATACTGTCCAGATCATGACCATTCACAAGGCGAAAGGGCTTGAATTCGACACAGTGATCATTCCTGGACTTGGTCGGCCTCCACGATCTGGCAGTAGAGCTCTTTTGCGATGGCAGGAATTACCGGACGATCATTTGCTTCTGGCGCCAGTCCCCGCCTTTAACGATCGGGGGGATGATTGCACTTATACAGCGATCGGTCGACTGATCGGCGAGAAAGAAACCTTGGAAACGTTGCGCCTTTTTTATGTCGGTGCCACCAGGGCCAAGTCTAGGTTGCATTTATTTGGGCACGTACAGACCAAAGAGGATGGTTGCCATACTGCCAGCCATGGGTCTCTGCTCGAGGCCAGCTGGCCGGCGCTCAAGAACCAAGTCAGTGAAATTGTCCAGGCCGATGTTTCGTGCGCCGAACAGGATGAACCCAAGGTTCAGGCGTACAGTCGTCTTCCTGCTGATTGGACTCCGCAGCCGTTGGCGAAATCGGTCACAAACAAAATTCAATCCAGTCGGTCTGCGACATCAACAGTGAGTGAAACCCTTGACCGCAAGTTGAGCCTGTCTTTGCGTTCGGAAGACAGCAAGGCGGTGGGGAACTTGACTCACGGATGGCTTGAGCGTATGGCCAAAGATGGCCTGGGCCAGTGGTCGCAGACTAAAATCAGGGGCTTGAGACCTACGATCCGCGCGCAGTTGTCCGCTTGCGGTATCCCCGGTATGAAGGTTTCCGCCTGTTCAAAAAAAATTCTGACCGCTCTGTTGAATACTTTCCAGAGTCAACGGGGACGCTGGATACTCGGTCCTCATTTGCAGGCCGAGTCAGAACTGCCCCTGTCAGGGGTCATCGACGGTCAACTGATTCACGCCATCCTCGACCGGACGTTTTTAACAAATGCAGGAGAAAGGTGGATTGTCGATTTTAAGATCAGTGAACCCGGAGAACACGACAAACGGGACTTCGTATCAAATGAACTCGCCTTGTATTCCGATCAAATGCAAGTCTATAGGATGTTGTATCACCAGCTGGAACCGCACAGCGAGATCCGAACAGCTCTTTACTTCCCTCTGCTCGACGTATTTGAAGAATACAGCAATTGACGCGTTAATGGCTCCGTCTCTCCGGGCCATGATACTCTTGGGCTGAATTGACGCGCAGGGGGTCTCTGCCAACCATCACCCAGCCCTCTGAGCGCTTGAAGCCAGTCACTTTTTGTTTGTCCAACAGTGAAGCCAAATATTTTGGTTTGACCATATCGAAGCGGCCGTCGTGGTAAAGAACGCGAATCATCATGTCAAGCTCCTCTGCATCGCAATGTTTATCATATATTACCATATAAAATATAATCTTTGGCGTTGCAAATTACCAGATTGGTGATTTGGGGTAGCTCATGGGCACACATAGATGTCAGTTGATAGTCGGTCGATCGATGCTCATCAGTTCGATACGAAAGGTCAACGTTCGGCCCGCCAGGGGATGGTTGGCGTCGAGGGTGACAGAATTGTCGTCGCGGTCGATAATCATCAGCCGGATTTTGTCACCATCTTCGGCAGTGACTTCAAGCTGGTTGCCGATTTGCAAATTAAGATCACCCGGTAACGCCCCGATATCGACTTGTTCGATAAGATGGGCCTGATGGACACCATAACCTTCTTCGGGAGGCAAGGTGACGGTCTTTTGCTCACCGATCGTCATGCCGTTGACTGCCCGTTCGAAGCCTGGCAAGACCTCGTTCGTCCCGAGAACAAAAACCAGCGGTTCCTCTTCGTCTGATGAATCGAACACGCTGCCATCTTCCAAGAGCCCTTGGAAAACTACGGTAACAGTGTCGCCATCCTGAGCTTTGTTCATAGATATAAACCCGGATCTTTTGTTTTGCTTTTTTTGATAACGTGCTGCCCCACCGGTTGTCAAGGAATCCCATCCGTACGATCACGCTTTAAAATTAATGTGGAGATTTGACAGGCTGGCTACGTCAGGGTGGCATAAACGAGTAACCGGAAACCGGATTCCCAGGATGCTGAATTATAAAAAATATAAGCAAATATTGTCATGGAACCATGGTTTGAGTTAAAGTATCTAATTAGATAGCATAAATTGCCCTGAATTTTGTGTGGATTTAAAAGAGAACTCTATCATGCTGAAAATTAAAACACTCCTGAGCCTTCTCGTCGTTATCTCAAGCCTGTCGATGGTTCTGTTCACAACGCAGCCGGTTTCTGTGGCGGCTTTTGTTGCAGAAGACTTCGACCAAAATCGAGCGCGCCTTTTGACATATGTTCTTCGCCGCCAGTTTGAGAATCATTTCAGCGCCAAGCCCATTGACGATGATTTATCAAAAGCGGCATTTCATTTGTATCTCAAGCAACTCGATTTTCAGAAGCGCCTGTTGCTCGCAGGGGAAGTCGACCAGCTGAGGGTTTTCGAAGACCGGATTGATGACGAAATCAGTACCGGTCGAGTGATCCTCGCCCCCTTGGGTGCACGGTTAATTAAAAACAGCATCCAGCGCGCCCAGAAAATAGTTGACGAGGTTCTGTCCCAACCGTTTGATTTTACCTTGAACGAAACATATGAAACCGACCCTGAAAAATTGGATTTTTGTCTTACGGAAAAAGCACTCTACGACCGTTGGCGCTCAGATCTGAAATTCCGGGCACTAACCCGTTACCTGAACCTCCTCGACGACAACGGCATTGAAAACATTGACAAAATTCCTGCCGATAAGCAACTCGCCCTGGAAAAGGAAGCCCGAGAGAAAGTCCAGAAGCAGTACAACGATTATTTCGACCGATTGCACAAGGAGACGGCCACTGATCACTACGATCGTTATTTAAATGCCGTAGCGAGAGCATTCGATCCGCATACCACGTATTTGCCACCGCAGTCCAAGGAAGATTTTGATATCAGCATGCGTGGCTCACTGGAGGGAATCGGTGCAACATTACGTGAAGAAGATGGCTACATAAAAGTTTTGAAAGTAATCCCCGGCAGCGCAGCCGATCGCCAGGGACAGTTGCATGCCAACGATGTCATTATTGCCGTAGCCGAGGGGCCCGCTGAACCCGTTGATGTTACCGACATGCGTTTGCGCGACGCAGTGGCATTGATTCGCGGTAAAAAGGGGACTGAAGTCAGGTTGACAGTGCGTCGCGCCGGGCATAAACCGTTTGTCATTCCGATTGTGCGCGATGTTGTGGTGATTGAAGAATCCTTTGTCAAATCGGTCATTCTCAAAGATCCAGTTTCGGGAAACCAGTTTGGCTATATCAAGATTCCCAGTTTCTATCGAGATTTTGAAAAAACCCGCAATGGCGGTCTTGGCCGGAACTCCACTGATGACGTAAAGTCTGCTCTTGAATCCCTGCGTTCCCAAAAAGTTTCTGGCGTCATTCTCGATTTGCGCAACAATGGAGGCGGTGCTTTGACCGATGCCGTGGGCGTTACGGGTTTGTTCATTGAAAAAGGGCCTGTTGTACAGGTTCGTGACGGCAATGGTCAAAACAAGGTCTTGTATGACCACGATCCCTACATTGGCTACAAAGGGCCGTTGGTGGTCCTGGTCAATCAATTCAGCGCCTCGGCTTCGGAAATTGTCGCCGGCGCACTTCAGGACTATGGACGTGCCATCATCGTTGGTAGCGAACACACCCACGGGAAAGGTACGGTCCAAATTGTTATGGACCTTGATAAGGCGTTAACACTGCGAAACATGCGTCAATACATGCCCCTGGGGGCGTTAAAAATGACAACGCAAAAATTTTACCGGGTGAGTGGTGATTCCACCCAGTACAGAGGGGTTGAACCGGATATCGTTTTGCCAGACCGGAGTCAGTACAATAAATTCGGCGAACGGTATCTGGACTATAGCTTGCCCTGGGATGCCATTCCGGCGGTGGATCATGCCGACTGGCCACATGCGGCCAGTCTGGATACGTTGATGGCCAACAGCGAAACCAGGGTGTCTTCCGATGATGATTTCAAAGAGATATTACGCATGGCGGACATCGTTGCCGATCGGATCAATAACACACAGCAGTCACTGAATATTCATGATGTCGACAAGGAAAGACATGACATGCAAGGCAACAGCAATGATCTTTTCAATGAGCATGGCATGTTGAATGAAGACGAAGATGGCGCTGAGGATAGCGAAGAAAACAGCGATTTGAGCGATGAGGAAAAGCTTTTGACCAAAATTATGGAAGACCCTTACGCCAGGGAGTCAATGGCTGTCCTGTTTGATCTGGTCAATGTTGACGTTCAGATTGCTGAAGGCACACACAAATAACGGTTTGCTGATGCAACGTTCTGTTTATCATGGGGCCGTCCGGCATTGTCTGGGCGGCCCTGCAATTTAGTGGCGCTATGATTTTCTCTGGCTTAAGTCCAGCTGTGTCGCTGCACATATCGCTGATCGCAACCATTGTAATGTGGGAAGAGTTTCTATGGCTTGAACCAGTTTGAGCACCTTGTTTTGGCTATCCCCGCTGACTTCGGGCAGAACACCAAGCAGATGACTGCTCGCCAGCGAGGCAAGCCAGTGCGGAGCCTCTCGCTCCGCTTGGCTCGCCTGTGATGGCATACGGTTGATCAGATAGCCGACCAAGTCAATCTCCAATGCTTGTGCACAAAACGTTGTCAGCAGGGTGTGATTGATCGTCCCGAGTCGCGGGTGGGTCACCAGAAGGAGAGGGGCCTGCAGCGTTCTCACCAGGTCTGCGATCAGAAAACCCCCTTGGATCGGGACCATTAAGCCTCCGGCGCCTTCAACCAAGACGATGTCAAATGTTTTTTGCAACTCATTTAATGTGTCCTGAATCTGTTCAACGTCAATGTTCGTTTGCGTCGCAGCGGCTGCTTGGGCCGGAGCGACTGGCATAGAAAACCGATATGGTGAAATGGTGTTCGCCGTTTGGTTGCTGCCGGCGGCCCACCGTAGCAATTTGGCATCCTCGCCGAGTGAGGATGGATCGCTCACCCCTGTTTCAACTGGCTTCATTACGCCCACGCTGACATGTTGAGATGACAGATATCGAGCCAGTGCAGCTGTCACCAGGGTTTTGCCGACCCCGGTATCGGTGCCGGTTATGAAGAGTGACCGGTTTAGGTTAGACGCAGTCATCGATTTGGACTTCCAGATCATCAAACATTTGCAGATCTCTTTCCTTTGACCGGCCGGTTGTTGTCAAGTAATTGCCGATCATGGTGCCACTCGCACCGGCCATAAACATCATTGCCTGCAAATCGCGGAGATTGTGTTCACGACCGCCGCAGACGCTGATCGGTTTTCCGGGAAGAAAAAAGCGGAACAGGGTAATAATACGCAAGCAGTCCATGGGCTTGAGCTCAGATCGACCTTCAAGAGGGGTCCCCGGGATGGGCGAAAGAAAGTTCAGAGGCACGGAGTCGACATCAAGTTGTTGTAATGTCTCGGCGAACTCAACCCGTTGCGCTATGGATTCTCCCAGGCCAAATATTCCGCCACAGCAAACCTTCATCCCCGCCTTTTTGGCAGATATGACAGTTTGAATGTCTTGGTCATAACTGTGCGTGGTACAGATTTCTGGAAAGTAGGACCGGGCCGTTTCAAGGTTATGGTGATAGGTAACGCAGCCGGCGTCGGCCAGTGCTTGGGCTTGGTCGTCAGTCAGCATTCCAAGAGATGCAGAAGGGGCAATGGAATATTGGCTACGAATGTCGCGGATTGCATGAAGGATACGCTGAAATTCCTCTCCGTCTTTCGGCTTGCTGCCACTGGTGACAATGCCGAAGCAGTGAGACCCTTCGGCAGCAGCTTGTTTTGCACCAAGAAGAATCTCGTCCAGGCTTTTCAAAGGAAATGTGGGTGACTGGGTGGCAAAGTGGGCTGACTGAGCGCAAAATGCGCAATTCTCTTGGCACCGTCCAGACTTTGCATTGATGATTGAACAAAGACGAATGTTGCTGTCAAAAGCTTTTTCTTTTAAACCATGGGCTCCCGCCATGTATGCTGTATATTGGGCGCCGCGCGACATCAGTATGGCGACACCTTGCTCTCGACTGGGAGGTTTCCCTGCAAGAACCTGCTCTGTGAGTTCTGCAGCCAAGCTTGCCTTGATCATGTGGTTGATGTCCTTCCGAATGGTTGTGGAGCGCACATCTTATTTTCAGTGACAAGAATTGTCAACCTTGGGAAGAATCCAGGGTGACAATTCATCATACCATTTATGTCATTTTTGATACATATGTCGTTGACAACCTCTGTGCCGAATGTTAAAACATTATTTCATTTCTAAACTGTCTAAAAGGTTATTAATCCATGGTTAAAAAACTTATCGGTAAAAAATTAAAAGCGACACGCTTAAGAAATGACATGACAATTCAGGAGTTAGCTGAGACCTCAGGCGTTTCCTCGAACATGATTTCAAGAATAGAACGCGGTCTTACCACGCCCTCAGTTGAAATTCTTGTCAAGCTGGCCAATGCCTTTGGCATGAGTATTAGCTATTTTGTCGAAGAAGCCGAAAAGGGTTCAACGGTCATTCATACCCGCAAGGGCCGCGGAGAACCGATTTTTTTCTTCGAGGACAAACATCAAATCATCAGCCTGACGCAAGGACTGCGCGATTCCAACTTTACAGTTTTCTTTGATACCCTTGACGAGGGTTGCAGCAGTGGTGACGGGGGGATGGTCCACACCGGCGAGGAATTTGCGCTGGTCATGGAAGGCGCCATTGAATTCTTCGTTGAGGGAGAGCGGTTTTACCTCGAGAAGGGCGACTCGATCGTTTTTAAAGCCTCGCTGCCGCATCGTTGGCGCAATACATTCAACGGTCAGACCAAGGTTCTTTGGGTGATCTCCCCGGCGCCAAACCTGGCCTAGG
>JAFDBS010000116.1 GCA_019313185.1 Deltaproteobacteria bacterium | reverse complement strand
TCTATCTCTCTTGCATTTCACTTGAATATTGTTTCGACATTGAAAAGCCTGGAGGTTCATGTTTTTTTAAGCATCATGCGCAACAAACTAAAGGAGGTTTGAAAGTTCCCAAAAACCCTTCTCCTGCATTTTAATCGTCAGTTAATGGGATTTTGGGGAATTTTTTAGATCTGCTGATCATAAGAATCAGAACCTTTTGCACTCTCATTAAACCATGAAAATTAACTTTGATCGGCTTGATAACGAACAGTTAATCTCATCCACATAAAATTTAAATTTGTTCAACGCATAATCTGCATGAGTTTAAAAATTTGTTTCCAGCATTTGAGTCGGGGCCTCAGAAACCCTATGACTCTTGCAGAAAGGAGGAATTTAACTAGGTCCGTCGCTCTAGGTAATAAAGCACAAGAAAGATTCTAACCGCGTTAATACAAATGGAGAAAACTCATGCAAGTAAGCCGGAAACCCAAAAAAATTGCAGCAATAGCTGCCATGATGGCGATGTTAAGCACGACGAGTATCGCCGCGCAAATGGATAGCCACAAGACCGAATTCAAAAACTTTCCCAAGGCCAAGAACATCATCTTCTTTGTTGGTGATGGCATGGGAGTCTCCACGGTGACTGCATCAAGAATATTTTCCGTAGGCATTGACGGTGAGCTCACCATGGATCAATTTCCGCATACCGCCCTCTCCAAAACTTATACAGCGGACCATATCACCCCAGACAGTGCTGGGACCATGACCGCCATGATGACAGGCGTGAATGCTAATTCCGGCGTCATCGGCTTTGGCGCTGAAACCGAACGTCAGGACTTCAACAACAATGGCAACGGAGAACGGCTGTGGACCCTTCTTGAGATGGCGAAGCAGGCTGGAAAAAAAGTCGGCGTGGTCTCAACAGCCCGAGTGACCCATGCCACTCCAGCGGCCTGCTATGCTCATGTCAATGAAAGAAACCAGGAGAATGCCATTGCACTGCAAGCACTGCCCACCGACGCCACTTATAACGAACGCTTGGAAGATGGCATCGACCTGCTCATGGGCGGGGGACGCCGCTATTTTACGCCCAGCGGCATGACAGATGAAGAAGGTGAAAGCGGTAGCCGCGGCGATGGCCGTGATCTCCGCAAGGAATTCCAGGATGCAGGCTACACTTATGTCTGGAACCAGTCTGGTTTCGACAGTCTGGCCAAAGAAGATCTTCCCATACTTGGTCTGTTCGAGCGCAGCCACATGGAATACGAATATGACCGCCCTAACGATCTCGGCGGGGAACCGAGCATCGAGGAAATGCTTAAAAAGTCTATTGCCTTGCTGGAAAACAACAAGGGCTATTTCCTCATGGTTGAAGCCGGCCGAATCGACCATGCCCATCACGCTGGAAACGCCTTTCGTGCTCTGACTGATACCGAAGCCTTTGACAAGGCGATCGAGGCGGCGGTCAATAAAGTCGACCTGCGGGACACTTTGATCATCGTCACCGCCGATCATAGCCATGTCTTCAATATCGCCGGTTATCCGATGAGAAAACCGGCTGACCTACAATACAATATCGGCACGGCTCCCGCGTCCTACCTGGATAACGACATGCCCCATCAGCATGATGGTATTTTTGATGTCGCTTATGACATTAGTGCAGGTAGCGGCAGTATATCCACGAGTACGGACAGCAACGGCATTCCATACACCATCCTTGGTTATCACAACGGCCCGGGCTACCGCTCAGGGCCGCGTATTGATCCGACCGTCGACCCCTTTCCGGGGCTGACTGGTGCCAATACCCAGAACCCTGATGCCTTCGGCAACACCGGATCTGAGCATACCCAGTATCTCCAGGAAGCAGCTGTGCCACTCGGTTCGGAAACCCATGCTGCGGAAGATGTGGCCATCTACGGTATCGGACCTCAGTCCTGGCTTGTCCATGGCACTGTGAAAAATACCCACATTTTTGACGTCATGAAATCGGCCTTTAAATACTAAAACGTCACCCTTGCCCCCGATCTCGGGCTCGATCCGGGGTCGGGGGCTCTTTATCTATGCGATGCCATTCAGCACGCTTGAACTATATGAGGACATTAACATGACAACCAGAGAAATGATGGTCATTTGTTTGGCCGGCCTTGTCGTCTTTCTGGCCGGCTGTCATCCCGGCCTTTCTGCCCGTGTAGAGGCACAACTTGCCGATAAGGACGATTCATTCAAGAACCATGAACAGGATTACCACCCTAACCCGTTTTGGGAGCAATCGGTAAGCCGACCGGTGTTTGGGGAACGCCCGGGAAAACGTTATGGCGCGCCGCATGAAATTCCGGACATCCCCGATGCCATAGACGATATCGAACCAATGACTCTGACCGTTGCCTCGCACACCTGGCATGGCGATCAATTGCGAACTGTGACGCAGCAAGTAACCCGAACCGCAAATCGCATGCATATTGAAAACCCCGCTGCCGAACAGCAGTGGCTGTTTATGCAAAACCCCGTTGATCGCCGTCGTGTTTTCGCTCAGTTGGTCGATAGCCATGAAATGGCCATCCTTGAATATCACGAAAGCGACCTGGCCGATGCGGGGCTCGGGCACGGTTGGGCAGATATCTTTGGCCTGGGTGTTCCGGCCTCTGTCATCGAAGATTTTCGGCCGACAGGAGAAAGCCTGGAAAAATACGGGATCGTTTTCCGTAAATATGTGCCGAAACCCTCTACCGTCAGCACGCGAAAAAACCTGCCGCAAGAAATCTGGTGGAGCGAATCGCACTATCTACCCCTCCGTGTTGTTGATCGTGACGGAGACTTGCGCCAGGAAATTACGTTCATGCAGGGGAGCGTTGACTCAACTCTGCTTAAGGATGCGGGGAAGCGTTATGCTTCTTATGTCGTGGTCGACAAGACGGATTGGAAAAGTTGCGATACCAATCACTATGGGCTGCCGCGGCTGGCCTCTGAACAAGGACACGAGCACGCGCACTAAAATAAAACTACCACGGGCTCACGCCCGTGGCATCTGATAGGCCAGGCTCTGCTTGCCCGCTGTCTTCCTCACCTTGCATTTGGACAAAGTTTACTGGGGGGTGGAAGGGATTTGGTCGACACGACGATGTGGGAGCGCATGGAATACACCGCGTGCGCTTGCTTCCGGTAATCCATGTGCCCATTCTAACGGAAGACATCGGGAACTTCCATCCACAGGCTTACCCCTGTGGGATTACGATGTAAGAACTAAATTTTCAGTCATCCTAACTTGTCTGGCATTGCTGGCTGTACGTCGGTTTTGGTATGTAACAATTTTAGTCTCTAAACATCAAGTGACCACCTGAAAACGGATGACCTTTTTCATATATCACCCAATTCAATAAGTCATGGCTTACTCGAGGATAGCAGTGACTATCAAAAAACAGGAGATTTCCTCACTGCTATTCCCAAATGAGTATTAAGTCTCAGTTTACTGGCAAGAAAATCATACTAACTTGAATTGAAAAGCCGAACACTTATAATTGACTAGGACTGACCTTTGGTTAAATAATTTTGTCAGCACGGCAGGGTTTGATCAACGTGTTCTAGGTTTTTCTAAAAATGTACAGAAGATTGGGGTCACTGCAGACATAAAGGGTCCCATCCGGAGCCAATGCCAACCCCTCCGCTTGCGGAATATCATCTTTAAGACCAGACTTGCCTTTTCTCAGTTCTAGTTTGTCAACAACCATCCAATTACGGGAAAGTTCAATTATCCGACGAGATTCATTACTGAGCAAAAATATATGATCACTATTTGGGTCATGGTGGATTTCGGAAAAATCGTTCAACCCCTAACATTTCCAAGGCATCACCTTTTGGTATTCGGTTTTGGGCAAAGTATTTAGGTAATTCCAATTGAGCACAGTATAAAGCCCACGTGGACTGCGTTCCTTGACAGCAAGCAAACGTTGATAAATGGGGGCATATGTCACCCTTTCCAGCCCCTTGTTGTTGCCTGGATTGTCGCTAAGCCTTATGGTCTTTGCTTCCTTTTTCGTCGATCTGGAAATGGTCACCAGAGCTATTGTGTCACCCCGCTCTTCAATGACTGCATAAAGGTTCCCATGGATATGAGCGATACCTTCCGTATCGTTAAATCCCACCAATTGTATTGTTCGCAATGGTTTGCCATCAAGCGTCAGTTCATTAATTTCTGTTGGTCCGTTGGTCACCAATAGGAGTGTATGGCTAACCTTGGAATATGTGAGGCCTGATGCGTTGATTTTCACTCCAGTGATTTCCAAGAACCCAGAATGTAGACTGTAATTGGCCAACCCGATACCATCGAATTCGCCGGGCTGAATTTCTTGATGGTCACAGACAAAGAGTGCCTGGAACAACAATTGGCAGGGGAAAATTATTAAGGCTGCTATCAGAATTGGTCGCGGTCTGACGAGGAACGACCATTTTCGTATGGAAAGAGAAACAACAACCATCCTTTCATTTTTTTACGCCCCAGGTCAGCGGAGAGTTAGTACAATATTAAAATCAGGTGCATTGCAAAAAACTTTACAGTGTGGATTCACATGCAGGATTGAACTCTTGAGTTTTCTTTTGGCTTGTCTTGCTCCAGGTTCATCTTTAATCGTCAAGCTGTCTTATTAACCAATTTAGAAGAGCCTCTTTGAGCTAGGGTGCATCTGATAAAATTCAGCGTCGTTGAAATCCAACGGCAATTCTACAAGCACTGGATATAATATTACAATTGGGGTGCTAACAATGGAACCAACGTCCCTGAACTGGTGGC
>JAFDBS010000115.1 GCA_019313185.1 Deltaproteobacteria bacterium | reverse complement strand
TCTTCAGCTGCGGAGGTGCGTGCGGAAAATGTCCGGGCAATCAATGGTTCGGTCAGCTTTACCCTGTGGATCGAAAACGATCGGCGAGAGGTCAATCTCCCGGTTCCTGGCCGGCACAATGTTTCCAATGCCCTTGCAGCAGCAGCAGCTGGGACAGTTTTGGATGTCGATATTGATGGTGTTGTAAGCGGGCTCGAAGCCTTTCGCCCTTGTCCAGGTCGAATGGAACTCATCGAGTTGCCCGATGATATTGTGGTTTTGGAAGACAGTTACAATGCCAATCCACTCTCGGTCAGGGCCGCTCTAGATGCCTTGCATGACCTTGGACGCCCGGGCCGCTGTGTTGCTGTTCTTGGTGACATGTTGGAATTGGGAGAGGCCGCCGCAGAACTGCATCGAGAAATTGGTTATGTTGCTGCGGACTGCGTAGATTGGCTTTTCACCAAGGGGCCTTTAGCACGTGAAATTGCCTTGGGCGCCCTGGATAAGGGCTTGGCAGAGGACCGTGTTTACTCTTTTGACGACGATGCAAAACTCGCGGGGCAACTCCTGAAAATCCTCAAACCAGGGGACAGGATCCTAATCAAAGGGTCGCGAGGAATGCGTATGGAACTTATAACGGCGCAATTGAGGACAAGCCATTTGGGCTTTGTCGCCAATAGCCTTTAGGAATCGCAATGCTCTATCACTTATTGTATCCATTGCATACAGAATTCTCAGTTTTTTACGTATTTAGATTTATTACGTTTCGAACCATCTATGCTGCGATTACGGCTCTGGTGATAAGTTTCCTCCTCGGCCCATGGCTGATTGAAAAACTGTCAAGTTTGCAAGTCGGCCAAAGTATTCGCAGGTTGGGCCCGGAGTCACATTTCAAAAAAGAAGGCACGCCTACGATGGGCGGTATGTTGATTCTTCTCGCAATAGTCATGCCGACATTGCTTTGGGCTGATTTGAGTAACCTCTATGTCTGGCTTACCCTCCTGGTGACTGCTGGATACGGAGTCATAGGCTTTAGCGATGACCTGCTGAAGGTGCGAATGAAAAACAGTGATGGCTTGTCACCGCGGAAAAAAATGCTCTGGCAGATCTTGATCGCATTCAGCGTGGCAATCGCTTTGAAGTTTTATCCTGCATTTCAAACCACGCTGACTGTCCCATTCTTCAAAGGCGTGAACCCTGATCTTGGGTGGTTCTATGTCCCCTTTGCGATGCTCGTGATTATTGGAGCCAGTAATGCGGTCAACCTAACCGATGGACTTGATGGATTGGCGATTGGGCCGGTAATGATCGCTGCCGGAGCATATTTGGTTTTCGCCTATGTGGCCGGCCACGCCAACTTGGCAAATTATCTGCAAATCAGCAGTGTCCAAGGAGCCGGCGAGTTGGCTGTTTTGTGTGGAGCAATGGTTGGTGCAGGGCTTGGCTTCCTCTGGTTTAATACTTATCCGGCCCAAGTCTTCATGGGCGATATTGGCAGCCTCGCTTTGGGCGGAGCGATCGGAACGATTGCCGTAATTACCAAACAAGAAGTCGTTTTGGTAATTGTTGGTGGAATTTTTGTTATGGAAGCACTTTCCGTGATTGTCCAGGTTGCATCATTCCGTTTTTACGGGAAACGGATTTTCAGAATGGCGCCCATCCATCATCATTTTGAACTGAAAGGCTGGCCAGAACCGAAGATTATTGTTCGATTTTGGATCATCAGTTTCATCTTGGCTCTGATTGGGTTGTCAACGTTAAAGCTGCGTTAAATTATGGGTGATTACAATTCCAAAAAAATTGTTGTGGTTGGCGCGGGAAATTCCGGCTGCAGCTTGGCACGTTTTTTTTGTCAGCGCGGGGCTAAAGTTGTGCTGTCTGACTCACGTTCCGAAGAGTACCTTGACGGCCTAAAGGAACTGAAAAACATCCCGATCTCTTTTGACTTGGGCGGTCACACGGAGTCCTTGTTCCAAGGCACGGACCTGATCGTGGTCAGCCCTGGTGTTCCAGTTAACTTGCCCGTTCTAGAAAAAGCTCGTGGCCTGGGTATCCCGATTGCCGGAGAAATTGAAATCGCATGGCAAGAATTGCAGGCGCCACTCGTTGGCATTACGGGAACCAATGGCAAGTCCACCGTTACAACCTTAATGGGCGAAATCTTCAAATGCTGGGGAAAGCAAACTTTTGTTGGAGGAAACCTGGGAAAACCACTCATCACAGCGGTGGATGACCATTGGGATTGGCTGGTAGTTGAACTGTCTTCTTTCCAGTTAGAGACGATTCACTCATTTCATCCGAAATACGGCGTAATGCTTAACATTACCGAGGATCATCTCGACCGTTATCCGAACATGGACGCATACATCAATGCCAAGGCGCGGTTATTTGAGAACATGACCTCAGACGATATTGCCGTTTTAAATGCTGATGACCCACTGGTTGCCAAACTACGGGGTCAGGTAAAAGCCCGACCGGTCATGTTTAGCGGTGCTTATGCTTTACGTGATGGCATGAGTTTTAATGGAGGCGAGATTCACTGGCATTGGCGAGGGGAAACGTTGAGCTTTCCAGTTGAGGAGTTGCAGATTAGCGGTCGCCACAATATCGAAAATGTCATGGCTGCGCTGATTCCTCCTCTGCTAGAAGGGTGCCCTGCTGATCTTGCCTGGGAAACGGTAAAACTATTTCAAGGCTTGCCGCATCGCATGGAAGTAATTGGTGCGCGGAATGGCTGCCGATGGATCGATGACTCCAAAGGAACCAATATTGGCAGTGTCGTAAAGAGCCTTAGCGGATTGAAAGCACCAGTGACCCTGATTGCGGGAGGCAAAGACAAACAAGGTGATCTTGAACCGTTGCGGGAGGCGGTGGCAACTAAAGTCAACCATTTGATCTTAATCGGTGAAGCCGCTGAGCGCATGGCCAAGGCTTTCGAGGACATCACCGAGATTCATAAAGCTATCAATATGGTGGCGGCAGTCCATCTTGCTGACAAAATTACCGCTCCAGGGAGCACGGTACTCCTATCACCGGGGTGTTCAAGCTTTGACATGTTTAAAAGTTATGAGGATCGAGGCAAAGCATTTACCGAAGCGTTTAAAGCACTTGATGTGGCCAGAGGCTGTTGATGGAAATCAGGCGTGGACATGACACCTCCATATTCTTACTTGCGGTCTGTTTGACCTGTCTCGGTGTGGTGATGGTTTTTTCATCGTCATCAATTATGGCGATACGCGAATACGGGAACAGTCTGTATTTTTTGAAACGGCAAGGAGCTTATGCAGTTATGGGTTTAATCCTGCTCGGTATTCTGATGCAGCTGGATTACCACTATTTGCGCAAAATGGCATGGCCTTTACTGCTGCTTTGCATCCT
>JAFDBS010000114.1 GCA_019313185.1 Deltaproteobacteria bacterium | reverse complement strand
TTGCGTCTTGGCTTTGACGAAGACCAACAATGATCCGGAAAATCCCACCGTATTTCAGGTCAGCACATGAGTCTTTAGAGTGAACAATCGTAAGAAAGACTGGAAAAATGGGAGATCAACTTTTAATCAGTTGCCATTGTTAAGGCATGAGAACAGAGTCCCGTTCAGAGAGGCGCTAAATCGACGGCGCCAGCTGCTGTATCCACAACACCTTCAACTGCACCGCCAACCACCGGGACAAAACCTACGGCCTCACCTGCAACCCGCATCGGAATCGTAACAACCTTGGTTGCCAGGCAGCCGGCAAGGAGAACACATAAAAGCAGCGTTAAACCCAAAAAAATGATTCGCATGTCCTTAAGCCAGTGAAGCCGAATTCGTTGCGGCTTCTTTTGCAAGCCAGCCAACCGGTTTTGGAATTTATAGAATCTTATCAAATATGTCAAAGGCTATAGCCGGGCCGAAGCAGCGCAATTCACACCTCGGTCAGCAACGACAAGAAACTTGCCTTGCGCCGCAAACGCTGCAACAAGGCTGAGGCCAACAGAAGGCATTGTGGCGTCCGTCAATGCTGTTTGCACAAACGACTCAAGCTTGCCCTGGCCAGGCACCCCATGCGAAGCGTCTGTCTCACAGGTTCCCACTTGTCCGGTCATAAAAACCGTGTTTATTCTGATCTGCCCTGTTGCTTGGCATGCAACCCTGCAGCACACCAGGCCAGATCCTCCATCTCATACAGGATAGAACTTCTTTCCCCACTTGGAGCAAGAAAAGCAAAATGTCCTTTCTGAGCATTGTCTTCCTCGATGCTGTAGCCGTTGGCCCTGGCTCTTTCTATGGACACGTCGATGGCAATCGCCACCCAATCCCAATATTCCAGAGTTGTCTGGTTGTCGTAGATCGCTTGACGCCAGTCATGGCGGGAAAGAAGAGGGAATTCTCCCCTGTTCCCTCCGCACATCTGGATCAGCGATTGGACAAAATCACGCCACTCAGCAGTCTGGTATTTTTCGTCCTGCTCATCAGGGACCAAGTCGGGTCTTTTGCCGGCCCCAGAAGCTCCAGTTGAATCCACTTGTTCCTGATCGTTGGAAAGTTGCTTATGTAGCCTAAGAAGCTCTTGGCTCATGTCGGACAATTTTTCCGAGAGACCATGCAATTCAGTCTGGACGGCCAGAACATGTTGCTGCACCTCGGTAACGGACTGCAAAGCCGAAGCGCTGTTTTGTTCGGCAAGCTGCTGGGTGTGTGCTGCTCCCGCCGCTTCCACGGCCAGTTCCCAGTAGCAACAATACGCTCCTTGTGTGTTTTCGTTTTCGGCAAACGCCAAGGCTGTTGCAAACGAATCGGGGTCAGCATGCTGTCTGGTGCAATATGTGTGAAAATCCGCGGCGCTGGTCTGGTGGACAAGATCTGTGAAGGCCGCCCTGGCCGAGTTCTGATCAGCAAAAACTTTCGGCGGTTCAGCTTGTCCAGAAGTGATCTTCTGAATGATATAGAGCATGGATGACTCCTTTGCATCTGACCGTCACGTTGCTCAAGGCGACGATAAGTTCCATTCTGTCTGCCTAAGGCTTTCGACGGATCACAATTCGGTATTCCGAGCGCAGCCGGCAGCCCTGAGCCTCGTCGCCTGAGCCCAAGGACCCTTGACATACGATCTTGCCATGGGCCAGTTCGTCTCCGCTACGCATCATGTCATCGATAAACGGCTTATAGTCAAAGCCGCCACCGAAACATTCATCCCGAGAGCAATGGAGCGAAAACGTCGCATCGGAGTTCCCTGTAAAGATAATCTGCTGGTAATTTGGTTCGACATCGGCGTTTGCCTTTTGAAATGCGACAAACAGCGTCAGGCTTTCGATTCGGGGGTATAACTCACAGAGTTTTTTGTTGTTGGTTTCGATTGCATTCATGGGCTGTTCTTGTTCTATTGATTGGGTAATGACGTCGTTGCTGACGGCCTGATGGGCGTCATAATCGCTAAGGATAGTGATTGAGGCATGGAATTGCAATTGTTATCATCAATACATCCGGGATTCGCAGGCCACACTGGGCCCACCGGCACTATGCCGATCTGGACATTTTTCAAAAAAACACCTTCTTTGTTTTTAAAATCACCTTGTCAAAAACTATTCTCTTCAATAAGCATGGCTTTTTTAACGCAAGGATTGTCATGATCATTAGATTTTTTGATAAACTTTCCAAACTGCTCATTTAATGGAGGGCATGATGAAATGCAAAATCGATCATATCGTCATCAATGCCTTTGACGTCGACAAAATGGTCGAGTTTTATTCCGGCGTTTTGCAGTTGCAAACTGAGCGGCTTGAAGAGTTTAACGATCAGAAAGTTCCCTTCCCATCTCTGCGATTGAACAAGGATGCCATCATTGACCTCTTCCCCAAGCCGCTTTGGGAAAAGACCAGCCCACCTGATGTCTGCAGGCCAAATCTCAACCATTTCTGCCTGTGCCTTGACAAAGATTCCTGGGAGGACTTGCGGAAACGGTTGAGTCAATTTAACGTCCAGGTTGATGATGGACCGGTCCGGCGCTGGGGGGCTCATGGGTCTGGCGTGTCCATATATTTTCGGGATCCTGAACAGAATGTCATTGAGGCTCGTTATTATGATCAAGACAACGCTGACCAACCTTGCATGCTTGGCTCTTGATAATTTTTTATAGAGAAGAACGTGGTCTTGTTTGACCACTCTGCTACAACCTGAGCACAAAAAGCTCAGAACACACCTGTCAACTCTTTAATTTTACAAAAGCCATAACCCTTTTGTTCTGTATTCCATAGCCAAATGAAACGACCGAGATAGAAAACCAAATTCTTTCCCTTATAATTGATGTGGAACCGATTGGCACACCTTCAACGTTGTGTCATTTTAAACAGCCAAGATTGATTGGACAGTCGCTGTTGCCAAAACGCGGAGGACATCACGCACAAAGTCTGCCTGATCACCATTTTGCTGACGTTGAGCTTTCAGATTGCCGTGATCCATTCTGAAGAAGTGGATCGAAACGCCGAATACCGTCAGACCGTCCGGCAATATGCCGGTGAGCTTAAAGGCAACCTCTTCGCAGCCTTGGAGGGTAACGACGTAATCGGCGCCATCTCAGTTTGCAGTCAGAAAGCCCCACAGATTGCGGACAATATCTCACGAGAAAAAAACTGGGAGATTCGCAGAACAAGTCTTCGCGTTAGAAATGCAGAGAACGCTCCGGATGCCTGGGAAAGCAAAACCCTTGAGGCGTTCGAACAAAGACGCGCCAGGGGTGAAGACCTGGCCACGATGGAGTATTCTGAGTTGCAAGACAATCTGGGCCAGAAGGTCTTTCGCTATATGAAAGTTATCCCGGCTGGACAGCTTTGCCTGACTTGCCATGGAACACAGATTGCCCCCGACGTGCAGGCCAAACTCATGGAATTATACCCAGAGGATCAATCAACGGGTTTCTCGCCCGGGGAAATTCTTGGAGCGTTTAGTATAAAACAATCTTTGTAAACAGAGCGTCCGCTCAACCATTATGAAGCGGATTGATGAGGTTATCTGGGCCGTCTAGGTGATCCCTGATGTCCAAACATTGCGAGGAGGATTTATGAGATTTGTTCTGGTGAGCATTTTTGTTGCCACGCTGGGTTTGAATTGCCCTCTTTATGCGGAGGAACTGACGGGGACTCTTCAACAGATAAGTCAGGCGTCGAAAATCAAAATTGGTTACCGTCAAGACTTGCCGCCACTGGCATTTGAAGGCAAAGACGGGCAACCCCTCGGCTACACCATTGATATCTGCTCTGAAATAGTCGACGAGATAGAGAAAACCATCGGTCAGAAAATCTCTGTAGAATACATCCCTGTGACATCGAAGAGCCGGTTTGACGCTTTGACATCGAACAAGATTGACTTGTTGTGCGGGGCGACCACTCGAACCATTTCTCGAGGGAAAATCGTTGATTTCAGTCAACTTACTTTTGTAACCGGCGCTTCATTCATGACGTTGGCGAAAACAGATATCAGCCAAGGCTTTGAAGGAAAAAAAATAGGCGTGACCGACGGGTCGACGACCGCCGTTTCTCTGAAAAACCTTTTGACAGAAACTGGGGTTAATGCAGACCTTGTCTTAGTGAAATCCTCAGAAGAAGGCTTTCAAGCATTGAACGAAGCGAAAATTGACGCATTTTCTGCTGACCAAGTGGTGTTGATCGGTTTGGCTATGGCATCCGCTCGTCCACGGGATTACAGGGTTTCGCCGGACTTGTTTACATATGAACCTTTTGCCTTGGCCGTCAGAAAAAATGATTCCGATTTTCGCCTGGTCGCTGACACCGTCATTGCTCGTCTGTACCGGACCGGAAATATCTTCCAGATTCATGATAAGTGGTTTGGGCAATTTGCCAAGCAGAGATCTTCGGCGTTTCAAGCCTTAATCCAGATCAATGCTATACCAGAGTAAGGTCTGACCCCTATGATTGGCGTGCCGTTGTCAGCCCTGTCTAAGGGTTTATTCGATCACGTTGACAACCATTCTTTTCAGGCTATCCTGACATTACAAGGTTGTTCTTATCAATCCTATCGAAACGTCCTTAAAGGAGGAACGTCATGAGCGAATCAGGAACAGGCCAACTGATGCTGGGACATGAAGTCCCCGATTTTGAGATGGACACCTACGATCCAGTCGCAAAAAATTTCAGCAAATTCAGCCTCGCCGAGCAAAAACAGGCAGGGCGCTGGACAATTCTATTTTTCTATCCTGCAGACTTTACGTTTGTCTGAGCGACCGAATTTGCTGCTCTGGCAGAGCAGAATGACCGTTTCAGCAAAATGGGCGCAGACATTGTGACTGTCAGCACAGACACTCATTACGTCCACCTGGCATGGCAACGTCATGAAAAAGAGCTTGCCGATGTGCGCTATACGATGGGAGCAGACCCGACAGGTTCTCTTTCGAGGCTGTTTGGTGTTTATGATGATTTCTCTGGCCTTGCCTTGAGAGGGACCTTTATTATCAACCCGGCGGGTGTGCTGATGAATTCCGAGGTCAACTTTTACAACATGGGCCGCAACATAAACGAATTAATGCGTAAATTTAAAGCCAACCTTTATCTTGCTAAAAAAGTCGATGAAGGCTGTCCGTCCACATGGCAGGAAGAGGGCGACAAAACGCTTAGGCCATCCCCTGAGATGGTTGGTAGAGTCCATGAAGCTCTACACGAATGAGGTCTAGAGCCGTTTAAAGTTTACAGAAGCGATGCCATCGGCCGTTTTGAAGGGTTGCAGGACATCCTCGAATCAGCCATCTCATATTGCGCACTGTACGACTCTGAGCAGAGGCTAAAAGTCCCCGAGAGTCCTGTCATGGTGCCCTGATTGTGCCTTTGCACAGTTTCGACGTGCGATCATCCGACGGAATATCTTCGGATTGGAACGTTTATTTTTATTGAACAATTCGATATCTTAGAAACCATCAAGGGATTGTTGTGGCAGACAATCCGGAGATCAGTCAAAGGCCTGCTGTGGCAGGCTGGCCGAAGACGAACTTCTTCACAACCTCCAAAAAGAAATTTGGCCCCACGGTTCGTTCCCTCCCGAACCGTGGGGCTCTTGCTTTTGTGGCTTTCGGTCAACGCAGAGGCTTCAAATCGCTTTTGGCCGGAGTTTCTGGGTTGTGCGCACTGACCCAACCACATCAGTCCTCCCTAGGGCAAGTTCCATGAAAAAAACATTTTTCATAGTTCCAATTATTTTGCAAATAAACTGGACGCTTGTTTTCCGGAGTTTAGCGTTGGATTTGTTTCGTTCTGCTCTCGGCTTCAATAAATACCCGTTTGACAATTGGGTTGTTGCTTTTGATTTCAAGGTCCAGACGTTTTATGCACGTCTCGATATCTAGCGCCGACAATC
>JAFDBS010000113.1 GCA_019313185.1 Deltaproteobacteria bacterium | reverse complement strand
TTCCCGCTGTTGCGCTGGCTCTTCGAGCCAAAACCGCCCGCATCGAGGGTTCGTTCAATTTTCGGCGCGGTAAATTCGCCCTTCAGCGAGAGTGGGCCAACCTCAAAGGAAAGTGCGTTCTCCTTGCCGCGATACTGGGCATGTCAATCTTGATTTTTTTCAGCTCGCTGGGACTTGGTTATTTCGACAAAGCAGGTCGAGCAGAACAAATTCAAACGGAAATGGCCAACATTTACCGATCGTTGTTCCCGGATGCAAGTGCTGTTGTCGATGTGCCGCTGCAGTTGCGAAGTGCCATTCGCCAGCTTCAAGAAAAAGACCATTTATTTTCCGGAGGACAGTTTTCGGCTTTGACCGTGCTCTCGGAACTTTCTCGACTCGTAGAGAATGTTTCTTTTGAAATACAGGAATGCTCCATGAGCGGGAACGAGGTAAAATTATCCGGTTGGACGACCTCCTTTGAAGCCGCCAATCGCCTGACATCGCTGCTCGAGGAACGGCCGATGTTTAACCGTGCTCAAGTAACCGACGCGAAGATGAGCATTGATGGGAACCGTATTAACTTCCGGCTGCTTTTGTCGCTGTCTGACCAAGGAGAGGGGTAATGATCAAGCAACTGAGTCCACGAGAACGCATATTTGTCTTCGGCGGCGGCTTCGTTGTTCTCTTGTGCCTGCTGGCGTTCACGATTGTCGTCCCCTACATGAATGCCCAGGACCGACTCGACAAACTCATCGATTTGAGAATGCAGCAACTCCTGGAAGTCAAAGCTTTACATGGCAAATACCTCGATTTGAAGCGAAGGACGAGCCAAGCTGAAACGACACTCGATGGCCGGCAGGAGTTTTCCGCTCTGACCTTTATCGAAAACCTGCTGGCTGAAACGGCTGGCCGTGACCGACTGGTCTCAATGCGCCCTGAAACACCGATTGTACAGAACGAACTGATTGTTGAAACGATCGAAATCAAGCTGGAGAAATTATCCTTGCGCCAACTTCTTGAATTGTTTTGGGGAATCGACAAAACAAACTTGCCCATTCATGTCAAAAACTTTCACCTTAAGCAACGCTTCGATGACCGCTCCTTACTTGATGCGACGCTGGTGGTGTCAGCATTAAGGAGAAGTGCATGAGGCTGCCCAGAGGAATCCTAAAATCGAAGTCTGATTCGTCAGCGCAACACAAAGCACCGTTGCACAAGACGCAACGATTAATCCTTCCCGGAACGATCCTGTTTTTTGCAGTATTTTTTGCCGGTATCTACCTTTTTTTCCCCGTGTCGGCATTGAAAGATCGTCTTCTCCAAGAGGTGGCAGCGCGGACATCAGCCCAAATGTCAATCGAAAATGTTGCCGTTCGCCCCTTGTTGAACGTGGTGGCCCACCAGCTGAGCATAACCGACTCGTGGCTGCCAAGGCCAATAGAGATCGATCGCTTAGTGATCGCACCACTTTGGACGAGCCTCTTCGGTGGCGACCCGGCTCTTACAATAAATGCTGAGGTTTATGGTGGTGACATGACATGCGACTGGTCGCAGGAAGGGCAGATACAACTTCTTGCCAATCGCATTCATTTGGATTTACCGGTCAATTCGCCCATCGCTTTTCGGCTTGATGCCATGCTCGATTCGGCCCAGCTCAACACCCGCTCCAGGTTAGACAACGACACCTTGACCGAGCTTGATCTGACCTTCCACCGGACCAGGGTCCGTGGTTTGAAGCTCGCCGGAGACCGATCGTCAGAGCTTGATCTTGGCAAGGTCAGGCTGAGGGTCGATGGTCAGGGCCGAACGATGCGGATCAAGTCTTTGACAGCAGAACAGGCTGACGTTGACATCAACGGCAGCGGTGTGGTTTTTATAGGCCGAACTGTGTCCAGTAGCCGTCTGGACGTCCGGGTCAACATTCGCCCCGGCCCGAACCTCGATCAAGAGATTGCCTCATTGCTCGAATTGATTGGAAAACCCAATCCTGACGGTCTCTATACCGTGCGCGTCAGCGGACCTTTGAACGACCCTAGAGTCAAGCTGGGAGGCTAAGATGTCATTTCGAACATGTGCTTGCTTACCGTTTGTTTTTATCGTGACGGCTTGTTCAGCCTGGGGACTCGAGCTGACTCCTTTTGCGGTCCGCAATTTTTCACCGCCAGCGATCGTTCATGGCCTTCCCATTGCCGAAACAGCGCGGCTTTTGAATGCAGGACAGGTCAGCGCTCGAGTGAGTCTGGATTTGTCCAACATCGCGACAGACAATACCGCGAAAGACGAATTGATTTATTTGGACGGGGAAACCCACGTGGTGACTGCCGGCTTGCGATATGGGATCAACGACCAGCTCCAATTGGGGCTGGACCTGCCATGGGTGTCCCAATCCGAAGGCTTCCTCGATAGTTTTATCAAGGACTTCCATGATTGGTTCGGGTTGCCGGACGGCGACCGCAAAGACATGGAAAACGATCAGATCGAATACCTTTACCAGCGCAACGGAGACACACGGCTTTTTTTGGATGACGAAGTCGACGGTCTTGGCGACATTCGACTGCTGCTGGCCTGGCAATATGCTCGGTCGGACAATTCAGCCGTCGCGCTGCAAGCACAAGTCAAATTGCCCACAGGAGATGCCGACAAACTGACCGGCAGCGAGGCGTTCGACGTCGCCCTGTCGCTGTCGGCGCAGCGGGATTTTCCGCTCTCAATTGGCCAGGGCGCTGTTTGGGCCGGGGCCGGAATCAGTTATTTGGGCGATGGCGATGTGATTGAAGACGACGTTGAAGACTTTGCTGCCAGCGGCTGGCTGGGCTCAGGCTGGCAACCTCTCGACTGGCTGGCTCTGAAGCTGCAACTCGACGTTCATTCGGCGCTCTACGACAGCGACCTCACCGAGCTTGGCGATCCGGCCGTGATTTTGACCATGGGGGGCTCCATCGGCATCGGTGAGAAAACTTTTCTCGACCTCGGTGTTGGCGAGGACTTGAACATCAATGCGTCACCGGATGTGACCTTTCATCTTGCGTTGCAACATCAATTCTAGCCCCAACAAGGTTGACAGCTGGGAATCTGATGCTAGGTTTTAGTTACCTTCTTCATTTTCTTCCTCCTGGAGAGAATGAAGGTTTGCCCCATGATTTCCCCCTCCTATAATCATGGGGCTTTTTTCGCACGGGTCAAAGTGAAACTGGGCTTGCAGCTTCAACCGGACGGCACCACCTTCACTGCGGAGGACAAATATGACGCCAGAAGAACTCGCCATGAATGACGGCCGTGACGGCCGGCCCGCTTACGTTGCCGTGAACGGAACGGTTTACGATGTCACCGACAGCCCTCGTTGGGAAAACGGCCTGCATCCCCCTGACCACAAGGCCGGCCAGGACTTGACCGACGAACTCCGGTCGGCACCCCACGTGCGCGCCGTGGTCGAGCGGTTTCCAGTGGTCGGCCGGCTTGAGGAACGCGCAACTTCACAGCCGTCCGGAAACAACCTTAAGTTGGTTATCGGAATAGTCGTCGTTCTGGTCATCGTCGGTTTGATCGTGATCTTCGGCCTCTGATTTTGCCCCGTCGACGCCCGATAAAAGCATCTTGCTTTTTGATCCTGCATCAGTTATTCTCCGGGCCATGTTTCGACTTGTGATTATTCTGATCAGTATTGCCTGGGCTTCACTGCTGCTTATCTCCTGGAG
>JAFDBS010000112.1 GCA_019313185.1 Deltaproteobacteria bacterium | reverse complement strand
AATGAAAAGGTCGAAGGATTCTATGCAGTGTGCAAAGCCAAAGGACTGACCGGTCGACAGGGGGTGATCATCCCCGATGCAAACAAGAAAAACCTGATGCTCAAGCCGGACGTGGTTGCCGCTGTGAAAGATGGCCAGTTCCATATCTGGAGTGTGTCCACAGTCGATCAGGGGATCGAGATTTTGACCGGACTCCCGGCCGGTGAGCGGCAGGACGATGGCAACTGGCCAGAAGGGACGGTCAATCAAAGAGTCGACAAACGATTACGGGAGATGTCCGAGATCGCAAGGGGTTTTCAAGGAAAAGCAGGTTCAGGAGAATAATCATTTGGTACTGTGGACGCAACCAGCTAAAAAGACTCATTCATGAAACGTCAATCAGGCATGCATGACGGCTGGTTTGGCTTGTGTGGTTCCCCCATTTCGGGCGGTGCAGGGCGATACAGGGGCCGTTAATCCCTTCTGCCCATCGCATTTTATGCTCAGCACCAAGAACTGTTGATAAAGCAATTCATGTCGTCGCGGGAAGGCCATGGTGTCCTTAGACCAAATTTTACAATTCGGACAGTCGGCTCGGCGCTTGCAATCAGAAAGTCATTGCACCCTGCGGATCTGACTCCAAAGGCTTCTTGACGACTTGCTGGAGACTGTTGAGGGTGTCCCAGATGACACATTGCCGCCCCGCAGGCCGGTCCTGTGGAACCAAGCAATCCAGAAGTCTTTGGCCGCCAGGTAAGACCAAACAAAGACTGGCCAGGCTGACTGCGGAGGCCAAGGTTGCGAAGCTTGGTCGAAAAGAAACCAGTGAAGGGAGAGCGGTTGCGTTTTGTTAAAGGCCAAAAATCAAGCCTGGGAAAACTTTTTGTAAGAAGGTTTGCGCTGTACGTCGTAAATTTCGTTGGAAAGACGTCATTGAAGAGAGGTCATCATGAAGCCTACGCTTAAAGCCGGCATGAAGTTTGTTCATCGATACCGGGTGCCCGAAAAGAAGACCGTTCCCTTCGTTTATGAGGAATCCCACTTGTTTCAAGACATGCCTCACGTTTTTGCAACAGCTTTTATGGTTGGCTTGATGGAATGGGCCTGCATGGAGGCATTGTGTGACCACATTGAGGACAATGAAATTACCCTCGGCACCCACATCTGCGTGTCTCACTCTGCGCCGACACCACCAGGGATGGAGGTTGAAGTGAGCGTCACATGCACTGAAGTCGATGGCCCGAGAACGAGCTGGTCCGTTGTGGCACGTGATGAAATCGCTGAAATTGGGTCAGGGACACATGAAAGGTACGCAATTAATAAAGAAAAATTTCAAAAAATCGTTGCGAAGAAAATGCCCGTTTGAAAAGTATCAAGCAAACTCGGTCCCAAGCTGACGTTTCATTGCAATGTATCGGGGCGAAGTCCCCTGCTAATACCCCTCATTGGGGTTTTCTGCCGTCGGTGACCATGGCAATAAAGAAGTTTTTCATCTTTCCATCTCAACCATCTCCTCGCCAAGGATCAAAAACGTCTCTGCCTGCATTTGCGAGACTGCCATGTCAACCCCACGTCGATTGATTGTATGTAAGACCAAAATTTGTTGTTTGACGGGTATCGGCCCTTGCTTCTTATGCCATCAATGTTAAAGTTCGTTAATGGTTTTTGTTCATCATCTCCAGGAAGTTCAAGACAGTGAAGATATTGCTCTGTATAAATAGTTTGATCGTAACAACATCTCTCAAAAAAATGCTCACCGAAAAGCTGTCGAACGGTTTTATCGAAGAGTATTACTTTACCAACCCACAAACAGATCATGACATTGTAATTTTCGATACACGGGACAAAATCGATTTTCTCAAGAATGAATTTGGTCAATCAAAGTATATCTGCCTGGACCTTGGGCTTAAGGAAAGCGATTTGGCCTGCCTGCTCTATTGTCATGGCATACACGGCATTCTTTCTTCAAGCCTTAGTTTCGAGCTGTTTCTCAAGGCCCTCCACAAGGTCCATGCCGGGGAAATCTGGGTTGAACAAAACCACATGAAAGCCCTGTTATCGCAGAGGCAGGCCCTTCCATCCAGGGGCAAGTTTCGTGAACTGAGCGAGCAAGACGGAAAAATTCTCAGATTGGTCGCGAATGGAAAAAAGAATAAACAGATTGCCGATGTGCTTTGCCTGTCTGAGGCGACAATCAAGGCCCATTTAAGCCGCATTTATAAAACCCTTAATGTTCCAAATCGCTCTTCACTGGTCGCCCTTGTCACCGAAAGTGGGTGGACCGACCTTGACACGCCAACTTGACCTTCAATTTCTTCTCACCGCGCCATTCGTATTAATACTTTAGTTAATCATATTTCAACGGACTGCTAATTGTCGCAGGGGTTTCCTTTGAGATAATTCATTAAAGCATTCAAAACTCAAGGGTGGCAGGCTTGGGTTTCGCTGCGGCCCTGGCGCAAAGGAGGTATTGCTATGGTTACCAACAGAAAGAAACATGCGGTGAAACGGCGCCACTTAATCATGTCAGTGGCCGTCATTGCAATCTTTATGTTCCCAATGACATCTCTGGCCGCACAGGGAGAACCCGGCAGGCCAGGAGGGGAAGAGGCCGGGAACAATTTAAGTTTTCCCGTCATCTGGGCAGAAGGCGTGACCAAGGCCTTGCCTGGTTCAGCCGGCATGGAGCCGACCACCAACGGAGAATGGTGGTATTGGTGGGGAACAACCGGAACAGATCCCAACATCGAACCCTTGAGCTGCCCACCGGACCCGGATGATAGCAGCCTTTGCGATGATGGTATCCCAGATCAAACGACTGGAGATCGGCCCGGTACTGGTTGGGTGAAAGCCTATCTCCAAAAAGATCCTGGCAATATCTGGCAAGCTGCAACAATAGACTGGATAGTCTCAGGCACGAACTACAATTCATCGTCATTAGTTGTTGATTGGATTGACTGGGGCGACAACCTGGAATCGGTCGATTGGTACACCAAATCAAAGGTTCGGACGGAAGTGGTGCTCTATCAAGACATGGATCCTCCATTGATGCCAGAATACCAGATGCAACATGTGTCCGGGTGGGGCAAAAATGAGGTACATGGGCTGGCAGTCGACCAATCAGGCAATGCAATGCTTGGCACAGGAGAGCAGGCAACCGTTTATTCCCCCTGTGCCCGCCTGACCATTCAAAAACTGCTGGTTGATCGAGACGACCCGGCCACTGGTGAGCCCAACCCTGTGTTGGAAAGTATGGTTTGGGATGACTTTGATAAGGTATGGTCGGGCGAAGGGTTGGTCAATCCGCCGATATTTAACAAGGCAGTTTGGGCCGCCGGCGACGGGCCTGATTATTATTCGGCGGAAATCAACGTGAAGGGGAAAATTATCTATGGATACACATGGGATGTCCGCAAGTTGAACGATTTCATCGTAAACGAGGGTGATGCGAGTGGTGATTACCGGATCACCTTCAGTTTTGATGACACGTGCGGAACGGCCGTGCTCAATACCTTTTTCGTGCCGGCAAGCGCAGAAACTGGGGACCCGGGCACTCAGCTGCTGCTTCCCATCGAAGAAGAAGAGGAGATCAGCATTCTCGAGGAAGATGAGGGGAGATACCGGCGGCGCGAATGCCGTTATCGATTATGACAACAACTTGACCTACATCGACGTTCGGAGCTTGGAGCGTACCGGGAGTGGCGGCGGTGGCGGTAACGCTGGTGGCAAAGGCGACGATACAGCGAAAAAGACCCCCCCTGGAGTCAGCAAAGGCAAGCACGACAATGGCAAGGGAAAAAAGGTCGGCTGGTCGAAATGATTTTCTTTAATTGATTGGGCCGAGATAAAGTGACCTGTGGCAGGCCCTGTTTCAAGGGTGTCTGCCACCAGGGTCCTGTTGTGGTAAAGAAAGGAGCGATGCGATGAGTACAAAAAGCATAGCCTGGGCTGTCGGCTGTTGCCTTGCGCTGGTTCCTGCTGCAGGACAAGCGCAATTTACCACAGACGCGGGATCCGCCTCCATCGCAGGAGTGTTGAAGAAGCCATCAGATGTCCAAGACAATTATGAATTTTCAAGCAAAGGGAACCAAGTGATTTTTGTCGACCTGGACGCCGATGTCTATATTAACCGAGTTCCGCATGACAGTCATGAGAGTGATCTTCCGACAGTTGATGAGCATTCATCGGGCTGCAGTGACAGTCATGACTCCACGGAAGAAGAGGGCGGCTGCTCGGGAGGCGGTAACGGCCGGTTTGTTCTGCAAATTCTGAAATACGACGGGACCACAATTTGCGAGGCGTCCAAACCCAAGAGGCCCGGCTGGGATACCGATCCGCGGCTCGCCTGTTTTCTGGAATATCCAGGGGATTACATCCTCAGGGTCACCTTTTCTGGCCCCGGGAACCACGCCGATGAATCCACCGAGTCCCCCCAAATATATCCATATTTATTGAACGTGTCGTTGCGCGATTTGATGACTGACCAGAGAAAGGAGATCCGGCTGGACAAGGCGGTCAAAGAGAGTAGTAACCGGCTGCCAGGCAAAAAGTAACAACAATCAACGCCCGGCCATGGAGGCATTAGGTTGCGGATGATTTGTTTCAACCAGCGCACTCTTGGCAAGCGCCGGGCCCGTTCCAGAAAAACAGGGGCGGCGAAATTGCTCGGCCCCTTTATGTTTCAATTGGCCCTTAAAAGACGTTCTGCCAGGCGCTGTCCAGATTGAATATGATCTGCAGAGAACTTGGTAGGGGCTAGCTCAATCAAGGTCTGCGCTGTTTTATTCCCTTGTGTTGCGGCAACGGTCCACCAAGCATACGCGTGATCGAATTTATCAGATGCGATGGAACCATTGGCGTACATGATGCCGAGATTAAGCTGAGCCACTGCAAATCCCTGCTCAGCCGCTTTTCGATACCATGTCACCGCTTTCTTGGCATCTCGTGGCACACCCTGGCCATGTTCAAGCAGAAAGCCAAGATTGTTTTGTGCCCAGACGTTTCCATACGCGGCTGACCGGCGAAACCACTTCTCGGCTTCTTTGAAGCTCTGCGGCACTCCTTGGCCGTGTTTGTACATGACCCCTAGATTGTATTGCGCATTGGCGTTGCCGTCTTCTGCGGCAGCAAGATACCACGTGACCGCGGCCGCAAGATCCTGCTCGGTCCCTTTCCCCAAGGCCGTCATAACGCCGAGGTTGTACTGAGCTTGAGGCACACCCTGCTCGGCAGCCTTGAGATAGTATTGATAGGCGGCCTCAAAGCTCTTTGCTCCGCCCTGGCCAAGCTCTGACATGACCCCGAGATTGAATTGCGCGGCGGGGTTCCCTCCGTTGGCTGCTGACAGAAAAAATTGCCGTGCCGCATCAAAATCTTTCTTTTGATAAGCTTCGATGCCATTTTGCAATGGATCTGCAGATGACACGGAGCACAGACTGACAAGAAGAAGGATGCTCAGGAAAAGGTTTGTACTGATTTTCATTGAGATGGTAGCCCTTCTTATAATGAGGACACGATCCGTTGCTCGATACGGTTTAAAAACTTATGCAACGGCTTTGAATGGTTTGTTAATTCGATCAAAACGGGCAGAAGCTGTTTCAGAGAAATCATCCCTGTTTTGTCGTCGTCCCTATTCAATATTGAAGATCTTAGCAAATGAATCTCAAAAAAATCTCAAAACAGCTCCCTCTGTTTATCATCAGGATCAAAAACAATGTATTGAACGCTTGCCGTCTTGGCAATCGAACCAAGAAGGGAATTGCCGGGTTTGTCGCCTTTTTTTAAGGTCAGAGAATGCCTTATGACCGTTTTTACGGTACACTTTAATTTGTTAACAACCTGAAATTTTAAAATTATGGAGGCCTTATGGATGTTGTAGATGCACTGATCGAGCATCATGGCGTGTTAAGAAAGCTCGCTGACCAAGCCGAGGGTGATGCAACCGCTTTTGAGGAGTTTAGGCGGCATTT
>JAFDBS010000111.1 GCA_019313185.1 Deltaproteobacteria bacterium | reverse complement strand
ACAAAACCATCGGGCGTTTTGAGTTGGTCGGGATTCCTCCGGCTCCTCGTGGCGTCCCACAGATTGAAGTTACTTTCGACATCGACGCTAACGGTATTCTGAACGTAAGTGCAAAGGACCTTGGCACGGGGAAAGAACAGTCCATCCGCATCACAGCCTCCTCTGGGTTGTCCGAGGAGGAAATCGAGAAAATGGTCAAGGACGCCGAATCTCACGCGAGTGAAGACAAGAAGAAGCGCGAACTGATTGAGGCCAGAAATCAGGCTGACGGCTTGGTTTACACCACTGAAAAAGCGATTAAAGAGCACGGTGACAAAATCGGAGAAGACGATCGGAAGAAAATCGAAACGGCACTGGACGATTTGAAAAAGGCTATCGAAGGCAGCGATGCCGAAGAAATCAAAAGTAAAACCGAGGCCCTGGCAACAGCGTCTCACAAACTGGCCGAAGCCATGTATCAACAGACTCAGGAAGAGGCCAATGAGAGCGGCGATTCCCAACCGTCCGCTAAACCATCCGATGATGTGGTCGACGCTGAGTTTGAAGAGGTTGATGACCAGAAAAAAGAATAGCTGTATTCATTTTAGCTTCCGACAAAACATGGTGACAGGGGCCGGCAATCGCCAGGCTCCTGTTGCCATTCTCGGTGAAGCCGTTAAGGAATCCTGTGAGCAAGCGCGATTATTATGAAGTCCTGGGCGTAAATCGTAACGCCAGCGATACTGAAATTAAGAAAGCCTACAGAAAGTTGGCCATTCAGTGCCATCCGGATAAAAACCCCGGAGATCACGCTGCCGAAGAGCGGTTCAAAGAGTTGTCTGAGGCCTACGCAGTGTTGTCCGATGGGCAAAAACGTGCTCTCTATGACCAGTATGGGCATGCCGGCGTTGACCAAAGTGGCGGCTTTGGCTTTTCCTCAGGGGGGTTCGGAGGGACTCCCTTTGAAGACCTGTTCGGTGATATTTTCGGTGATATTTTTGGCACCGGCCGGCGCTCTGGCCGTGGAGGGCGCCGAGGAGATGACCTCCGTTACAATCTGTCCATAGCTTTTGAAGAAGCAGCCTTTGGACTCGAGACCAAGATTCAGCTGCCACGTCACCAACATTGTGAAACATGTCATGGCAGTGGCGCCAAACCTGGGACCAGTCCCGTTAGCTGCCCCAGCTGTTCGGGAACCGGGCAGGTTCGTTTTCAACAGGGTTTCTTTTCATTGACCCGGCCTTGTCCTGATTGCCAAGGAGAAGGAAAAAAAGTTGTTGACCCATGCAGCAACTGCCATGGAACGGGCTTGGTTCGCAGCAAAAAAAACATCTCCCTGAAAATTCCCGCTGGCATAGAAACCGGGAATCGTTTGAAACTTACCGGCGAAGGCGAACCGGGGAGTCAGGGTGGCCCCCCCGGTGATCTTTATGTTGTTATTAGCGTTAAGGATCACCCGATCTTTCAACGCGAAGGGAATAATGTTCTATGTGAGCTGCCGGTTTCGATTACACAAGCCGCTCTTGGCTGTGAACTCGAAGTCCCAACCCTCGAAGGCAAAGTGAAGCTGAAGATTCCGGCCGGCACGCAAAGTGGCAAGGTGTTTAAATTGGCCGATAAAGGCATCCCTGTTTTGCAAGGTTATGGACGCGGTGATCAACTGGTGGTCGCCCGCGTGGAAACACCCACCAAACTGACTGCGCGGCAAAAAGAGCTGTTGGAAGAGTTTGCCCGAGAAGCCGGAGAAGATATTCATCCAATGGGGACAAGCTTTTTCGACAAAGTCAAGGAGCTGTTTGGGTGAGACGAACCATCCTGAAATCTCTGCTTGGCACAGCGCTCTTTGCTCTTCTCCACCTGTGCCTCGCCGATTCTTTGCCGGCCCAAACCACTCATCACACCGAGCAGCTGGTCGAGGCGGCTTTGCTTCGTGCTCAAGACCATTATCGAGCAGGCAAACTGAATGAGGCGGCTGGGTTGTTGCGCGGGTTTATTGTCAGCCAACCCGATTCCCCTTTGATCAATCATGCATATTTGTATTTGGCCCAAATTCATCATGACCTTAACGAGCCCGAACGTGCGCTCGATTATCTTGACCGCATAGCACCTGATGCATGGACGCCACAGGCATCACTGCTTCAGGCCCGGCTTTTGCTCGGCACTGCCGACCCTCTCACTGCGACAGACAAGCTTTTGCAGCTTGATATGTCGACTCTGACTTTGGCGCAGAGACAGCAAAGGTGGCTGCTGTTGAGTGAGGCGGCGCTGACAAGGGAGCAGCCGTTGAAGGGCGTCTTCTTCCTTTACCAAAGCTTGTTGACAGAAGGCGATGAGACCCCTGAACAGATTCTTGGCCGGTGCCGAATCGTAATCGGCAACCACCTCAGCCAACAGGACCTTGAAGAGGTTGCGTTCATGTACCAAGCCACCCCAATTGCAGCTTTGGCCAACCTGCATTTGGGTTGGCAGGCGCTTGCTGCAGGGCACAAGGAACTGGCTTTGCAACAAGCAGAAAAAGTGCTTCAAGATCCGGCAGGCCGCTCATTCCACGACGAAGCCCTTGAATTGTTGGCGCCACTGTCCGACTCAACGACCTTCCAGAGGGCTATTGGCGTTCTTCTGCCTCTATCAGGCCGCTACGCTGCTTTTGGCGAGCGGGTGCAACGAGGGATGCAGATGGCTCAGGAATCGTTTCGGCCACCGATCCCAGTGCGTTTTATTTACCGTGATACTGCCGGGGACCCAGGACTATCAGCCCAGCAACTTTCCGATCTAGCGATTCGGGAACGTGTGCTTGGCATAGCAGGCCCTTTGGTAGGAGTTGCTGCCGAATCTGCGGCTATAAGAGCTACCCGTGAACGCTTGCCCATGCTGACCCTTTCACAAAAAGAAGGTTTGGCGGAATCAAGCCTTTATGTCTTTCGGAACTCGCTAACGCCGCAATTGCAGGTTCGGGCGTTGGTCAAAGCAGCAATCGAAGAATTCGGGCTGACTGAATTGGCCATGCTAACCCCAGAAACAAAGCAGGGCGAACTGTTTGCTGACTTTTTCGAGCAGGAAGTTAGGCGTCAAGGCGGAAATCTGGTCGCAGCCGAGACCTACACCGTCGATCAGACCGACTTCCGCCGCCAAGTCCGGCTGCTCCGTGGTTTAGACCCTGACGCTCTTGACGAGGAAGAGACAGAAGCACAGGAGTTTGACGATCACGGCAACCCAGTGCTTTTTGAAAAGGAGCCCCCTCCTTTTCAAGCGCTGTTCCTTCCTGATTATGCAGACCGCATCAGCTTACTCGCTCCTCAGTTGGCTTTCTATGGCTTAGAAAATGTGCAACTTCTTGGCACCAATGGCTGGAACGACCCAAACCTATTAAGACAAGCCGGAGCGTTTGTGGAAGGGGCGATCTTCACCGATGGTTTTTTCCGCCATAGCCCATATCCCTTTATTCAGGAGTTCGTGGCAAACTATTTTGAACTGTATGGTGAAGAACCAACGGTTCTTGATGCACAAGGCTATGATATCGGCGGTATCCTCTTGCATTTGTTCACCGAGTTCAATATCCGCACTCGCGAAGATTTGCGCCGCGAGTTGTCAACCGTACAAAACTACCCCGGTGTTACCGGGGCAACTGGGTTTGACTTCACTGGAGAAGCCGACAAGATTCTGTTTTTATTGCAGGTTCAAGATGGCGCGATCGTCCAAATCAATTGAGGGAAGCCGCCAATCATGTCCCGAATCGTTCAAACATTAAAAATGTTGTCATTTTTGTGTGCCGGATGTTGTCTCGCCTGCACACCTATCCCTGCTGAATCACTGAATCCTTCTCAGTCTGAATACAGTCCGATGGGTATTGGTGGACGTGTCACGGATCGGAATGGCCAGCCGATGAGCGGGGCATTTGTCTATGCTTACCGCAACGCGAAGAGCAACCTTCGCGGTCCAGCTGATTTCGAAGCTCGTGTGGATGACCAAGGCCGCTTCCTGCTGGACCTTGTCGAAGGCGAATATTATTTGGTCGCACGCATGCGTCAGACCGGCGCTGATGCTGGTCCACCAAACCCTGGAGACGCTTGGGCGTTACCCCCATTTAACCCTGTCACGGTCAAAACCTCTGAAATCGTTCCTATCGATTTTGTTTTACAGAGCGTCACTCAGCCAATGCTGATGCGCGAAGGCACATTAACCAGCGGTGGCACTGGTTTTACCGGTCAACTGGTCGATGATCAAAACCAGCCCTTGGCAGGCGCTTTTGTCATCGCTTACACCGAACCTGATTTTCGTCGCATGCCGCAGGCCACCTCACCGGCGGTAGGGTCCGATGGGCTATTTAAGCTTTTCGTTCCACAGGAAGGACAATGGTGCCTGGCCGCCAGAACTCGAACCCGAGGGCAACCAACTCTTGGCGAACCGTTCGGAGTCCTTGATGGCAAACAAGGCAGCTGCCGCCAAGTGCGGACCGGTGAAATTCTCGACGTTGGCGCTATTCGACTGCTGCCTTATCGGCCATGACCTGACAACCTTGTTCGCGGGTTGAGACTTCTGACACCATCAACAAGGCGTGCAGCATTGCGACACGGACCATGGGCATGCCAACCGTTTTGGCTCGTTCCAAGGGAACCCCATAAATGGCCTCAAGTTCAATAGGGCGATTTTCCAACCGATCAACCATCATGCTGGGCTTGTAAGGACCCATCCCTGCAGTCACGTCCAACAGACGCTGAATGAACGCATCGGCGTCTATCGCCTCTGATAGGCCTTGGCTGTTGGCCGCGGCAACCACCTCAAACATCACCTGCTTAATCAATGTGACCATTTCTGGGCAACTTAAAAGCCGGTCGGTCGACAGGCCAGTCAGTGCGCACAATCCGTTAAAGGGGATATTCCAAGCCAGCTTTTCCCATCGTATTTTTTGCAAGTCTGCACAGGCTTCACAAGGAATTGATGCGCTGGTGAACAGATCGGATAATTTGATCACACGCTCTGTTAGGCCGTCCGCAAATTCCGCCAAGCGCACCGCTCCTTGATCAAGATGGTTGACAACCCCAGGTTCGCCCCGGTTACAGCAAAGAAAGGCAACTCCGCCTATCACATGATGGGCGCCAAAGGCACGAGCAAGGACCTCCTCATTGCCAAGCCCGTTCTGCAGGGTAAGCAAGACCGTCTGCGGTCCAACCAAAGGAGCGACCAAGCTTGCCATCTGATCGTTCGAGTATGCCTTTAGTCCAATAAGCACCAGGTCAACTACGCCAATCTCTTCCACACGCCGATAACCTTGCACATCGCTGAGCATAAAATTGCCGCGTGGCGACTTGACTTGTAAACCGTTGGAGATAATGCTCTGGTAATCTCTGCGAAGTAAAAAGTGCACGTCGTGTCCTGCCTTTTGCAGCAACGCGCCGTAGTAGAGTCCAAGCGCTCCCGCGCCAATCATGCCGATTCGCATGACAACCTCCGGAATCAAGAAATGAGGTCAATTGAACTGATCCCTCGTGTTTTGCCGATTAAAATCTTGCTCGATTAATTTGACCCATTATCAATATTTTGATATGATAGAAATTTGGACAGGAGCAAAACATAATGTTTAAAATTGGAGACCGCGCTGTTTACCCCGCTCAAGGAGTTGGTGTTGTCGAGTCGATTGAAGCTCGCGAATTCGGTGGGCAAAGTCACAGGTTTTACATTTTACGAATCATTGACAACGACATGACGATCATGGTTCCGGTCGACAATGCCCAGCAAGTTGGATTGCGGACTTTAATCAGCAAGGATAAGATAGAGTCAATATACAACGTTCTCAGCGAAAAGCAAAGCGGCGGTCAAGCCATCGCGTCTTGGAGTCGACGCCAGCGCGAATATAACGAGAAAATCAAAACCGGAAATCCTGTTGAAGTCGCAGAAGTATTGCGAGAGCTCTATCAGATCCGTGAAGGCAAGGAACTCTCCTACGGCGAAAAAAAAGTTATGGAACTAGCCCGGCGCCTGCTGGTTAAAGAGCTTGCCATAGCCGAGGGGATTGGTGAGGAGGCCGTGACCAAACGTCTGGAGACGATGGCCTTAAACTGATTTACCGGACCAGTCGATTCTTGCCGGGTGCTTTTTTTGCATCCGGTTTTTTGTTTTGAACTAGACGTGCTTGGGCGAGCAAATGCTTTCCCTGTAGCCTAGGCTGGCTGGAGTGCGGCACAGAAACGTTTTTCGTTTTTACTGTTGCATGACTCAACACACCCTTTAGAAATTTGATCGGCCATTATGAACGTTCATGTCCTTGTGCCGGCCGCTGGTTCTGGCAAACGCCTTGGCTCAGCAATTAGCAAACAGTTCCTCCCTCTGGGTTCTCGCCCAATTCTTGCCCAAACCCTCTTGCGATTCGGTTCGCTGCCTCAGATTACTGGGATATATCTAATTGTTCCGGAAGCTGAGCGAACATTCTGCCAACGTGACATTGTCGATAAGTTCCACCTCCCTAAAATTGTTAACGTTGTCGCCGGTGGGAAAGAGCGTCAGGATTCTGTTCGCAACGGCCTTGAAGCCTGCAACGCTGCTCAGAACGACATCGTGCTGATTCATGATGGAGTGCGACCGTTTTTCCCTGCTGCACAGATCCCCCCTTTGATCGATGCCGCGGCCATTACGGGCGCAGCCGTTTTGGCGATCCCTTCCCAAGATACGGTCAAAAAAGTCATCAATGGGCGGGTTCTAAAAACCTTAGACCGCAGCCAGATTTGGCAAGTACAGACACCGCAAGCCTTTCTGTTCTCTCGGATTTTTGAAGCTCACCGCAGAGCCCAGGCAGAAAATCATATCGGCACAGACGACTCGGCTTTGGTCGAATGGTGCGGATGGCCAGTTGCTGTGGTTTCCGGATCAGTGCGCAATTTCAAGATTACAACGCAGGCAGATTTGCTCTTGGCGAGAGCACTCGTTTCGACAGACAAGGATGCTCTTCTATGATGAGGATTGGCCACGGATACGATGTTCATCGGTTGGTTGCGGATCGCAAGTTGATCATTGGGGGGGTTGAAATCCCTTATGCCTTGGGTTTGCTTGGCCACTCTGATGCAGACGTTCTCTTGCATGCCATCTGCGATGCAATACTCGGAGCACTGAGTCTCGGTGACATAGGCCAGCACTTCCCGGACAATGACCCGGCGTTTGAAGGCATTGAAAGTGTGCTGCTGCTGGAACGAGTAATAGCGCTAAGCCAAAAGCGTGGCTTTCTGATCGGCAACCTGGACTGTACGGTTATTGCTCAACGGCCAAAGTTGTCCCCTCACATTCCCGAGATGATTTCTACGCTGGCCAATATCTGCCGGGTCCCCGAGAGTTGTATAAACATAAAAGCCACAACCACCGAGCAACTTGGCTTTGTTGGCCGCGAAGAAGGCATCGCCGCGCACGCTGTGGTTCTTTTGGCCACCAATGATCAAAAGTCGGACCAGGAGGATTAGCCAACCCATGAATGAACCCACGGTGCAAATGGGCCCTAACTTTATCCGCAACCTCATTGAGGAAGACTTGGCCACTGGCAAACATGACATGATCATTACCCGGTTCCCGCCAGAACCCAATGGGTATTTGCATATCGGCCATGCAAAATCGATTTGCCTCAATTTTGGTTTAGCGGCAATTTTTAACGGTCGCTGCCATTTACGTTTTGATGACACCAATCCTGTTAAGGAAGAACAGGAATATATTGACGCGATCAAGACCGACATTCGATGGCTTGGCTTTGATTGGGGCGAGCACGAATATTACGCTTCAGATTATTTTGAGACGCTTTATCGCTATGCAGTGCGTTTAATTGACAAGGGGTTGGCTTATGTTTGTGACCTGACGAGTGACCAGATTCGGAGCTATCGCGGCTCACTCACCGAGCCAGGCCGGGAAAGCCCTTACCGCCACCGCACCGTGGCTGAAAACCGTCAACTGCTGAGCGAAATGCGGGCAGGGTCATATCCTGATGGCAGTAAGGTTGTCCGGGCAAAAATTGACATGGCATCCCCGAACCTGAATTTACGGGATCCCGTCCTTTACAGGATTTTGCATGCAACGCACCACCGCACTGCAGACCGTTGGTGCATCTACCCCATGTACGATTTTGCCCATGGTCAGTCCGACTCCATTGAAAGGATTAGTCACTCAATCTGTACTTTGGAATTCGAGGACCATCGCCCATTGTACGATTGGCTGTGTGAAGCATTGGAGATTTATCACCCTCAACAAATAGAATTTGCCCGCTTGAATCTTACTTATACCGTCATGAGCAAACGCCGCTTGCTGGAACTGGTCACCGATCAACATGTTACCGGCTGGGACGACCCACGCATGCCGACGCTTTCCGGCATGAGGCGCCGCGGTTTCCCGGCTGCCGCGGTTCGAGCTTTTTGTGACCGCATCGGAGTCGGGAAAAGCGACAGCGTGATTGACATGGGGGTCCTCGAGGATTGTGTCCGCGAGGAGCTGGATTCTTGCACGCCAAGAGCCATGGCGGTTTTACGCCCGCTCAAAATTGTTATCACCAATTATCCCGAAGGCCGCTCCGAAGAATTTACCGTGCCGAAGCATCCGAAATACCCTGAAATGGGTTCACGGACGATTCCGTTCAGCCGCGAGATATATATTGACAGTGATGACTTCAAGGAGGATCCCCCGAAGAAATTTTTCCGCCTTGGCCCGGGCCGTGAAGTCCGCTTACGTTATGGATACATCATCCGGTGCGATGAAGTCGTCAAAGACCCCACGACCAATGAAGTCGTGAAGCTGATGTGCTCCTATGACCCAGAGACGGCGGGCGGCAAACTGCCGGAAGGTCGTACGAAAGTCAAAGGGATCATTCACTGGGTTTCGGTTCCACACGCCATACCTGTTGACATTTGTCTTTATGACCGGTTGTTTACTGAACCGAACCCAACCGGGGTCAAAGATGTCGATTATCGAGACCACCTCAATCCAAACTCTCTGGAAGTTTTGACTGAAAGTTATGTTGAACCTGGTTTGCAAGGAGCCAAGGTTGGCGACTCTTTTCAATTCGAACGACTCGGCTATTTCTGCGTTGACAGTCACTCGCCGACAAGCGATAAACCTATCTTTAACAGAATTGTCAGTTTACGAGACACCTGGGCTAAACTACAAGGGGAGGGCTAAGCTTTTTGGAGGGTCGTCAGGTCTTGCCAGAAACATCAGGTCAAATCTGATAAGGCCACCTCTGCGCAGCACAAATCCGCGACCAGGCTGATTCTCTTTGACGACATTTCCACGTGGAGGATTCTGTGTTAAGGCAGGCGACAACAACCCTTGGCTTTATGCTGCGCATCTGGCATTGAAGGAGTATCCCTAATGAATCTTCGTGTTTTCAATACGCTGAAAGGTCATAAAGAACTGTTTGACCCCATAGTGCCTGGCAAGGTCAGCATGTACGTCTGTGGCGTTACGGTTTACGATTATTGTCATATGGGCCATGCCCGTGCAAATATCGTTTTTGACATTGTTTTTCGCTACCTGCAATTTGCAGGGTATGATGTCACTTATGTTCGAAACTATACCGACATCGATGACAAAATTATCAATCGAGCAAATGAAAGAGGCATTCCAAGCAAAGCCTTGGCCGAAGAATTTATCCAGGCGTTCGATCAGGATATGGAAGCTCTTGGCTTGCGCAAACCAACCCATGAGCCCAGGGCTACGGAGTATGTTCCCGAGATCATTGCCTTAGTCAAAACGTTGATCGAAAAAGGGCTGGCCTATGAAGCCAATGGGGATGTCTACTTCAGTATAGAACAGTTTCCAAATTACCTCTGCCTCTCTAAGCGTAATATGGAGGAGATGCTGGCAGGCGCTCGAATTGCCCCGGGCGAGCAAAAGCAGAACCCCATGGATTTTGCCCTATGGAAGGCAGCAAAACCGGGGGAACCCAGTTGGGATTCGCCCTGGGGAGCAGGCCGCCCTGGGTGGCATATAGAATGTTCAGCCATGAGTTCAGCGCTGCTTGGCGATTCCTTTGACATTCACGGTGGAGGCCGAGATTTGATCTTCCCTCACCACGAAAATGAAATTGCCCAATCCGAGGGGGCAACTGGGAAACCGTTTGTGAAATACTGGCTGCACAATGGGTTTGTGAACGTCGACCAAGAGAAAATGAGCAAGTCGCTGGGCAATTTTTTTACCATTCGAGACATTTTGGAGAAGTATGACCCTGAAATTATCCGATTTTTTGTGTTAACCGCTCATTACCGATCCCCTATCGATTTTTCTGATCAGAACTTGAACGAATCCCGGCAAGGCTTGACCCGTTTTTACGAAGCCCTGCACCATGCGACGAACGCCATTGCTGAGCTCTCCATACCAGCAGGAGACAACGCCGAAGCTTGCCAACTTGAGAAACATTTCCGAGATGCCATGGACGATGATTTTAATACGGCACTGGCCATCGGCCATCTTTTTGACGGGGTGCGAACCATAAACCGCCTTGTGAGCGAAAAGAAGTTTCGTAAAAAACCAGAACTTGTGGCCACTGTTTCCGCTCTTCATCAAAAAATTCTTGAACTGGGCGATGTCCTTGGCCTGTTTGGCTCTGCGCCGACTGTCTGGCTAAAAAAACAAAACCTGCAAGGCCTGAATTCACTGGGGCTGACTGAAGCGGCCGTCGAAGAGTTGATCAAAGAGAGACTTTTGGCCCGTCAGGAAAAAGACTTTGCCCGCGCCGACCAGATTCGAGAGAGTTTGGCCGTCCAAGGTGTAGAGTTGCTCGACAGCCCTCAAGGGACGACCTGGAAAATCAAATAGATTGTAGCTCAAATTTTGTTCCATGCGGTTGGGCCAGTTGTATGGCTTCCGTCCAAAACCATATTCGGGTCTCTCTTGCTTATCTGTGGCTCAAGACTGCCTTTTTAGTCAGCCGGCCAGAATTCTCTCCTCTCCCAGGATTGGCGCGCGCAAAATGATATGCCATGGGAACCCGTTTCTTTTTGGCACAAACCCGATCGGGAGTGTGTTCCATGTGGCGATCGAAGGGTT
>JAFDBS010000110.1 GCA_019313185.1 Deltaproteobacteria bacterium | reverse complement strand
GGTCGGGACTGGATCCGGGGTCGGGACTGGATCCGGGGTCGGGACTGGATCCGGGGTCGGGACTGGATCCGGGGTCGGGACTGGATCCGGGGTCGGGACAGGATCCGGAGTCGGAATGGGTTCGATTATATCTCCATCATCATCCTCATCATCAACATCGTGACCACGGTCATAATCCCGATTATCTCTTTGATTCTTATGACTCCCTCTTTCTTCTCCATCAGTTCGCCATGAATGTTCTGGCCTTTTCTCATCACTTCTCCCTCGGTCAGCAAGTGCATAATTGGTGAATATGGACAAAGTTAGTGCAGTAACACCTAAAATTGTTATGAATACCTTTATTTTGCTTAACATTCTTCCTCCAATATTTTCGTTTTTGATTGAGTGGTATTTAACGGTTTGAAGAATTCCCCCTAGGTTTTCTTAAATTTTAATGGGAAGTTCCTCAGCGATTTGGTTTTCCAATCACATGTCCGGACAAGATGTATTGGGAAACCAGCCTTAAGGAAACATTTCGGTAACCCGGCTGTCTCATCAGAGACCCTTGGGCTTTCCGCCCCTTTCTCACGAAAGGTTAAGTATTGTCGATGCTCACCTCATGATGAAACAAACAAACTTAAATGCGGATACCTCCTTTCCTACATAATTCGACGGCGTGCAGCTGCTGCTCAGATGGCCGTGTCTGGCTCCGGTACCTCGCAAAAGAAGTTCCCAAAATCATGCAGCAAGTTATTTTTGCGAGAGTCAGCATTTGGCAAGAAGTCGAACCAACACCTGGTTTGTGTGCATTTGCACAGAGGTCCCATGTGGTTTTGCTTGTTTCAAAATTGCGGGTACGCTTCGGAGAAGCCAACAACCAATCGGAACAATAGCCAATAATTTTTATAAGATGGACAAAGTATTGGCAAACACACATTAGAAGGATTATTAACGGCCTCAAAATTTTTCCTTTTTGTATTTTTTTTTGCTCTCCGCTCGAAAATTCTTGGCATCCCTTGAAGAGAGTCTCCAAAGTGTGGTTTTAATCAAACAATGACTGTCGCAAAAAACACACAAAGGATCTTTAGTGAAACACCTTGGAGAAGAGCGATTCCGTCTTTTGACTGTCAGCTATTGTCGCAAATTGTCAGATAAAATTCGGATCGATCCAGTGAAAACGGCAAGTCGAAGCAACTGGCTGGATCTGGTTAGCCTTAAATGATGGTCACAACAGTTTCCGTGAGTTTGATTTTTATGCTTATATTGGGTGACTCGATGGACCGATTCGTGGTTTGAGACCGAGTCTGCTTATTCGAGAGTTCAGGTCGAATCCGTGCCAATTTTTCTAAAAGGTGAACGCTTATGAAGTCAGAGAAAACCAAATTTCCAAACCATAACGTCGTGGAGTCGTCAGCTGTTTTGGAATGACCAGAAGATGAACAACCCTTGGCATTCCCCATTTTCGTGCATTGCTTTACATGCACTAAAAAGTTTGCTGCGGCAGAAAATATCTGCCGGGCTCTAAGCCAACAACGCATTGTTGTGTTACGTTTTGATTTCACCGGTTTTGGGGAAAGTCCTGGTGAGTTTGAAACGTCCACTTTTCCCCAGAACGTGGCGGACCTGGTTGCGGCAAATCGATATTTGAGTGAACGCCATCGATCCCCAGAGATATTGATTGGTCATTCAATTAGGAGACGCAGCTGTACTGCATGCAGCCCATCAAATCAGCTTGCTCAAAGCTGTGGTCACCATCGGCGCACCCTACCATCCACAACACGTTTTGCACCTTTTCGAAGCAGCCAAAGAAGAAATGCACCAATCAGGGAGAGCGGTGGTCCAAATTGGTGGCTGAAAGTTCACAGTTCGCGGGGCAATGCTCGAAGAGCTCAAGGCTCAAGACCCCAAAGAGGCCATTGAAAAGTTATCTGCCGCCCTGTTGATCATGCATTCCCCGCGCGACACTGTTGTTGGGATCGAAAATGCTGCACACAATTTATAAAATCGCCAAGCACCCAAAAAACTTCATCTCGCTTGAGCCCGCCGACCATCTTCTTACAACAAAGAAAGACTCTCTGTACGCCGCAAAGATGATTGCCACATGGGCAAAACGTTACCTGGAGATGCCAGACCGAAGGGACAGGCAAGAGGATGTCGACGATAATCGCGCTACTCTTTGGAGATCAGCAGATGGGTTCCGCACCGACATTTTTGTCGGGGGTCATGCTCTCGTGGCGGATGAACCGTTTAAGTTCGGGGGCACCAATCAAGGCCCTTCTCCTTACGATTACCTCCATGCGACTTTGGGAGCCTGTACCGCCATGCCCCTAAGAATGTATGCAGAGAAAAAAGCCTGGCCTCTACATTCGACGATGGTTCGTCTTCACCACGAAAAAACCCATGCTGTGAACTGCGCTGCATGCGAGAATTCACAAAACAAAATTAATTGCTTTGAGAGAGAGATTGGATTGATGGGGCCACTTGATACCGAACAATGTCAAAAACTACTCGAAATTGCTAACAAATGTCCTGTCCACAGAACACTGGACAAACAGGTCATTATAGAAACGCGACTCATCGGCCGCCAAGAACAGATAAAAAATGATCTAGCCGATAGCTGGCCAGTGACTTCGTTTAAAACGAAAGCTATATGGCAACGGGGTTCCTACGGGAAGAAACTCCTGCAATCAGGAGAGTGTTTGATGCGTTTTGAGAGCAACAATTCTTTCTTCCAATGGTGGGTGGGTCGTAAACAAGCGGCGCAAACCACGCCCTTTGTTGCCAGAAATGCCAAATGCGGCCATTTGGTCAGGCAGATGCGGCCGGTTGATGCCTTGCTGCAACTTCTCTAAAGCAGCGATCATTTTTTCACGGCCGGCAAGGTGAGCGCCACCGCGATCAGCCCTAAATTCTCTCTGTCGACTGAACCAAAAAACGATTAGACTGGCAATAATTCCAAAAACCAGTTGGGCAATGATCGATGTTATAATGAATGCGGGACCATGACCTTCTTCCGTCTTGAAAACAATCCTGTCAACAGCATGGCCAACCACCCTCGAAATAACAATGACAAACGTGTTCACGACACCTTGAATCAGGGCCAGGGTCACCATGTCGCCGTTTGCCACATGACTGACCTCGTGTGCCAAAACGGCCTCAATCTCATCTCGGTTCATCGCGGAAAGCAACCCTGTGCTTACGGCAACAAGAGCTTTGTTCCGGCGCATGCCCGTTGCAAACGCATTGAGGTCAGGAGAATCATAAATCGCAACATCTGGCATGCCGATCCGAGCCAGCTCTGATTGACGTTGAACAACCTGAAACAACCAGGCCTCCATCTCTGATGAAGGGGTTTCAATGACTCGAGCTCCCGTCAGTTTCTTGGCAGTCCATTTTGAGATGGTCAGCGAGATCAGTGCGCCACCAAACCCAAAAACTGCTGCAAAAACAATCAGGCTTTTCAGATCAAGGCCTACTCCCTGTTCATCGAGAATCTGACCAACGCCGAAAAGTTGCAGCACAATACTCAGAATGAAGATTATGGCAAGATTCGTCAGCAAAAATAGACCAATTCGTTTCATCATTTCTGCACCTTAAAAATTGAAAACATTAAATTTCTCCGGAGGAATCTATCTGAAAAAACCCGCAGCTGAATTTCACATTGGGTTAGAACGTTTAGTCAGCCTCATAAAAATAATATTAGTCGATTTTCGGAGGATTGCATGACCTTGCAAACAAAAATACGCTAGCATGTGCTAATGAAACAGAGCAAAAAGGCAGATTGACTTTTAGATCACCATTGGTTCTTGACTACTTGACCTCTGTCAAATCCATGCTTGTTTGGACGGTAGATTGGTAAGCTTAGATTTGACTCTTATCATGATCATATCAACAGAAACTCTTACGAAAACGTTTAGTTTCATGTAATTTAGCATTCATTCAAACTCCTTTTTTGAAGAGTTTATCTGTCCTCAGCAAGGTTTTCAGGAAAATTTTATTTTGCAAAACCGCTGGGCTGTTTATACTTTAGTCTGTTGGGTCGAAACGGTCATCAATGTTCATCACTTCCTTGCTAGTATGTTTTGAGGATATCAAGAGGTTATTTGACAAATGACTCGTCTGAAAAAAATTCTTATTGTTGACAGAGAACTTTCCTATCGAGAGCTCCTCAGGGACGCACTCAGAAATCAGTATGAAGTAATCGACACCGGAGACTATGGGGAAGCGGCCTCTCTTGCTGAATTGACCTCTCCCGAATTGATTATCATGGATGTGGATGCCTCAACTCAGAAAGGCGTTGAACTTTGTGAACTATTGAAAGAGGACCCCGAAACAAGAGACATCCCTATTATCCTGATTACCTCCTTCAATCAGAGAGAAGACATTGTTCTCGGCCTGCAGTCAGGAGCCAGTGACTACATCACTAAACCTTTATGTTTGCCTGAAGTTGTGGCAAGAGTGGAATCACATCTTCGCACGCAAGATTACTATGGTGATCTTGAGCACAAAGATTTGCTTATGCTTCTTGAACTATCCGAAGCGATTTCTGTGACTCGAAACCCGAATGCCATTTTAAGATTGATCGTCAAGAAGATGTCAAAAATTATTGATGTCGAACGATGCTCAATTATCAGCTTCAGCGAAGACAAAAAAATTACTGTCAAAGCCAGTAATGATTTGGAAAAAAATGAAGAGATCAAGCTGGACATTTCCCGCTATCCAGAAATTCGTAAGTCAATAGAAACAAAACAAACTGTCATCATTAACGACATCAAGGCTGATCCTATCATGGCTTCTGTTAGGACACATATCGCTGACCTTGACTACAACTCAATCGTCGTCATTCCCCTGATAAAAAAACAGAGTGTTATTGGAACGTTTTTCTTAAGAACTGTTTCCCGAAAGAGGCATGGCATCAATGACCGAGTTTACAAGTTGTGTCAACTTGCTGCCAACATAGCAGCGAATGCTCTCGAAAATGCCATTCTTTTCGAAACAATGAAAACTGCTCAGGAATACTTTGAGGAAATTTCTATTCGGGATGATTTGACGAAGCTTTACAATCGGCGTTATTTTTACCGGCGTATGCAAGAAGAACTCAGCAGAACGAGTCGATATGATGTGCCTCTTTCTTTAATTTTCTTCGACGTTGATGATTTTAAACGGATCAACGATACTTACGGACACACCCAAGGGGACAAAGTGCTTATGAAAATTGGTAAGTTCTTGAAAGAAACGGCTCGTGAGAGCGATATCCCTGTCCGGTTTGGCGGAGATGAATTTGCGATCATTTTACCGAACACCACTGCCAATGGCGCAAACGACTTGGCCAATCGAATATCGGCATCAATCCGACATCAACAGTTTCAAAACTTGGAAGGCGAATGCATTACCATCAGCATGGGGATTTCAACTTATTGCCGTAAGGCTCAAGTGTCATTGGATGATTTTGTAAAACTTGCTGATGAGGCGATGTATAAATCAAAGTCACAAGGAAGAGGTCTAGTCTCCCAGTTATAGAGCTGCTAAAATTGCCGTTTGCATGACATACGTTTAATCGCGCGTTGGCGGCTGGGACGTGACTGGGGGTTAGCCTAGGATCCCATTTTCAAGTCGCTTTTCAAATCATGTGTTAAGGTCAAGGGGGAGTCAAAGTGACTCCCCCTTGGCGGTCCATTTAACCATGCTAAAACCATTAAACTTCATAAACCAAAACGCGTATCAAACCACACGTATTACCGTTTTCTAAAGTGGTAGAGTCACTGACCGAAATCACTTTGCTAATGTTGTTTTCATGGATAAAGTGGTTGATCCTCGCATCAAGTTCATCCAATTCACGCCGGGCTTTGAAAGGCTGCAATGGTTCCCCAAATGTTTTGACTTTAATCATGAGCATCTCTCCAAAAGGTTCCATTTAAACCTGAACAACTTCCTGGACACCGGGAATTTTTTCTTTCAAAGTTCTCTCAATGCCCATTTTCAATGTCATCGTAGACATTGGGCAACTCCCACAGGCACCAGTGAGTTTGACGCTGACAATGCCATCTTCCGTGACATCAACAAGCTCAACATCCCCACCATCAGCCTGTAATGCGGGGCGAACCAACTCAAGGACTTCTTGGACTTTTTCTTTCATAATAAATACCTCCTCAGTAGGTCTTTAGTATACCGCGTGTTGCTGAGAACAGCAATGTGGTATCAAAATTGGAAATGGGTCATTGATACATCGCGAATTGGGCGATCACAAAGCAACTTGCATTGGGCAACGTTTTTCTGTTGCACAAGGACTTTGAAGGTTTCCCCCATGCCGGTATCTGGCATGATTAAATTTTTGAGAGTCATGCGCAAGGCCATCGCTTCCTGTTCGTCGGTAATTTGGGCCTGAAGGCGAATCAGTTCTTCAATAAAACCAAGCCCAAGAAGAAATCGGTATTGTTCACCGAACCAAGAGGGACTCAATCCGACCTCTTTCCCTGCCTTCATCAGGGCTGAAAAATCAATATGCGCAGTAATGTCCTTCTCTCCCGGCCTTTCGTACGGGTTATCATCGGCCTGGTGGCGGTGGTAACACATCAGGGTTCCACCTCGCCTATGTGGAGCATAGAGCTCTTCCGATGGATAGCCGTAATCGATTGTAATAACAAACCCTTTTTGGATCATCGACCCAACTTCGCGCATCCAACGTGGGGCGGCAAGATTGACCTCTGCACGGTTTCCTTTTTCGGGGCCCACTCCTAGCCACTTAAAGTAGTCGAGAATTTTTGGGTCGGCAGTACGGAATTCTTCTACAAACTGCTTTTCTTGGTTACAGGAGATATAGACCTGAGAGAAAGCCTCATGTTGTTTTTCTATGATCTCGACGGGAAAAGCATCCACTAATTCATTGGAGAGAAAGCAGCCGGAGGGAATAGACCAAGATTGTTTATCGCACCAGTTTATCCTGTTTGCATGTGATTGCAGACGGCGTGCCTGGCGTGTTTTGTTTTGTGGGTTGAGCTCCAACAAAGTGTAACTTAGCCGGTCATAGACCTCAGGAGCTTCTGCTGAGATGGTATCCAGAACATCTAAAGCCAAGTGCCCCTCCCCTGGCCCCTGTTCAACGACCTGAAAGCTCTTGTCACCAAGGATTTGAGCCATCTGAATCAGTTGCCTGGCGATTAATCGGCCAAATAGCGCATGGACGCTGCTTGAAGTAAAAAAATCGCCGTATTTGCCAATGCGGCTTCCCGAACTTTTATAGTAGCCGTATTCAGGGTGATATAAGCATTCAGCCATGTATTCGGAAAAGGGAAGACTTCCTTCATCTTTAATTCTTGAGCAGAGGTGTGCAGCCAGCGGTGAAAGTTTTGATTGATTGGACATAAATGGATTTCCGTCTCGAAAGTTTGTCGGTCATGCAAACGTTGCGCAGTGGTGGACTCAGGCCCAGCAGAGTCAAAAACGGCGAGAAACGAGGCTCTCCCGCACAAAACCAGGGTTATTGCAAAAGACTGCATTGATCCCTTGGCGAACGATCCGCCTTACCAATCTTGGGTCATCAACTGTCCATGCAGAAACAGCAATATCGCGCCTTTGGCAGTTTAACAACAGGCATTTATTGATTCGATCAATACGCGGGTGCAAGGCAGAGGCACCTATTGCGTTGATACATGATAACGCAAAATGCCAATCTTGAGATTCAAGAAGCACGGCCAGGGCTATTTTCGGTGCAACCTCACGAATTTTAACCAAAAGCCTCCAATCAAATGAAGAAATCAACGCATCAGCAGCGGGAAAGTCTTTGAGCATCTCAACTGCAATCAGACCCGCTTGTGCATCCTTGATTTCCAGATTGAGTCTCAATCGGCCGGAAAAGCGTTCCAACACCGTAAACAGGGTTGGAATCCTTTCCCCAATGAACATAGGTGCAAACCAATGGCCTGCATCCAAAGTCTGCAATTCGCGCAAAGTCAGTTCAGCAACTAGACCTTGACCGTTTGTGGTCCGATCAACACTCAGGTCATGAATGACGACGGGTATACCGTCTCGGGAGAGGTGAATGTCGAGTTCAATGCCATTTGCACCGGAATGAAGAGCCGCGTAAAATGATGCCATGGTGTTTTCCGGTGCGACAGCAGAGGCTCCTCGATGTGCCCAAATAAAGGGGATATGTTTAGTGACGTGCTTGACCATCACATCGTGATCCCAAAAACCCTTTACGCTGGAACTTTACTATGAAAAAGCCCCAATGGCTCGACCTGTTTTTTCTTTTACTGGCCTTGGCGTTGGCTCTTGCTATGGCGTTGACTGTTTGGATTGGGCGCAAAGGGGGAAGCCGCCATGGTTACGGGTCTTTGGAACCCTTGCCACCTGAATCAATGGCAAGGGTTCTTAGGGCCCCCCCTGTAACACTGGATAGCCTCTGGCTGCCCAGGAATAAATTCCACCAGACATGTTATAAACTTCAGGGTATCCTTTTCGTGTTAAGTAATGCACCACCTGAGCACTTCGAGAACCGACAGCGCAATAAACGATTATGGGTCGGTTTTTCGGAATTTCTTCTATTCGTACAGCAAGCTGATCGATCGGTATCAACTTTGCGCCACGAAGTCTTGCCTGCCAGAACTCGGCAGGTGTTCTGACGTCAAGAAGATAAACATTTGATTTGCGTTGCAACAGCTGCAATGTTTCTTCGGCTCCAAGGTTGCGGGTCATTGAAGCGCCTGCTGGCCACGACAGAGTCAACACGCTCAAGGCTATCAACAAAACGAGATGTTTCATAAATCGATCCTTACCGAAGTTCTTCACTGGCTTCATTATATTGATTTTTAACCATTTTACCGTAAAAACCGTTGTCTTTACATATGAAAAATGCAATTATATGGATTTTAAAGCACATACTGACAAATTTCAAAGAGTTGGAGAACCCGAATGGATCGAAATCTCGCGCTGGAACTGATTAGAGTTACTGAAGCTGCGGCTTTATCGTGCGGGCGCTGGGTCGGAAAAGGCAACAAAATGGCAGCTGACGAGGCTGCGACCGAAGCCATGCGGCGTACGCTTGAGTCGCTTGACATCACTGGGACGGTGGTTATAGGTGAAGGCGAGATGGATGAAGCCCCCATGTTGTATATCGGCGAGAAAGTAGGCCGTGGTAATGGGCAAGAGGTTGACATTGCCGTTGATCCATTGGAAGGAACGAATATCTGTGCAAAGGGAATGAATGGTTCGATCGCGACAATCGCTCTAGCGCCGAGGGGGGGGTTTTTACATGCGCCCGACATGTACATGGAAAAAATTGCTGTCGGGCCAGCGGCTAAAGGCGTGATCGATATCAATGCTTCTCCAACCGATAACTTGAAAAAAATTGCACAGGCCAAGTCTTGCTATGTTGAGGATTTAACAGTCGTCATTCTCGATCGTCCCCGTCACGACAAGGCTGTTGTCGAGATCCGTAAGGCAGGTGCACGCATTCACTTAATTAGCGACGGAGATGTTGCCCCGGCTATTGCTGCAGCTGTTGAAGGCAGCGGGGTTGATATGCTGTTTGGAATTGGAGGGGCGCCAGAGGGTGTTCTTGCCGCATCAGCCTTAAAGTGCATGGGAGGTGACATGCAGGGACGCTTGGTTTTCATGAGTAATGAAGAGCGCGACCGTGCCCGAAGCATGGGAATCACTGATTTTGAAAAAGTTTATCATTGTGATGATATGGCATCCGGTGATGTTGTTTTTGCCGCCACAGGCGTTACCAACGGAGATTTATTGCAAGGAGTGCGTTACTATTCAGGCGGCGCAGAAACTCACTCGGTTGTGATGCGTTCTAAATCACGGACGATCCGTTTCATCAATGCAAGACACACCTTTGACTACAAGCCTATTTATTAAAAAGGTGCCAATAGAATTCTACTTGTCACGTCCAGAGCCAGTTGATAATATCACTCAGATTTTATTGGATGTGGAGAGGAAACGATATGGCAATTATTACAATCTCCAGACAAATGGGAAGTGGCGGCATCCCAGTCGCTCATAAAGTGGCTGAAACATTAGGATACACTTTAATCGATGGTGAAACCATTGTCGCGGCTGCCGAGGCTTACGGTCTCTCTGCCGAAGCGGTTGAAGAGGCAGACGAGAAGCCTCCTCATTTTGTTGACAAACTCGACACCAAACAGATTCTGGATCTCCACCTCATTGAATTGATCATTCTTGAATACGCTTTGAAGGGCAACGTAATTATTTACGGCCGCGGTGGTCAAGACCTCCTCAACGAAATCAAAAGCAAGTTGCGTATCAGAATAATCGCACCTTTTGAAGACCGCGTTGAGCGGTGGGCAGAGCGAGAATGGCTGGACCCAGATCGGGCAAGGTATTTGGTCCGTAAAAGCGACCAACAGCGTGGCGGGTTTATTAAATATTACTTTGACCGTGACTGGGACGACCCCTTGCATTATGACTTGACGATCAATACCCAACATCTCTCGGAAGAGATGGCCGTCCAGCTGATTTGTTCAGCCATAAAGGATTCTAACCTCGCTGAAAGCAGGTCCGAGTGCAAAAAGAAGCTGAATGACCTCATTTTGCGCAAACGGCTGGAAATAGCCATTATTTCCGACGGCGGAATCGATCCCTACCTGCTTGAGATCAAAGTCAAAGGTGGCGTTGCATTTCTTGACGGGCAAGTGCATTCGCAAGAGGAAAAACGCAAAACGATAAAACTTGCCAATAATCTGGACGGAATTGATCAAGTGCAAGACGCTATCAAAGTTGTTGAATACCGCACCAACCCTGCCGAGCACTAGCTTGGTATATAAAATCGCTTTTATGGCAGCAAAAGCCGGTCTGATGACCGGCTTTTGCTTTTCCTACAGCTTGCGGGCTTGTTCAGGCATTCCTGCCTATGCTAGTATTAGCCGTTTTAATAAAGTTCCAGTTTAAGGAGTGATCAACATGGCCGGACACAGCAAATGGGCCAACATCAAGCATCGAAAAGGGGCACAAGATGCCAAACGCGGCAAAATTTTTACAAAAATCATCAAGGAACTAACCGTTGCAGCACGAATTGGAGGGGGCGACCCAGAGAGTAACTCTCGTCTGCGAACAGCTGTCGACAAAGCCAAACAGGCCAACATGCCGAAAGACAATATCGATCGGGCTATCAAAAAAGGAACAGGCGACCTGGATGGCGTTAATTATGAAGAGGGAATTTTCGAAGGGTATGGCCCTGGCGGTGTGGCTTTGATTGTGGAATTTCTGACCGACAATCGAACACGTACAGTTGCTGATGTGCGTCACATTTTCTCTAAATACGGTGGGAACCTCGGTGTGAGCGGTTCCGTTAGCTTTCTCTTTGAACGCAAGGGACTCATTTCTTTCAATACTGATCACGATTTTGAAGAAATTTTCGAGGTTGCTCTTGAAGCAGGGGCCGAGGATGTGAAAGACGAGGGTGACATTTATGAAGTTGTCACGGATTCCAGCAATTTCTTAGATGTGCGTGATGCAATGACCGAGGCGGGCCTGAAGTACGAAACTGCGGAAGTGACGATGATCCCATCGACTCAGACGGTCTTGGAAGGGAAACAGGCCGAAACGATGCTAAAAATGATGGATGTCCTCGAAGACAATGATGATGTGCAAAACGTCTATGCCAATTTCGATATCAGTGAAGAGGAACTTGCAAAAATCCTTTGAAACAAGCACTGGACCCAGTGCGGTGCAATCCGATGGACCCCGGAAAAGCGTCCAAATCTTTTATGAGAATTCTCGGAGTTGATCCAGGTTCACGCATTACGGGGTATGGCATCGTCGATATTTTGGGCAACCGGCTCCACCACGTTGACAATGGGATCATTTCAACCCGGAGCAACTTGCCATTGGCCGACCGCTTGCAAATCATTTATGATGAACTGAAAGATGCCATCGAGAAACATCGCCCGGGATGCATGGGCGTCGAGCAGGTTTTCTTGGCTAAAAACCCTCGTGCTGCATTGACTCTTGGTCACGCACGTGGCGCAGCACTGCTCGTTGGTGTTCACTGCCACTTAGCTGTCCATGAGTACTCAGCCCTTCAAGTAAAAAGTGCTGTCGTCGGTTACGGTCATGCGTCCAAAAAACAGGTCCAGCAAATGGTCAAAGCGCTTCTAAATTTACCGGAAATTCCTCAGGAAGATGCGGCAGACGCACTGGCCGTAGCAATCTGCCATGCGCACAGCAATAAATTGAGCAATGCAATTGCTCGCAGCAAGGGACGCAGATGAGTACCCACATCTCATTCTATTCATCATACTCAAATCCAATGGGGATGGATTAATGATTGCCATGGTTCGCGGTAAACTGGTGTATAAATCCATCGACCACATTATCGTCGACGTTGGTGGAATCGGTTATCGTCTCTTTGTCCCTTTATCAACGTTTTACGCTCTTCCTGATGATGGTCAAGTCAACCTGCATACCCACACGCATGTGCGTGAGGACGCCTTTCTTCTCTACGGCTTTTTGACCATGGAAGAGAAAGAGCTTTTCTCGACATTAATCTCCATTACTGGCGTAGGTCCAAAACTCGCAGTCAATATCCTCTCGCATATTCCTGCTGACGAACTGAAATTGGCCATCAGCAGGGAAGACATCAAGCGGCTTTCCAGTTTGCCAGGCATTGGCAAAAAAACAGCTGAGCGCTTGGTACTGGAATTAAAGGACCGTGTTGGTCAACAAACGGATTCATTGCCGACCGGCAAACACATCTCCTCGTCTCAGCAAAGTCACCAATTGGATGATGTTGTTTCAGCACTTGTCAACTTGGGTTATAAAGAACATCTGGCTCGAAAGATTCTTGGCAGCATGGAACTCTCAGAAGAGGCGTCAACCGAGCAGATCCTTAAGGGTGCACTCAAAATACTTGTCCGCTAAAAGCGGGAGTTAATAATCATGGAAGATCGTTTAATCTCCGCACAAATAAAGGATGACGATGTCAACTTTGAGGCCTCATTGCGGCCACAATGCCTGGGTGAATATATCGGCCAAAACAAAGTCAAGGAAAACTTGAAGGTTTTTATTGAGGCGGCAAAAGGCCGCGGTGAATCTCTCGACCATGTACTCTTTTATGGACCACCTGGCCTCGGCAAAACAACCCTTGCACATATTATTGCTGCTGAAATGTCCGTTAATATCAAAAGCACCTCTGGGCCGGTAATAGAAAAACCAGGGGACCTAGCTGCCGTGTTGACCAACCTTGAAGCCGGTGATGTCCTGTTCATTGATGAAATTCATCGTCTTTCACCAGTAGTCGAGGAAATTCTCTATCCAGCCATGGAAGACTTTCAACTGGACATCATGATTGGACAAGGTCCGTCGGCGCGGACCATAAAACTGGATATACCTCACTTTACTTTGGTTGGCGCCACCACCCGTGCTGGCCTACTGTCGTCGCCCTTGCGAGACCGTTTCGGAGTGATCAACCGGCTTGAGTTTTACAATGTTGCCGAGCTTTCGACCATTGTCGGCCGTAGTGCTCGAATTCTCAGCGTGCAAATTGACCCTGATGGTGCCAAAGAAATTGCCTGCCGAAGCCGCGGCACACCAAGGATTGCGAATCGTTTACTGCGACGTGTTCGGGATTTTGCTCAAATCGAAGGTGATGGGACGATCGGACAAACTCTAGCAGATCGGGCTTTAGAACGGCTCGAGGTTGATGAGCAAGGTTTCGATTATATGGACCGATTATTGCTCCTGACGATCATTGACAAATTCAGTGGAGGCCCCGTCGGATTGGATACTCTTGCGGCAGCTATTGGCGAGGAGAAAGATACCATCGAAGATGTGATTGAACCTTTCTTGTTGCAGCAGGGTTTTTTACATCGTACGCCACGCGGGCGGATTGCAACTCAGCATGCATACCGTCATTTGAACCGGACTGCTTCGAGGCCGGAAAACAGCGGTCCACTTTTCGGAGCGTAAAACCGTCGGCCTTAACCCCTGCGTACACATAGTAAAGCCGACCCATCCCGTTTGACGATCATTTTCTCTCTGTGGATGTCTCCAGTTATGATTTAATGCTTCAATCCGATCTCAAAAAATTTCAACAACAGCTAGCCAACTGGGTTACAGATGAGTTGGAGCGTTCCCAACTGCCTTTCCAACGTCTGGAGAACGATTTTCAGGTTATCACAGATAATGGCGAGGCCATTGCGGAGATTGTTCTTTGGATCAATCGGCAAAGCTTAATCACTGGCTCGGTCATTCTGTGTCCGGTCCACACTGACAAAATCCCTGAAATACGTGGTTTAGCTGTTGCTAAAGCGTTGGGTCTCGGCCATTTTGTAATTTGGGGCGCCCGAGACATTACGATTTGGAAATCAACAGGGCCAAACCCTGAACGCTACAAAAGCTACCCCTTGCCAAATGCTCAGAAGGTTGTTCCTGAAGATTTCCGCAGGCTCCTCAAACGATTATTGGAAGACCTCAAAATAGTCACGGTAACCACTGCCATCTCAAGTACAGCCTTACCCCCTCATTATTTTGCTAACCTTTGTCTATTAACAATCAACGACATGTTGCCATTGCTTGCAGAACGAACCAAGAGGGCCGCCGGTGGTGACCGGCCGGACACTTGGATTGAGAAAACGCCGAGGGAGGTCGCTTGGAAAAGCATTTGGCGCCTGTTGCTTTTGGTTTGGCAGGACCGCATTCCATCGGGGTTGCAACCCGAGCGGCTCGAACAAGCGATGTATTACGCTTTGGCCGATTTCTCAGACTCCGGCCTCAAAAACTTGAAATGCCGGACTGTAAATCCTGAACTTGGGCCTAAAGCTTCTATCAGATTGCATCATACAGCGGTAAGGTTGAGGCAACTGAGATGGCCCCAAAACGATTTACAGCTGACTGAACTGTGTGACCTGCTGCTCAGCCAAGTGGCTAGCCAAACGGGCATGTCGAACACTTTACCTCCTTGGCCTCTGACCGAGACGGCCATGCTTGTGAATTGTCATGTAACCCAACCGTCCCGAACAATCGTGGTTGCGCCTGAGCCATACCTTGATGGCATTGCTCTGCATACTGTTGCTGACAGTTGCTTAACACAGCCTAGTCTGGTCAATGAAATTTCTGAACTCGGCCGCACACCTCAAGTTTCGAGCATCCTTGCTTTTTTGGACAACGATCAGACACTGAACGGTCAGGAGAGAGCTGCCCGGAGGTTAAGACTTCGCCGAGTCTGGCCGACCAGGCGTTTTGAGCTGCCTTCAAATGCCCCAGCTTTTCTTTGGGACTGCTTGCATCTGATTGGCCTGCAAAAGTATCCTGGCGACTTACAGTTGCAGTTGCCGAAAACTTGGTATCAAATGCCCGGGGCAGAGCTTGTCTTGAGTGTTATTGTAGAGAGATACAGCCTAAAAGCTTTGGCAGAAGTTGGTGAATACAATTTTTTCTGGTTTTCATGTCCAACAGAAAAAGAATTGCAAAAGATTAAGGTTTATCGTGCTCAAGATGTTGTACAGGTCCCGGTTGACATCATCAGCGGCCTTACTCCTGGTTTAATTGCTATTTGTTTATATGCCGATCCCGCGGTTCTGAAGCTGCTTGCTCAAAAAAGCTTGGATGTAATTTCTGTAGGTAACCAACCTGAAAATTCAGGATACCCTGAAAACGGCTGTCATTTATTCGGTTTGACCAAACTTGGCCAGCACCTTTGGGCGACCTGCCAACCAGGAAGACCGTTGCCAAACAAAAATATTATCATGACATTTCGCAGCGCAGGCATGGTGGTCCCCAATAAAACGATCCTTAATGCTTTATGCCACACTGCACAGCAGTACGAGGACGACGCCCACAGCTTCGACAAGCTTGACCAAGAGCTTGCCAAACTGATTGGGTCTCTGCCTGAATTAAATGTTTCAAGAGCCAATTCACCCCCACAAAGCCGAGAGAGAACAACCTTTGCCAAAGATTTGGTCAAAAACATTATCGACACTGTGTTTGTTGAAGGCAAACCTCAGTTTCCGGAACAGTACTTGATTCGCTATTTTCGTCCTGAACTGGAAGATTATGACTTGCCGGGGCCGCTCCATATTCTCGAAAGCTTTTTTGACAGACTCCTTTTGGCAGACGAAGACCAGTTCCGAATTGAAGTCTCCGGGGTTGCGAGGGCCGACGCGCTCATTTTGGCATCCCATTCGGGAAAGTACGTTTTTTCCCTCCCAAAGGATTCCGGCATCCTTGAAGAGATCGTGTCAGCCTATAGGGATGACCTGCAACAGCTTTGGGAAACTTTGCTGAAACAATGCCGCCAACAACTGTTCCGTCGACGAGCAGCTCTGAAATTGGCACATCGGGTCTGGAAGCAAACGAACCTCCCCCCCCCAGAGGTTTTTCAGAAAAAATAATGAATTGCAGCATATCAATTTTGGCAATTTGATCAATTTCTCTGTAATATGTAATACTGATAAATTGTTTGTAATGGAGAATCTCTATGAATGTTTTGTTACACATATGTTGTGCCAATTGTGCAATTTTTCCAGTTAAGACATTAAGAGCCGCAGGGCACCATATCACTGGTTTCTTTTTCAATCACAATATCCACCCATACCAGGAATATCAAAAACGATTAAATGCGGTCAGGCACTTTGCAAACGTGTCCGAACTTAAGGTCACCTACAATGACACTTACTCCCTCGAGGAATTTCTTGCCGCAGTCGCAGAAAGTCCAGACTCGCGATGCATCTACTGTTACCAGTCGAGACTTAAAGAAACCGCCGCGTTTGCCGCAAAGGCTGGATATGAAGCCTTCTCAAGCAGTCTGCTTTACTCCCGCTACCAAAACCACCAACTGATCAAAGAGTTGGCCCAAGAACTTGCCGACCATTACGGACTGAAGTTTGTTTATCACGACTTTCGTGTCGGATGGCAAGAAGGCATTCAGAGTTCGAAATCTATGGGCTTGTACCGTCAGCAATATTGCGGTTGCATTTACTCAGAAAAGGACCGCTATGACAAGGGACGAGTAGCAAATGGCACCTGATTTTGGCAAGACACTTATGTTGACCGGGCTGTTCTTGATTATCGTTGGCCTTTTTCTGACTTTTGGCAGTAAATACCTGCCACTGGGCAAATTACCCGGTGACATTCATATCGAGCGAGACAACTTTACAATGTTTGTTCCGCTCGGTTCCTGTATACTGATTTCCATTCTCGTTTCACTTTTAATCTGGCTTTTCCGCAAGTAAACTTTGCCTTGATATCATTGAAACCATGGTTCAGCCTTCTGCCAATGATTGTCGTTTCCCTCTTGGTCTTGCACTGGGCAGTGGTGCAGCTCGCGGCCTGGCCCACATCGGCGTGCTCAAAGTTTTAGAAGAAGCAAAAATCCCTGTTCATTTGGTCACGGGCACATCAATTGGAGCCTTTATTGGGGCACTCTATGCTGCTGGAGTCCCGGTTGCCCAAATGGAAGCCGCTGCCCGTGAGATCGATTGGCGACACATGGCCCGGTTGATTGATCCTGTTTTGCCGACATCAGGCTTGATCGATGGCAAGAAACTGGTCGAATTTATGAGCGACCTTTTGCCAGTCAGAACTTTCGAACAACTTAATTTGCCCTTGGCCATCACCGCTACAGATATTCAATCCGGCGAAGCCATCATTATAAAACAAGGTAATCTTCTTGAAGCGCTGAGAGCAAGCTTGGCGTTTCCAGGAATCTTTTCCCCAGTTCGGTTTGGCAAACGACATCTTGTTGACGGCGGCCTTTGCAACCCTGTCCCGGTGGATATTGCCAGAGCACTTGGCGCCAAGCACATTGTTGGAGTCTGTACCATACCGAAGGTCACCAAAGACGCTCCGGAAACTTTCCTCCCAATGAAATCGACCGTCACACTACCAGACAAAAGTTGGCGCGACCTTTTTTCTGCGCACACGATCGAAAGGGCGATACGGCAGTTCCTAACAGACCGCCCAATTACCTCTGCGGAGGATGAGCTTGAAGAGAAGATGCCAAACATTTTTAAAATCTGTGCCCAAAGTGTGGCCATTATGGAAAATGAGATTAATGATCTTCGGCTTCGCCTAAACGAGCACGATCTCTTGTTGCGACCAGCATTGGATGACATTACTTTGCTTGAGTTTCATCGTGCCGATGAAATCATGACTGCAGGCGAAGCCGCTGCTCGCGAAAAATTGCCCGAGTTGCGTTCGCTTGCGGAGAAGGATTGAAAGGTGTTTCTACTCTGCTAGAATGTCTGTAAAGACTTTTTATTTTAAGCGCTTAGAAATTTCAGGAGGTTCCAATGATCGAATTAATCGAAAAATCATTATTGACTGCTCTTGGTGCAATGACCTTGAGCCAAAAAAAGGCCGAGGAATTGTCCAATGAATTCCGCGAGAAATTAAACCTCTCAGAGGAGGAAGGCAAAGCGTTTTTAAAGAAAATTCAGGACGCCGCACTTGAACAGCAAGCAAAACTCGAAAGTGCAGCACAGGAGGAGGTTAAAAAAGCCTGTGACCGGATGGGCTTGGTATCACAAGAGGAATTCAACAAATTAAAACGAAAAATCAGTCATCTCGAAAAGCAAATTAAGGATTTGTCTGCTTGATTTCCGGCAGAGCACCGTTATGCTACCTTTTTTACGTGTCCACCGTAACATCAGAACCATTCGACGTTACAGAGCTATCCTTGCAGTATTAATTAAATATGGGTTTGGTCATTTTGTTGAGCAACTCAACATCGACTACTACCTGGAGTTGGGAAAACGGATTGTTTCGTTTGGTAAGACACCTCGGGACATCGAGCGCTTGACACAGCCCCAACGTCTTCGCATGGCCATGGAGGAACTGGGCCCGACATTTATCAAACTTGGGCAACTTCTCTCAACACGTCCGGATGTTTTGCCCAAAGATTACATTGTTGAATTCAGCAAACTGCAAGACAAGGTTCCCGCTGTTCCTGTTTCAGATATTAAGAACCAAATGCAAAAGGAGTTTGGCTATCCAGCCGACGAAATTTTTGCTGCGTTCGATCCTGTCCCTATTGCGGCCGCATCCATTGCACAAGTTCATCAAGGTCGGCTCAAAACCGGTGAAACAGTCGTTTTCAAAGTTCTTCGTCCTGGAATCCAAAAAGTTGTTGAGACTGACATTGACATTCTGATGGGACTCGCCTACCTGATCGAGCAACACGCCCCGACCGTAGCTCTTTACGACCCAATTGCTTTGGTCAAAGAATTTCGCAGAACCATTCTGAGAGAGATGAATTTTACTCGAGAAGGGCATACTATAGATC
>JAFDBS010000109.1 GCA_019313185.1 Deltaproteobacteria bacterium | reverse complement strand
GAAACTCCTCTCTAAATGTTGCATAACATCATGCACAGAATATGCTGTCAAGAACCTTACTCTGCAAGCAGTGAGATTAATGACATTGGATCGATCCGTTCTCCGAGGAGCCGCATGGATAGATGCAAATGCGGTCCAGTAACGCGGCCTGTTCGACCTACATTTCCTATTGAATCACCGACTTGAACCTCTTCACCCTCGATTACAGATGTTTTGGACATGTGTCCATAGAGGGAATACAAGCCTTCGCCATGATCTAGGATTACAGTATTGCCAGTATAAAAAAGCTCGTCAACCATTACGACTTTGCCATTTGCAACAGAGCGTATCGGGCGACCCATCGGACTACGAAAATCGGTGCCGCTATGCAAAGAATGCGTCGTTCCATTCATTACCCGTTGTTTTCCGAAAACACTGTTGACAGGGTCATCAACTGGGACTCCGAAAGAGTCCCATCTTCTCTGACTGCGCACTGAAAAGAGCTGGCTTAGTTTTTTTCGTTCATTATTAATGCGTTCGATCACTTCTGGGTCCTTTGGAGAGACCATATTCTCAGGTAGTTTTAGATGTTCTATAGGACGTTCTTTGTGAACAACCTGTAAAGACAAATCATAAAAAACTGTTTTACCTCTGTCATCAACAACGGCGCACATTAAAGGATAGGAACCATCCTTAACATCGAGTCCTACAGGCAACAAAGCTAGGGCTCCATCTTCGTCCGGATACAGAAATGTGGCTTTGTTATGGAATCTCACAACCGCAAATGATGGTGTCTGTCCAACCCAGCGCAATATAGCCACCTCTCCATTATGTACTTGAAGCGGCTCGAGAATCAATTCGCCGGCAAAACAGCTGGCTGCAATCATCAGGGTACACAGACAAATGTTGAAGTGTCTCATGCGTCTTCAATCTCTTCTATGGTCGTTCTTGCTTGTCCATCATAGAATCTAATCCAAAGTTTCTCTCGTGGCACCAGGCCGATGATGGAACCCAAGCTCTGTCCGCATTTTTCTCGGCTTGCAATAACATAACCGCGAGCCATTTGCTTCAAAGGGGACAACACATCCATTCTTGCCGCAAACTGTGCAAGTCGTTCGTCAGCATTGTGCAAATGCATCTGCATGGATAATTTGAGTTGCAATACCTTCTCATCAACATTTCGATCACGATCAGTCAGATTGCGGGTCGCTAAACCCAAACGCCGTTCAAGTTGTTCCAAACCTTGCCTTAAAAATTGTAGCGACTGTTTCACTTGCGCTTGCAGACGAATGATCAGATGGTCTAAATGGGTTTCAGTCTCTACGCGACTTTTAGCAACTAACTCTGCAGCTGCGCTGGGTGTTGGTGCGCGCAAGTCTGACACAAAATCGGCGATGGTATAGTCGACTTCGTGACCTACCCCCGACACCACTGGCACTAAAGACCCTGAAATTGCCCGGGCCACAATTTCTTCGTTAAAAGCCCATAAATCTTCCAACGACCCTCCCCCTCGGCCAATAATGATCACGTCAGCGCACCCATGAGAGTTCAGATCAAGGATGGCTTGAGCAATATCTTCCTTCGATCCAGAGCCTTGGACCTTAACAGGCCTCAGGAGAACTTTTATCCCTGGTACACGACGTTTAAGGACGTTTAGAATGTCTTGAAAGGCCGCCCCGGTTGGTGAAGTGACGACTCCTACGCACAACGGAAAATCAGGAATCAGCTTTTTTCGAGATTCATCAAAAAGACCCTCCAAAGCCAGTTTTTCTTTAAGTCTCTCAAAAGCGAGCTGCAGATCACCACGTCCAGCAGGAACCAAATTATCAATGACCAATTGCATTTCACCGCGCGCAGAATAAACTGAAACGGAGCCTGAACAAATTACCCGCATGCCATTCTCAAGAACAGGCCCTATCATCCGATTGTGGCTACGAAACATAACTGCACGTATCTGTGCTTTAGAATCTTTCAAGGTAAAATACCAGTGGCCGGATGCAGGCTTGGCGAAGTTTGACACTTCGCCTTCAACCGTAACCGCAACAAAATTGGTTTCAACAATCTCTTGGATCAGGTTGACCAATTGGTTGACACTTAAGCATTCTGTTTTGTTCACGGCAATGACCCACAATATCTCGTTGTTTTTATTTGACTTTTCAAATGCGACGCACTATATATTGACAGCATTCATTGTTTGAGACAAGATCATGATACGAAATTATGTTGTCACCATATCAAGTGAAAAGGGAGGCGTTGGCAAGACGACGCTGGCTACCAATCTGGCGATATATCTCAAAGCCCTATTCGAAGATCTACCAGTTATCCTGCTCAGCTTCGACAATCACTTTTCTGTTGATCGCATGTTCCGTATCGGGGCGAAGCAGCCCCCCCGGGAATACTCAAATTTTCCAGATGTTTCCAATCTATTTCATGGGACCCTTATCGATTTGCTGACTGAAACGGGTGAGTATGGCGTGCAATTCATTCCATCTTCAGCCAAACTCAACCAATTAAGGCGCAACCTTGACGACTGTACTGTTCTTGCTGAAAATTTGGCACACTCGCATTTCAACGGCATACTAATTATTGACACACGGCCTGACCTCGACATCTTTACCGAAAATGCGCTCTTCTGCGCGGATCGGGTAATCGTTCCCGTCAAGGATGCTCCGTCACTGGAGAATTGCCGCAACATTTACGCTTTTTTCGATAGACACAAGCTATCTCGTAAGTCATTGCGGCTTTTGCCATGCTTAGTTGATGCGCGCATTCGCTTTGAAGGGCCATTTCGGGACCCATATCAGCTCCTCAAAGCTTACGCCATCAACCGTGGTTACCGTTGTCTTGATGGGTATATATCCAAAAGCCCGAAAGTGGAATCACTCAACACCAACCCTGATGGCAAAATCTACCCCGTTCTCACTCACGGTAAAAATACAGAAGTCCATGCACAGCTTGCCCACATCGCCAAACAAGTTTATCATGACGCAGTTGAGGAACAGTCTCGGCGTCTTGATGAAGTACGCAGCTCTCAGTCAAAAAGCCAGACCCAGAAGCAGCCTGAGGAAGCAATTTTCCGAGTAACCTCAGAACGGGTTAGCTTTGGTTTGTTGCAGAAATAGTCTCCATACTTGGCATTGATCTTAAGGTTATGCATACAGCTTTCGCGTGAAGCTCAATTGGACTTCATGAATGAGAAGTGAACCTCGATAACCGCTTTTCGATACATTCACCGATCAAATAATGAATTTTGCTGGTCCTTGCCTGACTCGCCTATTTTTCACTCACTCGAACATCCAAAAGTCACCATTTGCTCGTCAAAGCTATTGCTCTCTCCGGTTTCGACGCAACGGAAAACAAGCTTTTCCAAACATCATCGATTTGCCAAATGATATCCTGCTTTTTATAAGCGTCTTGACGGCAGTTTGAGATTAAAAAGTGAAAACCATGTCTGGGGATATTCTTTTTAAAAACACAATAAAAACACTAATGATTAGTCTGCTCTGTCTTCAAGTATGTTACGAATGCTCACCAGCCTTACTCCAAGCTCCGAAAATATAGGTAACTCAAGGCGGAGAGCCTCAAAAGTTTCTGGGTAAGGGTGACAAATTCCTACCGCATGGCCATTCTTTTTTGCCAATAAGGCCAAATTTTGAAGTTCGTGCCGAATTTTGCTAACATCGGCAACATTGTCCAAAAAGAGATCTCTCTTCAAAGACGTCACACCGTGAGTTCGAGCAATTTCTTTTACGCGAGACTGGCCTGTAGTGACACTGTCGACAAAAAACCAGCCTCTCGTCCGCATCACGTCCATGACTGTACTCATTCCAGGGTGATCCTCAGTAAACCTCGATCCCATATGATTGTTTGCGCCAATCGCATGAGGAACTTGACTGGCAAACCATTCCAATCGATTCCGTATTTCCCCGTCGGTTTGGCCTACTAAAAGAGCCATTTCTCCGGGATTGATGGCCGGATAACCCTGAGGCTCCATTGGTATGTGCAGAATAACTTCGCGACCTGCTGCATTGGCCAAATTAGCAACATCTTTCGAGTGGGTTTCCCCAGGAAGAATTGCAAATGTTACCGGTTCGGACAGTGATAGAAGGGCGTCTGCCGAATTTGTACCTCGGCCAAGATCATCCATGATAATGACGGCTTTGGGGCCAATATGAGCTTTCAATGGAGCGATGAAGAGTAAAACCAGCCTAATTAGACCATCTTCTTCAATCACCATTTTATTCTGGTCAACCGCCGCCAAGACGGTAATCTTGGGATCAATCTTTTGCAGACGCCGCTGCAATCGAGAGGCAAAAGGGCTGCTTGGCATTTGACCTTTAACCTGGTAAGTATCTGGGCCTGCTGATGAACGCCGGCTATCAATCTTGAGAGGGACAAAATCGTTTTGGGCAAGAAAGTCTTCGACTTCTGAGCGAAGGTGTTCTGCTCGGCTATCAAAACGATCTTCGATTTTGACAGGCAATTCAGGAGTTTTCTCTATTTCCTGCTCTTCCCATTTGGCAGTTAAAACAAGGGCCGCCAAAGCGAAACCTGTCATAACCGACAAGAACAACCACTTCCATAATGATGGAGAGGTAACAGGTCGTTGTTTAGAAGCTCGACGTCTTGTTTTTTTGGGTGGCATGAATTCTAATCAGCTTAAATAAGGGTTGCCAGAACATCATACTTGCCCAGATTACGCCGCTTGCTTGCCACTCAGGATTTGCCACCCCTTCAGGAGGTCTAAAGCACGCATTAACTGGTAATCTTCACGATCAAGAGCGCTCGGTTCGGTTTTTAGCGGAGAGGAATCCTTTTGCGATGTGTCTTGATCAAAGTGGTTTCGCAAATCTTTCTCACGGAAATGCTCTCGTTCTGCCAGTTCCTTGATCTCTCCGGGGAGGACTTCAATGTCGGGGATAATCCCAGTAGCTTGAATCGATGTGCCGTTTGGTGTGTAGTATTTAGCCGTGGTAAGGCGCAAACCTGAGTCATCACTCAACGGGATAATTGTTTGCACGGAACCTTTGCCAAAACTTTGTGTTCCCATTACAACCGCACGACCATGATCTTGCAATGCGCCGGCAACGATTTCAGAAGCACTTGCGCTGCCGCCATTAATGAGAACGACCATTGGGTAATCTGGTTCGGTCCCACTGCTCTTAGCGGCAAATTCCATTTGTGAGTCTTCTTGGCGCCCTTCAGTGTAAACGATTAGGCCGCTGTCAAGAAATTTGTCTGCGACCTCCACTGCTTGATCAAGCAAGCCACCTGGGTTGTTGCGCAGGTCGAGGACCAAGCCTTTTAATGCACCTTGATTCTCTTCACCAAGATCTGAAAGGGCTTGATCGAGATCATCGGCGGTTTTTTCTTGAAATTGGGTTAACCGCACATACCCATAGCCGCTCTCAATCGTTTTTGCTTTAACGCTTTGGATTTTAATCACTTCACGCGTTAAATTAAACTCTTGCGGCTTATCAAAACTTTCACGCATGATTGTAATTTTTATTTCAGTGCCTGCAACCCCACGCATTAATCTGACGGCTTCCATCAACTCAATGTCCTTGGTATATTCGTCTTCTATCTTTAGAATTTGGTCGCCCGCCTGAAGCCCAGCCCGCTGAGCTGGGGTATCCTCAATGGGCGCTACGACAGTTAAAACTCCGTTGCGCATGGTAATCTCGATACCTAAACCACCGAACTCTCCACGCGTGTCAACTTTCATTTCCTTATAGATTTCAGGTGACATAAAGCCTGAATGAGGATCCAGAGAGGCCAACATTCCGTCAATGGCACCATAAACCAAGTCTTTGATGGAGACTTCCTCAACATAGCTGCGCCTGACAATTGTCAAAACGTCTGTAAACAGTTGCATTTCTTGGTAGCCGGAAGACGCAGACACCTCGGAAATTTCGACTCTTATCCCCAATGTAACTGATATTATTAGTAATACCAGTGCTATGGAGAGTTTAATTCTTGACATATTCACCTTCCAATTTTCAAAGTGGCTTTAACCAGTCCTTTGGATCTTCGGGCTTGCCACGATGACGAATTTCAAAGTACAAGGATGTGCGACCTTCAAACCCAGAAATGGCTATATTTTCTCCGCCTTCAACGATGTCGCCAACCCGTTTAAGAAATTTAGCGATTTGAGCATAGACAGAATAATCTTTCCCGCCATGGTCAATAATCATCAATTTGCCATAACCCCGCAGAGGACTGGCATAAATAACTTTTCCGGAAGCCACAGCAGATATTTCTGAACCCGCCGGAGCACTAATTTCAAGGCCGTGGCTTTCAATAATAGCGCCATAATCATTATGCCTGCTGGTTCCAAAGCCAACTTTGACCGGTCCAGTGAGTGGCCAAGGCAATCTTCCTTTTTCAAGAAACAACCCTGACAATGCTCCAGTATAAGATTGCGTTTGATCACTTTCAAGCTTTTTGACCAGATCATTAAGTCGATTAGCCTTAGCTCTCAATTCGTCCAGAATTGTTGCCAAAAGTTCCTCATCCTGCTTTACCTTGGCGAGCAATTGCGCCTTCATCTTTCGAGCTGAATTCAATGCTTGCTGCTCGCGGCGAAATCGTTTTGCCAGAGATGTTTGCTGTTCTCGAAGTGCTTCAAGTTCTTCGATTCGCTTCTGATAGCTTTGTGCTTGCTGTCTGTACGCATCCATCAGCTGACGATCGTGACGTGCAATTCGAGAAAGAAACAAATACTTCTCTGCCAGAGCTTGCGGCGTGACACTCGTGCTCAATAAAGCTCTAAAAAATCCCGTATCACCGACCTTATAAAGTGCGATCAGTCTTTTTTTAAGTTGCTGATGAGTTGTGTCAAGCTGTTGCTGAGTCGTCTCCAATTGCTGTTGCTGCCGACTGAGCCGAGCGTTTAATTGTTCCAGCTCCTTGCTGCTGAGTTTTACCTTTTTGTCGATTCGGTTAATCTCATTTTTAAGCTCGTCAAGGTCCTTATTCAAAGTACCAGCTTGACCCTGCTTATCACGCAGGTTCTCCAAAGTTATTGTGATTTTTTTTTCTAGCTCTTCTAAACGGTTTTTACTGTCTGTCAGCTCGTCTGCATATAGAAGTGGTGGACAACATATCAGAATCACAGTCAAGACCAACATCGTTGATCGACTATTCTTGTTATTCAATAACTTCATTGAGGTCCTATCCTGACGAATTTGCGTAATGCAAATAAGCTCCCGAGAAGACCGATCCCCCCCCCGGACAACACGAGGAAGATTTGCCCAGATAGGGGCAGGAAGTGAATCTGATCCACTCCTGTGACAAGCAGAAGATTCAGCAAACTCTCATATAGAAGAAATCGAAAAGTTAAATAACTCAACAACAGTGCAAATGTGCCACCAAGAAGACCCTGGACGACCCCCTCGATAAGATAAGGAAGTTTAATAAACAGAGACGTACCACCGACCATCGCCATGGCTTCGAGTTCATCCTGCCGAGCGTAGAGGGTCAACTTAATGGTATTGGCGACAATCACCAGTGCAGCAAAGACTAGAAATCCACCAAGGACTGCCCCAGAAGCACGAAGGAGAAAGAGAAATGCCTCAAACTTCTCCAGCCATTCCTGCCCGTAATGGAGGTCATTGAAATGGCTGTCATTCTGTAATCGTGAAACAACCTTTAAAATTGACTGACTCGTTCTTGATTCAGGGTGCAGCTGTATCTCGAACGATGCTGGCAGAACCTCAGTGCCCAATCCATCTAGTAACTCTGCATTTTCACCCAACCGCTGCCGAAACCTCTCAAGGGCAACTTTTTGATCAACGAATGTCACTTCACCAACTTCTGGAAAAGCTTCAATCCTTTTTTCCAATTGTCTAAGGACTTTTTCATCGGGAACCTTGTCCAGATAGGCGACGATAGAAAGGTTTTCATTCCAGTTCGCAGTCAGTGCTTGAACGTTTAACACTGCAATCGCAAAGAATGCAAGCAGGGCTAATGATAAAGCAACCGTTCAGACTGCAGCCAGGCTAAGTACAGGGCTGTGCCGTATATTTCTGAGGGCTCGTCGAGTGAAATATCCTGGGCTTAATGCCATGTAAAGCCCCTTTTAAAGAATTTATTGTGGGTCATCTT
>JAFDBS010000108.1 GCA_019313185.1 Deltaproteobacteria bacterium | reverse complement strand
TGGTAGCCATGACGCTGTAACTCCTTGAGCATCCATTGTCCCACCAAAGGCCCTTCGGCTGCATGGCGCAGGATATGAATTTTCCAGAACCCAAGCAGAATTTCTTTGTTAACTGCTATGAGTTCATGATTTTTTAAATCCATAACGATTATCGTAAACGTTAATCATAATATCGTCAAGTGACTGGCCAGTTCTTTGTTCAATATTGAACCAGCTCATCACGGTGACACAAACCATCCGCCGAGGTACCGTTTTGTGTTGATACGATATGTATTTGGGAATTAGGTGTACACATGCTCCGTTTCATTTAGTGATGAACCGATCCATTTTTTACAGGTTGCCACGTATGATTATGTGGTGAAGTCGGATATCCTGGGCATCATAACAGGATTATTGTGGCAGATGATCCGGCAACACCAAAACGATCTGCTGTGGCAAGTTGATCGACGCCTTCTTCACAACCTCTGCTGTAGAAAACTTTTGTCCCACGGTTCAAGACCTCCTTAGCGGTAGGTTTTTTATCAAAAGCCAATCAGATATTGTGCCTGTCTTTTTCAATCATCATTTTTACCCAATGGTATTGAAATGGTGGATCCCTGCAAAGCTGTATAACTCAATCACAATCTTTGAAAGCCTTTAGCTGATTGTAGAAATTCCCTACAACTTGGTTCTGATGATTTATCAATTGTGGGAATATCTCCACATTTTGACAATGAATTGTCAGCATGGCCAAATGTCAACCTGTTACTTTCTCTGAATAATTCGATACCTAAAGTCGATAAAACGATGTTTTGAAACGGTACTGAAATTGCAAGGTTGTGTATTGGTGAATTGGAGTGCACAACACGTTGCCTATTTTTAATGTCAGGAGGAAAGACGAATGAATGACTTCACTAATGCTTGTCAAAATCTCAACACGGCCATCGTTATATCTGATTGTGATTTCAACATTACCCATGTCAACCAAAGGGCTTATGAAGTTTTTGACATGCTGGAGATTAAGGGCCTGGAGGTCGGTCGAAACATGACTGAGTGCCACAAGCCTGAAACTGTCGAGAAACTAAAGGGGATATACAAAGCATTTGCAGAGAAGAAAATTAAAGTGCATTACTACACCTCGGAAGGGCCGGAGGGAACTCTGACCATCGTTGCCGTCCCCTTTTACAATGGAGACGACATGGGTGGTGTCGTGGAATTTATTTTTGAAGGTGGACTGGGTTAACCGACGCTCCCTTCTACAGTAAGCGAACAATGGGCAGGCAGAAGCATTCTATTGAAGCGCCAACGGTTTTGATTGCGGATCAAAAATGGGTCTGATCACGAGAGATTGTCCTCATTGCCAGAGTGAAAATGTTGCGTTCTCATCTTTTGGTGAGATTGCCAATCCGCACGAACAAAACACTCATACGGTACCGTTTTACTGTGCAAATTGTTACGGCGGCATTTTTGCGGAAATATATTGTTTCACCAATAAACGACCCAATGGATATAAAGGTTATTTAGAAACAACGCCCTATTTTGAGGTCAAGACAACATACCCTGTTTCCAATGCCAGCACTTAATCGGCAAGACATCCTGTCATGTGAAGTGTTTTGTGGGTGTACAGCTTCTGTTTAAAAAATAACGCAGTGAATTAAATCAATAATGGCTACCTGGAAGCGGGTGGCCATTTTATCTTTGCAAGTTTTGGAAAACATCTCTACCGGGTCAGATGTTGACCTGCCTCCTCAGAACCTGTCCATCCCTTTGACAAGCTCATGGGTTGATTGGACCTGTCCCCAATGTGGGACCATTCTTTTTGAGAAAAACCCTTTGGCTTGTTTATTTATCCCGAGTCGTTTGTACAGTTTAGCTGACATTCCAAAGGGGTAAGATCCCATCACATTCCGTTCAGTCTGAATACAAGAATCATGTCTGTGCCCATGACTTCGTGCAGAACTGAACCATCAATGGTCAAGTTTTCCAGATGCTGACGGTTATTGACGAATTCACCTGGGAATGTCTGGCGAGCAGGGTTAAGAAAAAGCTAAAATCAAGAGTTGTACTGAAAAAATTGGCGGCTTTGCTCTGATCATATATGTTCCCGAACGCTAGGGATCAGACAATCTTTGGACAGAACCGGCTGACAGACTCTGCTCATTGACCCGTGCAATTCCAAGGAGAACAGCTAGATCGAATCGTTCAGTAACAAACTGAGAGACGAGTTGCTAAACGCAGAGATATTATATACCTTGAAGGAAGCCAAGCCGAAGATTGAACAACAGCTTAAACATTACAACACGGGCCGCGCGCACCGTTTGCTCGGTTATCGACGATCTTCATCAGAGACTTAAAAGCCGCTGCCGATAACGGCAATGGCATATGGAGAACCTATTTTGCTTCACGAACATTCAAAGCCGACCAGTGCAGAGGCAGGTCAGCCTTATCAGCGTTTGATTGGCATACGTTTTTCAGAAAGAGAGAACAGGCAAAACGTCTGCTTGCATAGACATGGCCTTCCCTTTGATATTTCACTGCAGACTTGAACCGGAACAAAACGGTCAATCCGTTTATGAGGATTTGATTAAGCTATATATATCAACTACCTATATGGTCAATATTAAAGTGTTTTATTTTACAAAGTACAGGGTTTAGCCACGATGCAAAAACGCAATGGGACAACCATTTTCTCGGCGAGCGACCTGGTGAACTTTCTCGAATGCGAGCATTTGACGACTCTGGATTTGTTCCACCTTGAAACGCCTTTACCCAAAACAGAAGATGACGAGCAGACCAAGCTGATCCAACAAAAAGGGTTTGAGCACGAAGCCCAGTATCTGGCAAATCTCCAGCACAAAGGGATCAACGTGGTTTCCATCGAGACCGACGGTGCAAGTCTTGAGCAATCTGTACAGGCCACCCATCAGGCCATGTCTGATGGGGTTCCGGTGATCTTCCAGGGGTGTCTTCAATCAGAAGACTTTATCGGCCATGTCGATTTTCTACGAAAAGTGGATCGGCCATCCGGCCTGGGCGACCACAGCTATGAAGTGATCGACACCAAGCTGGCCAGGAGTACCAAGGCAAAATTTATCATGCAGCTTTGCCTGTATTCAGACCTTCTGGCCGAGGCACAACACCTCTTGCCCAATATGCTCCACGTGGTGTTGGGCGACCGGACAGAACAGAACTACCGACTCGCCGATTTCCTCCATTATTACCGCACAGTCAAATCCCGTTTTCTCGAACAGGTCAAGGTCAAGGGAAGTCAGGCAGAGACTTATCCAGAGCCGTGCCCCCACTGCGACCTGTGTCATTGGCGGGACTTGTGCATGGCCAAATGGGCTGAAGACGATCACCTGTGCCAGGTTGCCAACATCAACAAAATCCAGATTAAAAAGTTGAATGCGGCAGGCATTTCGACTCTTGCAGAGCTTGCTCGAGCACAAATCAGTTTTGCGGGTGTTGCGGGAATCCGTCCAGCGATTCTAAACCGCCTGCAACGCCAGGCGGCATTGCAGTTCGCCCTGCGAGAAACAGGCGAAAACCGGTATGAGCTTTTGGAAACCAATCCTGACGAGATCAGGGGGTTTCAGAGGCTGCCCAAACCCAGCCCCGGTGATCTGTTTTTCGATATGGAAGGGGACCCTCTCGAAGAAGGGGGGCTGGAGTACCTCTTCGGGGTTTATTACCACGAAGATGGCGCGGCCAAGTTTCAACCGTTCTGGGCTCACAACCGTGACGAGGAACGCCGGGCGTTTGAAGCCTTCATGGCGTTTGTCATGGAGCGTTTGGCCCGATATCCGCAAATGCACATTTACCATTACGCTTCGTATGAAGAGACGGCCCTTAAAAAACTGATGTCGCTCCACGGGAGATGCGAAGTGGAAGTGGATCATTTGCTGCGTACTGAAAAACTGGTTGATTTGTATAAAATTGTCCGGGAGTCTGTGCTGGTGTCTGCACCACGCTATTCGATCAAGAATCTCGAGACGTTTTACATGGATAAGCGGGAAGGCGAGGTGACCGATGCGGGAGCGAGCATCGTTTACTACGAGTACTGGAAAGACACCCAAGATTCGCAACTGCTTGAGCAAATCAGCCGCTACAATGAAGACGACTGCCGTTCGACCTACCTGTTGCGCGAATGGCTTCTCGACATCCGTCCGCCTGAATGCCTCTGGTTTACGCCACTGCCGGATCAACTGCTTAATGAACAGAAAAGTGAAAAAGTACGGCAAGCAGAAGCCCGCCTTGCCACGTATGCAGACAAACTGACGGCAGACTTGCCCACCGACAGAGGCGATTGGGGCGAGAATGACCGGTTGCGCGAGTTAGTGCATCAATTGCTGGACTTTCATCGCCGGGCGGACAAACCGTCTTGGTGGGCGATGTTTGCACGGCAAGAGATGACAGAAGAAGAGCTGATCGACGAACCTGAGGCGATCGGTGCCCTGCAGTCTGACCCTGGACATCCGCCCAATGCGATCAAACAATCTGTGATCTATACATTCCGTTATCCTGACCAGGAGTTCAAGCTCAAGGCCGGTGACAGTTGCCTGCGTTCCGACACACTGGACCGTGCCGGGACCATCGAGTCGATCGATGAGCGAAACAGGCTGGTTCGGATCAAACTTGGTAAACGCAGCGGTACGCTTCCAGAACGGTTGTCAGTGATCACGACTGGACCGATCAGTACCGATATTTTGAGGGAAGCGGTTTACCGGTTTGCTGACTGCCTCATTGCCGGCGCAGCAAAATATGAAGCCTTGAAAGCGATCCTTACCAGACAGCATCCATCGATCAAAGGACTTCCAGCGGGGTCACCAATATTGATGGATCGGACCAGCCAGATTCAGCAGATCAGCGATGTCGTCAGCCGGCTTCAGGAAAGCTACTTGTTCATTCAAGGTCCACCCGGCGCCGGAAAAACCTACACGGGATCCCACGTGATCGTCGATCTGCTGAAAAACGGCGCAAGGGTCGGCATTTCATCCAACAGCCACAAAGCTATCAACAACCTCCTTGGCGCGGTTGAACAGGTCGCAGATGAGAAACAGGTCAGGTTTCGAGGCATCAAGAAATCATCAGGGCTCGAGACATACTTCAATGGCTCGCTGATTGAGGATGAGAATGACAAGAATGCAGTGATTGTCTCCAACGCCAACCTGGTTGCCGGTACGGCCTGGCTGTTCGCCGATCCTGCTTTTGATCAGGCCTTGGACTATCTGTTTGTCGATGAGGCCGGGCAGGTCTCTCTGGCCAACCTGGTAGCGATGAGCACCAGCGCGCAAAACATTGTCCTGCTTGGCGACCAGATGCAACTCCAGCAGCCTGTTCAGGGTGTCCATCCGGGCCATTCGGGAGAATCGGCTCTGGATTACCTGCTCCAGGGAGAGGCCACCATTGCCGATGATCGAGGCGTGTTTCTCGACACCTCATGGCGCATGCATGATGATGTCTGTCAATTTATTTCACAGGCTGTTTACGACGGTCGTTTGAAAGCAGAGCCGGGCAATCAAAATCAGAGACTGGTTCTGACGCCGGATGCGCATCCGGGACTAAAGCCGACAGGTATTCGCTTTGTCGGAGTCGATCATGACGGCTGCTCCCAGCGAAGCCTTGAAGAAGCAAAATTAGTCTCAGATCTTTATGCGAGTTTGCTGAAGCAAGGCTACGTAGACCGCAACGGCCAACCGCACCCCATGAATGCAGACAACATTCTGGTGGTTGCCCCCTACAACATGCAGGTCAATCTCTTGAAAGACAACCTGCCGGGTGATGCACGGGTGGGTACTGTCGACAAATTCCAGGGGCAAGAGGCCGAGGCGGTGATCGTCTCGATGGCGACTTCAAGCGGCGATTATTTGCCAAGGCATATCGAATTTTTGTACAGCAAAAACCGGATCAATGTGGCTCTTTCCAGGGCCCGCTGTTTGGCAGTTTTGGTGGCAAATCCCAGGTTGATGGCGATCAAGTGTTATACAGTGGAGCAGATGGCATTGGTGAATACATTGTGCTGGTTGGCTGAATACAATGACATTTAAACAATGATTCATTTTTTTCATTTCCCAGTTTGTCTGAATAAGCCTGAGAAATAAGAAAATACTTAACTGTTAATATTTAAATTTATAGATTAATCGAGTTGTCAGGTGTGTGTCACTGGTTCTTGGGTTTGCCAAGCTTAGTAATTATATCTTTGTTTAAATGTCCCCCATCAACATAAATTATAACTTCGATATTGAAATGATATTGAAGTCTGAACTGGTAATGTGCCAACTCACAATACTTTGAAATAAAAGCGGTTTTTGATTTTAATCCCTGCTATGCGATTGACAGTTGGTCTCAGCTTGTTTTATAAAATAATATGAGACTATTTCTGATGTTTCAGCAGACAACTTGTGGGTTTTTAAACAACCAATATCTCAGGGACGTCTGTTACATTCTGTGTTTTTGTTTCTTTGTCTTTTTGCCCCGGGCCATTGCCAACTCCGGGGAGCAGCTGAAGGCTGTTCCTGCCGTTGATTGGCCCATTTATGGTCATAATTACGCCAATCATCGATTCAGTCAACTGTCTCAAGTCAACCATGTCAATGTCGGCAATCTCAAGCTCGCTTGGTCTTTCCATACTGGTAAAATAGGCTCTTTCCAAGCGACACCGATTGTTCTAGACGGTGTGTTATACCTATCAACGCCATGGAACGATGTTTTGGCTCTCGATGCTGCGAATGGGGAGGTGATATGGCGTTACCATCATCAACTCACAACCAAGAAAACGTGCTGTGGCCCAGCTAATCGCGGAGTGGCGGTCGGAAACGATAAAGTTTACACCGTCACCATTGACGCACGTCTGATTGCCCTTGATCAAAAAACCGGAAAGGTTGCCTGGGATGTTCCGATAACAGATCCTCAAACTGGCCGTCGTGAAGCCCTGGCCCCTCTTCTGGGAGAAACCGGTTTTGAAAATGCCAAGATCATTGGAGGAACTGGTTACAGTGCAAACATGGCGCCCCAGATTTATGACGGGAAGGTCTTTGTCGGCATAACCGGTGCAGGATACGGTTTGCACCTTGATATGAAACCAGATGGAGATACTGAGCTTTCAGTCGTGGGATTATCCGGAGGAGGTCATGGTTTACGTGGTTTCCTGGTGTCTTATGACGCCGAATCCGGACAGGAGCTCTGGCGCTGGTACACTGTTCAGGATGAAACATGGGTTGGAGAATATCGTGAGACTACACCCGGAGGTGAAGATTTAAATCGCGATATAGAGCAGGAAAAAAAAGCGGCGCCCCACTACAAAGAGACCTGGCGCCTTGGAGGTGGTTCAATATGGACCACTCCAGCAATTGATCCGGAATCTGGGCTGATGTTTGTCGGTACTGGGAACCCAGCACCTCAAATGGATGACTCGACCCGGCCGGGTGATAATCTCAATACTGTCAGTCTTGTTGCAATTCACATGGCTAACGGAAAAACGGCCTGGGTTTTTCAACAGGTTCCTCACGATCGTTGGGGCTACGACGCAGCGTGCCCGCCCGTACTTCTAGAGGTAAACATCAATGGTCAACCAATTAAGGCGGTGGCCCAAGCCGGGAAAACCGGCTGGGTTTATTTCCTTGAACGCCAGACAGGTCGTTTATTGTTCAAGTCAAAACCCTTTGTACCACAACGTAATATGTTCAAACGCCCTTCCGAGCAGGGTGTAGAGATCGCACCGGGGATTTTCGGTGGGGCCTCCTGGTCGCCCATGGCCTATAATCCCAAGCTTCGCAGCTTGTACGTGGTTGCCGTTCACCACCCGACAACTTATTTCTCAAAGCAATTGCAGCCGTCACCGGAGCGACCCTGGCAGAGTTACACCTATAGCAAACCATCAAGTGATGAACGCTGGGGAACAGTTACCGCGATTGACAGTAATACTGGGGCGATTCGCTGGCAGCGCAAAACTGACCTCCCTATGGTCGGCGGAGCCTTGTCAACTGCTGGGAAACTGGTTTTTGCCGGCGAAGGGGATGGCAAACTACTGGCAATGCATGCCGAAACCGGCGAAATACTCTGGCGCTACACGTCGGCCTTCGGCGTTAACGCACCGCCAGTCACCTATGCCGTTGATGGCAAACAATATATTGCCGTGGTTGCCGGTGGGAACAAGCTGTTTGGTTACAAGACAGGGGACCTGATCCTGGCTTTTACCCTCGATGATAAATAAGCAGGTTGAGATGATGAAAATATTTCATGACTGGGCAAGGCAATGAATGCGCTGAAAACCTTTTTCAGAACAAGGCGGCATAACAAGACATTTATCAATTCTCCTGGAGTAAAGGGACATATGCTCGACAGAACCGAAAGACATCAGTTGTTTCTACAATGGTTCATTTTTGCCTGTGCTCTGTGCTTTGCTCTTTGGCTGGCATGGGACCAGGGGGTCTTGAGCCAGATTCTTAAGAAAGACCCGACCCGTGTCTGCTATGTCATCTCGCTCTTGTTTCTCGGCACCACCGTTCATTGTGGTGTTCGTACCCTCTTCATATCTCAACAGCTGAACCTGATCAATGAGCTTGAAGAAAGTAACGACGAAGACGAGGCTGTCCTGCAACTGGAAGGCGAATCTGTGCTACTCAACAAGCAACCGCTGAAAGCGTCACTACCCGTTGATTACCTGCGTTCAATCCTTCTCCGCTACCAATGCTGCACTTCGGCACCGGAATTACAATTGGAACATACGCAGCTTGCAGAGATCCTCGCGGAACGCGCCCGTGGCCAGCATGAAATCGGCTGGTTCATCAGTGGTTTGGCCTTGAAGCTCGGCCTTTTGGGAACGGTTATCGGCTTTGTCATGATGCTGGGTACCGTCACGACCATGGAATCCCTCGACCTGTCGGATGTCCAGAGTCTTCTCTCAAGGATGACGATCGGCATGGGCGTCGCCCTGAACACGACTCTGGCCGGGCTCGCTGCTAATGTGCTTCTTGGCCTGCAGTACCTGATGCTCGACCGTGGCGCTGATAAACTGGTCAGTCACACCGTGCATTATGCACAGACAGCCGTGATTCCGCGTATTGCCAAAAATGGGTCTTAAAGATGGCCATCCTGAGAGCCAGACGACCACATGACCAGGATCCGTTTACGGACTTATTATTCAACTGCCTGCTTGCGTTTACCTTCCTCTTCATGGTGGCCCTGGTCGCACTCAATCCGCCGCCAAAAGAAGGACTGATCGACCCGAAAGCCGAGTATATCGTCACCACCACCTGGGATGACTTCAATACTGATGATGTCGATATGTGGGTTGAGGATCCCCACGGTAATGTCGTCTGGTTCCGCAAGCCGGCAATCGCTCTGATGCACCTTGACCGTGACGATCGCGGCATGGAAAACGATACCATCATGGTCAATGGCAGGGAGATTGCCAATCCGCTCAATCAGGAGGTGGTCACAATTCGAGGTACCCTGCCCGGTGAGTACGTTGTCAACCTGCACTATTACGAAACGAAAACCGAGCAACCGGTGACGGCAAATGTGAGGGTGGTCAAAGTTAACCCGAAACTGGAAGTGGTGTTTTATGGCAATGTGACCTTGGAACAGAAGGGGGTCGAGAAAACGGCGGTCCGCTTTTCCCTCAGCCGGGACGGCCAGGTGAAAGCGATCAATACACTTTACAAATCAATTGTCGAGGTGAAGAAATTATGACTCAGGCTGTTATTGGATTGTCCATCGCATACGTAGCGTTGGGAATTTTACTTCTCGGGCTCATGGTGAGTACCCGCTGGCCGGTCTGGGTCAAGTTCGTCAGTATTCTGCTGATCAGTACCTTGTACTTTGTCACCTACCTGTCACTCGGAGGTCTTCAAGGCTGGCCGACATCGGCCAACCTGCCTGATCGATTCCTGCTGTTGGCTACGTCTATCCAAGAACCGGACAAAACGACCGGCAGTAAAGGCGTGATTTATGTCTGGGCCAGCTCGCTTGCCGAAAACATGCCGGCCACTGAACCGCGAGCATACCGGTTGGACTATGATTCAGAGATGCATACGATGCTCGAGGCGGCCGAAAAGCGCACTCGCAACGGCATCATGCAACTGGGTAAGATGGAATGGATTCTAGAGGCTGAGAGTTCGAACAACTTGGGGAGATTCTCAGAAAAGCGCAAGATCATTCGTATCTATGATCTTCCTGACCCGGAGATGCCTGAAAAATGAAATTCATTCGACGAAGCTGGCTCATCTGGTTACTGGCATTTCTATGCACCGGGTGTTCGTCGGAACCGACCGGCTATTTCCCAAAAGAAAATGACATTGAATGGTCTTACCGGATCGTGACCAGAACCGAACGCGGTGTAGTGACCGAGAAATCCTTCCAAATCAGGAGCCTTGGAAGCCAGAGTGTTGGTGGCACAGATTACTTTGTCCGTCGTACCAGTTCGGGCACGGATTATCTGATCAAGCAGGACAAGAAGGGGATATACCGGGTCGGTAAGCGTACGATTGTCGATCTTGAGGTGACGATGGACCCCGAGCCACGTTTCGTTTTGAAATATCCTCTCGAAGCAGGGACTTCCTGGGTCGTGAAAACTCACCCCTATGTGATCCGGCGCGTCCATCCGTATCTTGAGTTTTACCATCGCAGCATCACCTTCCCAATGAACTATCACATTGAATCGACAGACGCAACCGTTAGGGTTCCAGCCGGTGTTTTCAAGAACTGCATCGAGGTTGTTGGCGAAGCTGACCTGACCATGTATGTCGATCCGCGCATCGGTTGGGGAGAACTGCCGGTCACCACCCATGAATGGTATGCTCTTGGTGTCGGGCTGGTAAAGCTTGAGCGTACCGAGAAACTTGATACCGGTGTCTTTGTCGGTGGGACCATGGTGATGGAGTTAACCGAATTCGACTATTAAGGACGGTCTGCCTAAGACGCTGCTGAATTTAAAATTTAAACGTGTTACGTCCTCAAATACGTTGAGAGTTTTTTATCAAGTCTCCTCCCTTTCGGAGGTGGTCATGCACTTGTTCTGGTGTGGTTTCAAGCCCAGGATAAGATGCGGCCGCAGGCGGTTGTAAATATCGACAGATTCTTCAACCAGGATCTTCAAATGTGGGTTTCAGCAAAAATTCAATTTGCGTCCTCCAACTCTTGGCATCATACTTTTAGCTACATCACCATGCCCTGGACCTGGGCCAACTCTATCACGCGTTGCTTAGTGCGTTGTTCTCTTTGATAAACGGCTTGCCGCGTGATGCCAAAAAGCCTGCAAGCGCGGCTCAAGCTGACCTCTTTTTGTTCTTAAAGGCGTCGTGCTCCTTGGAATATGTTTTTTCTCAGTCCGGCTCCGTGTTCTGCATCCAGTTTATCCGCCACGTCATTCAACAGCAGATTGCGAAGACGCTCATCCTCGAGCTCGCGCTCAAGTCGCTTGTTGGTTTGAGCCGGAGTCTTTTTGGCTTTGGAAGTCTTGGGTATCGTCAGCCTCACAAGTTGGGCCCAATCCAGCTTGCCGTGCTTATTTAGCCTTTTTAGCACTGCTGAGCGCCCCTGCATGACATAAACCTTCTGGACCTGCTTATAGCCTTGTTCTAGGGCGGCAACCACTTGCAATTTAAAGCCTATGGTGTAATCACGTTGCGTCCGTCTCTTCTGCTTGCTGTCTACCCTGTCCATAAATAAGTCTCCAGATGTCAACTTATTTCAAGACGAGACTAAAAGAAAAAGTGGCCACCCGATGCGAGATCAAGGTGGCCTTTTTGGGGTTGAAAATTCAAACGGCGGCGGTTAGTCACAACCGAAAGATGCCAGCGATTTCTCCGCCACGGCACCGTTGTCCTTGTCTGCTGATGGATAACCGATCGTCATCCCCAGGAGCTTGTCCTTGGTATAGATAACCTTGAGCTTTGATACATAGGCGATCTGTCCATACATGGCTACTTCCTGCCCTCCAGCCATGCTGTAGTAGGCATCGCATTCCTTTTTCACTTCCATCGGGAAGTGCTGCAGTGTTTTGTGACCGCTCTCGGCGTTGAGTTTGTCCACCCGCTCCTGTTCTTTCTTTTCGTTGAGCTGGACTTCCTCGCTGTTGCTGATCAGGTTCTCGAAGTAATTACTGTCAGGACAGGCGCCTTCAGGGCAGTCATTGTAGAGAACCGTAATCATCGTCGGTGGGCTGCCGCTGTTTGAAGCTAGGCTGATCAAAGGCATCTCAGGAGCCGTATCAGCGCTGGTGATTTCAGCCAGTCTCGCAGCAATTGTGGCCTTTTCTGACTGGATGTCCAGCTCAGAGCCGAGATCTTTCCAGTCGAGAGGTATGTTGACATGAGCTCCGTAGAGGAGGTCTATGTCGGTGTCCTCAGCCAGAGCGTCCATGCTGACAAGATTGAATGTGACAAGCAGGACCAAACGGAAAATCATAAAAGCTTTTTGCACGTGATGTTCTCCAATCGTTTTGCTGCCTATGGGTGTTCCTGAAACAGGCTGGTGCCTGTTTCAGGAAAAAGTGAAATTCACCTTGTAGATCAATTGAGAACTTTCAAAAGTTCGACTTCAAAAACCAGCGCCGCATTTGGCGGCACAACGGGCGGGGCGCCTTTTTCTCCGTAGGCAAGTTCTGGCGGTATCGCTAGCAGCCACTTGTCGCCTTCTTTCATCAGCTGCAGGGCCTCTGTCCAACCTGGAATCACCCGGTTTACGTTGAAACTCACCGGTTCGCCATACTTATGGGAACTGTCAAACTCAGTGCCGTCAACCAGCGTGCCGCGATAATGGACCTGAACCATCGTGTCGGCACCCGGGGAAGCGCCGTAACCGCTGGAAAGAACCTTGTATTGCAGGCCGCTTTCGAGGGTCACGACACCATCCTGTTTGGCATTCTGGGCCATGAATTCCTTTGACTTGACGAGAATGTCATCAGCTGTGGCGTTCATCTCCTCCATCTGTTTTTTCTGCATCTCCAGCCTCTTTTCACGGTGCACAATCAGGATCTGTCCCATCTCTTGCACCGTCATGAGAGTCGGCTCTCCTTTAAGAATTGCCTTCAGGCCGGCAGCAATTTGGTCAGGGTCTGCGGTTACATTAGAACTCTGCATGGTGATGCCGAGATTCATGCCAATCGCATAACCGACTTTCTCCTCTTCTGTGGTGAATGCTTCCTCTGCGCAGGCAACGCCCGATGCAAGGCCAAGGAAGAGGGCCATAATTGCAATGACTCTTTTCATGATCTACTCCTTAAATGTGTTTTATGTGCAATCCTGAGCTTCAATATATAGTTCTTTTCAGACTTGAATCTTCAGTGCCCAGCGTGTCGCTCCTTGTCGGCATCTATCATGCGCCGGCCGGTCTTGCGCAAGGCGATCTCGGCAAGACATCGATCCGGGTCACTATAGATGGAGACACAATCCAGACACTGGAAGCATTCCCGATAGTCGATACTGCCATCGCGCCTGATTGCGTCATAATCGCAAGCGCTACGGCAGAACTGGCAGGGTCTACCGCACTCAACACGCCGTGTCAGCCAGTTAAATCGTCGCGCCAGGCCTAGGATCTCTAGGCCGGCCCCCAATGGGCAGAGGTATCGACAAAAGAATTTGTATATAAAGGCGCCGAGCAGCAAAAGACCGACCGCATAGGCGACAAAAGGCCAAGAACGCTCGAAGACCACTGTGATGGCCGTCTTAAATGGCTCGATCTCGACGAGACTATCGACGAGGGTGTTCGAGAACGCCGCCGCTGCGAGGGTGACAAACAGTATGAGATATTTTAGTTTTTTCAGGTAGCCGTTCCACGGTGACTTGATCCTGATGATGCGGACCCCAAAGCTCTTCGCCAGGAATCGCACAAAATCCTGCAGGGCGCCGAAGGGACAGAGCCATCCGCAGAAGGTCCCGCGGCCCCAGATGACCAGACTCAACAGGACAAACGCCCAGAGGATGATGGTCATCGGGTCGTATAGATAGAAAGCCAACGATCGGCCAGTCTTGAGCGCCTGGAGCAGTGCTGTGAAGTTGACGATGGAGAGTTGCCCCTGTGCGTACCAACCGATAAAGACCAGTGTGAAGGCGTAGAAGGCGTAGCGGAACACCAACAGCCTGCGACTGGATGCATAAAGCCTGTTTTGCAGGAAAAGGGCGCCGCTCAAAATGATCAATGCCAGCAAAAGCACGGCGATCTCCCATGACCTTTCTGCCCAGACGGCCAGCCAGCCTTCCAGCTCTTTCTTGACCTCGGGGCGGGTAACAAAACGCTCCGGCAGATCGAAGCGAACATCGATATCCTTAACAACCTGCTCGGGATAGACAATCCCTTTCTGCCTGACAACGTGAAGAGACATCTCCCACGGCAGGTCTGGGTCCAGGCCAGCCGGGCTGGCGACTTGAAAAACCTTTATGTCTTCAACCTTCGGGGCACGGGGCAATACAGGGGAGACGATAACATCGAGATCACGCATCTCCATGGGCAGCTTGTCCTGTGTGAGGGCAAGCATACGCGGGCTTGAGCCACGTACAAAGGCCTCATCGATAAAGCTGTAACGCCCCGTGGACATCACCAGGATAGCGTGATCTCCGTCTTCGAGATAGCGCGTGATCTTCTCCATGTCCTGCTCGTTGAAGAGTGAATGGCCGATGGTCGGCACCGAGACCGGAGCGATGTACAAGTCGATAAAAGCGTCATCCGGACGCTCAATTGCGATCCTGTCTTCATCTTCGAGGGCCGTGCCGGCAAAAAGCTGTTGTACGTCCTTGTTGAGGACGTGCTTGTGAACAACCAGGTTTTCTTTGAGCAATTCATCCCAGCTCTTCTTTTCAAACAGGTCCATGCGTACTCGGGCAACCTCGTTAGGATCGCGACCGTGAGCGAAACCGAGCTTGGCACGCGCCACCTGGAGTGCCGTCGAGATAACCGTTTGATTGATGATCCGGACGGAGACAGTTGCTTTGGAAATGCCATCCAGGACAACCTCTTCTGCAGACAACCCTGACGCACGGTTCATCCTTGAACTGACTTTTATGCTCTGTAGGAGTGACTTACCGCGGTACTGTTTCAGGAAGGCTTTAAGTGGTTCCTCACCCAGACCGCCGACAAACACCGGCTCATGCTGCGAGAGAATCTGCACATCAAGCAATTCCCCCTCGGTATCGATTGCGACCAGCAGGTTCATCGGCGAACCGGCAAATCCCGGGATCTGGGCAAAGTCAATGGATTCAAAGGCGTAGCCGATCGCTTTAGGAACGGGGCCTTCTTTGTAGATAACCCAGACCGGAAGTTCGGGATCCTTCTCACCGATATAGAAGGGGGAAGGGAAGTAGGGCGATATGGTCTCGTGGCTGAGTTCGCCAGCCTTTGCCGAAACGGGCGAGAGGGTTGGGTACAGTACCAGTAATAATGAAACCCCCAGTTTGCCCAAATTCAAACGTGCCACGAGTGTGGACAAGATATCAATAAACATGGATTTCAAAATAAAATCATCCTTCTGTTAGAATCATACAGTCCAATCAAAACAGTTATCTCTGTTGCACAGAGGCCAGGCTCCAGAAAATCACCGATTTTATCTGATCAGCGTCATGATGATGAGCATTCGGCGGCCTATGCCGGTTGTGGGCTTCGTTTGAGTATGCCGCGCTGCGGATTGTAGCCATGAGCAGCCAGTGCAAAAAATATCACGAAAGACACACACACGACGGCCAGGGAAATACCGTTGAGCTTGCCGTAAAGGGAATGGCGTATCAGTTCGACGGCATGAGTGAATGGGTTGAACCTGGCCAATTGAAAGACAACCTCGGCCCCGGCTTCCTGAAGCTTCCAGAGAGGATAAAGAGCGGATGAGATGAAAAACATTGGGAAGATGACGAAATTCATCGTGCCAGCAAAGTTTTCCAGTTGTTTGATATGCACGGAAAGCAGAAGGCCGAGGGCACCTAGCATCATCCCGCTGACAATAATTGCCGGAAGCGCATAGATCCAACCCGTCCATGGAATGTCGACCTTGAAAACTGCGCACAGGATAAGAAACGCATAGCCTTGTAGAGTCGAAAGGAGGGTTCCGGCGCCAAGTTTGCAAAGCAAAAGAAACCAGCGTGGCAGAGGAGCAGTCAGCAAAAGCCGCATGAGCCCCATCTCCCTGTCGTATACCATTGCCAGAGAAGACTGCATACCGTTAAAGAGCAACACCATGCCCAACAAACCCGGGGCAATGTAAACCTGGTACTCAATATAGGTTTCATATGGCGGTATAACTGCAACACCGAATACATTCTGGAAGCCGACAGCAAAAACGATCAGCCACAAAGCGGGCCGAACAAGCGAAGAAAACAGGCGCCCTTTCTGGCGGACAAACTTGACGACCTCTCGACTGCCCACCGCGAGCATTGCCTGTGCTGCATGGTTGAAATTCATTTCTCAAGGCCCTCCGCAAAGGCGTTCCTACAAGATGACGTGACTAAAATTTGCATGCACTCTCACGATCGTCAAAACCCAAGGTGTCCAAGTTGTTTGTCGGGTGGAGAAACCCGTCGAGAGGCGCCTGAGCAACAACCCAGTTGGGTGTTGTCAAAAAGATCGGTTGACGTAACTGGTTATTCCAGGAACGGAAGTTAAGCTGATAGCCTTTCGAGCCGTCCAGAGCAAGATCTTCGCCGCGGATATACGCGGCCAGGCTCGGGAAATCTTTTGATTCACTGCGAATCAACGTTTCGGCAATGACTTTTATGGCAATCCAGCCTGACCAGTCATAACCGGTCATGGGCCGCTTGGCTGTTTTAAAAAAACGTTTATTTACCTGAGGCGCACCATTACGCTCCCACGCCCAATGCCACCAGTCAGCAACCAGCCCTGCCGCACCGACCACGGCGCGCGGCTTCTGGTCCTGATAAGGAACATCTCGGGCGAACTCGCCATGGGAATCGATAACGTAAAGGACTTCATAATCAACTCCGGCAGTGAGTAGAGCAACATTATTCTTGCTCCTCTGACGTGGGTCTCGACCAAGCACGAAGTCCTTTACTTCTAAGGGCTTGATGCCGAAGCGCTTGGCTGAGCGTAGGAACGCCTTGTAATAAGCGGCATCTTCCGGCTGTGTACCTTTGAGGACGAGCAAATCGCGCCATTTTTTGAAAACGAGGAATTGAGAAACAGCATCCGTCAACATTGTACGGCTCGGAGCGAGATGCATCAGATGTGGCTGGCAGTGTTCCTGACGCAGGTCGTCATCGAGGGCCGAGAGGTTGAAGAGCAGCACAGGCATGCCTCTGGTCTTGCTCGCCACTTCGACAACCATTTTTCCGGGAAGGTCCAGAAGGAAAAAATGCGCGCCGGCGGCGTGCAATTCATTGAGTGCGGGGAGTAACTCCTCAGCAGCTGCGACCGAGCGTCGTTCCAGTTTGAATTGAACCCCGGCTGCCATCGCGGCAAAACGTGTATCTTTCAAGGCCGCCTCGATCCCATCAGTCGGTCTTCCCCATGGTTGTGCAGGGAATCTATCATCGGTATAAGACTCTTCGTAACGAGGATCATCCTCATATTCCAAGTAGCCGATGATCAGGGTTTCGGTCTCTGCCCGAACCGTTTGGACGGGCAAGCAGATGGACAAGAGAACGAGTATGAAGAAAGTCATTCTTTTCATTTTAATCATCCGCCAGAACTTCGTGAGGGACACGGCCTGCTGGAACAGAGCGCTTGACCTTTAAAGATTCCGTATCGATGGCCGAAAGGTCATCGCTTTTGCCGTTGACAACATAAAGGGTTTTTTCATCAGCGCTGAGCGTTATCCCCCAGGCGCGTTTGCCAACCAGGACATATTTGTCAATGCTGCGTTTAGCGACATCGACAACGGCTACGTGGTTGGCGTGCCCGAGGGTCACATAAGCACGTGTGCCATCTTTGGTCATGATGATCCCGACCGGTGTGACATCTTCCGGGCGAAAGCCTTTGGGCTGAAATTTGATCTCATCAACAACCTTGTAGCTTTTTGCGTCGATGATCGTTACCGTGCCACCCATCTCGTTGGTTACCCACAAAAAGCCTTGATCAGGTGTCAATGCCATACGTCGGGGGCGCAGGCCGACAACAATGTTGTGCAGCAACTCGCGACTGGGGACATCAATAACATGTATCATGTTCGCCACTTCCGAGGCGACAAAAACCGTCTTGTTGTCAGGGTGGGCTAGGGTGCCCTCTGGTTCTTCACCAACGGGAATCTCTGCGATTTTTTTGTCCTGTTTCAGATCGAAGATTGTCAACAGTCCGTCATCCTCGTTAGCCGCATAAATGTATTTGTCATCCGGGCTGACATCGAAACGGTCAGGGTCTTCACCCACATCAACCGATTTAATGACTTCCAGCCTGGCGACATCAATGATGTCAATAGCGTCTCCATCGCCGCAAGCGACAAAGATTTTGCTTCGATCACTGTTGAATCTGAGAGTCCGTGGACGTTCATTGGTCGGGATTTTTTTGACTAATTCAAGCGTATCTGATTTGAAAACACTCACTACATCGTCTTTTTCACTACTGACGAAGACATAACCGCTCCCCTTGGCGAATACGGCTTGGGAGATGCTGAGGCATAAACAAAACGTCAGGCATATTGTGAGATGTTTCATCTTGATTCCTTTCCGGTCAATAGATATTAATTGCTGCCTTTGACGGTCAATATCTGATCATTGTCACTGGGACCCGGAGTCACCCCGGTCATGGACAGGAAAGCTTCAGCAAGGTTGTTGCGCTCAGCTTTAGCAGTTAACGTTGCGGGCGTGCCATCCGCAATCAAGTTGCCTTTATGCAGCATGAAGACCCGGTGAGCACGTTCTGCTTCATCAACCAGGTGGGTCGACCACAGCACGCTGATTTTCCGTTGCTCACACAAGCTCACCACGTAATCCACCAGAGAAGCACGTGAGCCGGGGTCAAGGCCTACAGTGGCTTCATCCATCAGCAGGAGTCCCGGGTTGTGGAGTAATGCACGAGCAACCTCAACCTTGCGTCGGTTGCCGCCGCTCAGGCTTCTCGCTGGATCGGCTGCGCGCTCGACCAGATTGAGCCGCTCTAATTCCTCAGTAATACGTTGCTTGGCCTCTGTGCGCGGGATTCCGTGAAGTCTACAGTGATAGACCAGGTTCGCACGAACGCTCAGATCTAGATCCAGGGTTGGCTGCTGAAAAACCACACCGATACCGCCAAGGGCCCGCACCGGCGAACGGCGAATATCGTGCCCCAGAATTTGAATTGTGCCGTCGTCCGGTACAAACAGTCCGGTCAGCAGCTGAAACAAGGTCGTCTTGCCAGCACCATTGGGACCTAACAGCGCGACAAATTCACCCTTATGCAAATTCATATTAACCCTGTCAAGAGCCTTGAGGGTTCCGTATGACTTGCTGACCGCGCCCACCTCGAGGACAGCAGGCGAGGATTTGTCTTCTGCCACTGTTTCGTTCACTGTAGATATTGCTCCTGTGTGGGGTTGATGTTACCTCCGTCGTTCTCTTCCGCAAGGCCTGAGAGGATTTCTGGGTTTTCCCGCAAAAGGCGCTCCTGCAACTCGCTGATCGCAGAGTGATCGAGTTGCTGCGGGCGCTTTATATCGATCGGGAAGTGTCGGATAACTGTTCCGGGACTGGCAGATAAAAAGATGATTTCATCAGCCAGTGCCAGCGCCTCCCTGAGATTATGGGTAACGAAGATCACAGTCGGCCGCAATTCCTGCCATAAGGTGTAAAGCAATTGACGCAGGCGATCGGCGCTCGGTTCATCAAGCGAAAGGAATGGTTCATCCATGAGCAGCAGGTTAGGATTTACCGCAAAGGCTCTCGCCAATGCGACACGGCGTTGCATGCCGCCGGAAAGATGCCCAGGATAACTTGATGCACGTTCAGTCAGTTCGACCTGTTCAAGTACTTTTCTGATAAGCTGCTTGTCACTTGACTTGCCTTCGAGTACCAATTCGAGATTTTGTTCCACTGTCATCCACGGCATCAGGCGCGGTTCCTGGAACATGCAGCCGATCTTTGCCGGATGTACATCAACCTCTTTCAGAGACTGGGCATTGACCAGAACATCACCTTGGTAGTCGTTGTCCAGACCGAGGATGCTGTTTAAAATCGTCGTTTTGCCTGCCCCAGAAGGACCGACCAAAGCGACGAACTTGCCTGAAGTTACACTGAAGCTGAGATCCTTCAAGGCGAGGACGTCACTACTGGCATAATGTTTTCGGACGATATCAATAGCCAGTTCGGTCAAGAGCGCCACCTTGAGATGCGATTATCAATCGGCCTCATTGCTGCAGCCTCGACGACCAGGACGACTGATGCAAAAGCAAAGGTGTAGGCAAGGATTCCGGTGATGTCAAAAAATTGGAAATAGGTCCCCAACTGGAAACCAACACCGTTGCTTCGCCCTAACAGTTCAACGACCAGAACGATCTTCCAAATGAGCGCCAGGCCGGAACGTGCTGCGGCCATCAGGTAAGGGTAAAGTTGAGGGAGATAGACGCGGAAAAGCTTTCGATAACGGGGGATATGGAAGGCATCGGCTACCTCGAGCAGTTTCCGGTCGACAGCCCTGGCACCCTCCCGGACGGTTACAATAACAGTGGGAATTTTGTTGATTGCCACGGCAGTAATCGCGGCAGCATCCACCAGACCGAACCAGATATAACAGAGAATGATAGTGACCAGAGCCGGTATGTTCAGTCCAAGAACAAGCAGGCCGTCGAGGGCGGAGTTGACCATACGGTAGCGACCCATCAGAATACCGATAAATGTCCCTATCAGCATCGAAACGGCAAATGCGACGAGTACACGCCACAGGGTGATGCCCAGATGATAAAGCATTTCACCGGATTCCAGTTGTTTCCAAAACTCAACCAGAACAGCAGAAGGGGCCGGGAGCGACGAACTTTCCAAAACCTGGGCGATGATTTGCCAGAGAAGGAAAAAACCGGACAGAAAGAGGACGTTGAGCCAACGATCGCGTGTCATCATTTTCGGGGGATAAGTTCCTGCGGGCTTGTGAGCGTCCAAAACGTTCCCTGACTGAGAGCTGTGCTACCACCAGCCAGTTTTTCACCGCCTTCTTTAACTAATATAGCAAAGACAGCCGTTGCTGCGTCCATCTCTTGCTGTGTAAATTGACGCGGAATCCCCTCTCGGTAAGCGTCACGCAGCGCATGAAGGGTGATGTCGTTATTCGCCTTGGTCAGCGGCCTGATGCGCTCCCATTCGCTGTCTGAGGTGGCGAGCAGTTGCTTCGCCGCGTAAGACCCTCGCAAAAAACTGATCAAGGCAGACTGATTATTCTTTGCCCATTGCTCATTGAACACCCAGCCGAGCAGGGGCACCGAGGCGCTGATCCCGAGCTCATGGCTCAAATCAGGAACCCTTATCAGGGGTTTCATCCCGGCAGCTTCCAATCTTGCACCGTAGTGCCAGAAGTTAAGAACCGCATCGATGTCACCTCGCAACATCAACTCGTTGAGCAGTGGCGGGGCGGCAAAGGTCGGTTCAAGGGCCTTGTTGAGATCAAGGCCGAACTTGGCCTGGGCATAGGCGCGCAATAACAGCCAACTTTTATCGACTGGACCACCTGCAATGCCGAGCTTTTTCCCCTGCAGCTGCGGCAAGCTTTCGATCCCCGAGTCCGGGCGAACGTAAAGTGATCCAACGGTCATCGAATAGGGGAAGAAGGTATAGGGTGTGCCATCATGGCGCATACGACTCACCCAGATCCAGTCAGTCACGATAATGTCGACGGCACCACCCTGCAAGGAAACGCTGGTGGCGTTCTTTGAACCAAGAGGGACAACCTCGACATTGACGCCGAATTTTTCATCGAAACCGTGATGTTTGAGAACGTCCAACTCCCAGTTGACCGTGCCAAATTGCAACACCCCTATTCGCACGACAGGAGTCTCATGTTTGGAGGCAACGCTGCTGATGGGTATAAGTAGAAAAACGAAAATCAGTACGACAAGTTTTTTCATTGGTTGACCTTCGGTTTGACGACGCATTCAATAGTAGTTAGCTTAAGTAAACATCAGTTCAACAGTTAAAACAAAAAAGGATTGACAACAATAAATTGTGAGGCTCGTCAGGCATCAGCTGTTTACAAGTTGTAGCAACCGAAACAATGCAGATACAACTTACCAGATTGGGTTAGAATGATAAAGTTGATGGTCGCCTGCAAACCGATAAACTAAAATAATCTCAGTCAGTTACTCAGATATGCACTCCTCTGGGCCTTATCCGTTTCATCAAGCAAACACCAGGCGAAGTTGTCGTAGTTTTTGCTGGACTGTTTCAAGCTGCCATTGCAGAAGCAAACACCCCAAACCTGTGCAGAATTTCCTTCCAGCGGGGTGCCAGTCCAGTATGTGTCAGCCTGTACGCAACCACCGAGCTTGCAGCCGGTATCAAAGGGGTGCAGTTCGGGAAGTTTTGGCGAGCCCAGCACGGATGAATCGATCAAGCTGGTAAGTTCCTCGAGAGTGGCCAACCGCCAGTCTTTCTTATTGGCAAGTTCTAAATTCTCGCAGTGGTTGACGGCATCATCCCATGACATCAGCGCTGGATCAGGCGATTGCTCCCATACAAATCCTGTCGAATGATCGAGAATAGCTGCGCCATTAAAGACGATATCGAAACGGTTGGTGTTTTCAACACTTTGCATTGCCGCCGTTTCATCAGTATCAATCTTGTTTGCTGCGCCAGCACAAACTGGTGCCAAAAGAATGATGAACATCACAAACCCGGATAATTGTATTGTCATAACGTTTATCTCTACTTGATTCTTTTACAAAAAACCCCGGCCGGGCCAGGGTTTTTGTGTTGAGACAATTCAGGCAGGCCCACAGTTTAAACCATCAGATGTCACGCTGCGGCTGATCCTCATACTGTTGTTGAACCAATTTGGTTTTCGGCTCGGTGTAAGTCAGGCCATATGCTTCGAAAATACGCTTGATGGTTCCTTCGGCCTGCAGTTCCGCCATGGCCTGATCAACTGCCGCAGCGAGCTCCGTATGGGTGGCCTTCACGGCAACGCCGAGGTCCCAGCCGTCATAGGGCAGGCCAGGCATGGCCAGGGGGCCAACAACGAATTTATCCTTGTTTGCACCAAGGAACCCCTCGATCTCACCGCGCTGGCCCATAACCGCAGTGACTTTACCGGTCTTCATGTCTTCAATCGCTTCAGAGACAGACGGGTATAGGGCCATGTTGTTACGCAAAAGGCCGCTTAAGGCCGAAGCCAGATAATCACTGGCCAAGGTCAGTTTTTCGGCTCCGATCCTCTCGTTACCGAGGTGGGCGACACTGACGATATGCTTCAGGCGCGGATAGCGTGCCACAACGACGATCTCGCGGAAGTAGGGCGAGAGGATTTTTGCCTGCTCGTTTTCTTTGGCGAAGGCCGGGTGTGTCGGCACATGGAGCATGATGTCGGCGGGCGCCCCGTTTATCGGATGACCTTTCCAGACATGGTTGCGCAGATCATCGTCAGCCGATTCGTCAAGCTGGAAGAGTCGAAATTTCGGCTTCAAGCCGAGTTTCTCGGCCAAGGCCTTGCCAATCTCCACATCGACGCCCTTGGGCTGACCGTTTTCTTCGTAGGAGTAGGGCAAGAACCTTTCGTAAACTGCGATTTCAATGAAACCGCGCTCTTTTATCTTCTTTAAAGGTTCGGCAATAGCTGTTGATGCTGTTGACAACAGAGCGATCATGAACAATGTTGCAAACTTGACTAGAAAACTTTTGCAGATGTTGCGTTTCATCGTTTAATACTCCTTTGAATTACTCCGGAGCAGGAAGAGTTAGCAACCAGGTACGGATAGCCCACATGGCTTCCTGCTGCATCAGGCCCTCATAGGCCGGCATGTATTCTTTGCCATTGCGGATTACACCGGCACGAGTCGGTTCGATGTACCACTGATCGCCGCGATCCCCCTTGGGCAGTTCACGTAGGTCAGGGGAAAAACCGCCACTCATCGCATCGATTCCATGACAGCGTGCACAGTTTGTATTATATGCGATTTTGCCAATTTGAACGGCAATAGGATCATCGGGAGAGTAAGGATTTGTTTCTCTCCATTCATCACCAAGTGGCTCAAGGCCTTCAATGTCTACTTGCTGCGGCTGGACATCACCATGAGCCAGTATAGTTACTGGGAGAGAGAGAACAGCTATCATAAAAACCAGAACAATGAAACTTTTACTTTTTACCTCAGACATTAGTAACTCCTTAATTGGGTTAATTCTGTAATCAATGAAAAATGATGAATTTTAAACTCTAACACATTGAATCATAACATTTTTTTTTGTATGCGTCTATCTATTTCAGATTAGCATGAACTCATGACATTCCCCCATCGCAGAGGCTGAACATAACTGCGGCCGGACGCATTAGCATCCGGCCACAGGTTAGTATGATCGACAGATCGTACTTGTCGTCGATTACTTCACGAGCTTGAAAGCCCAGAGGCTGCCACCCTGGTTGAGGTGTTTGACAGCCTTGGCAACTTCGCCGCCCCACAGAGGCACAGCGCCGCCCCAGCCGGAAGGCACGGCAACCCACTGCTCACCATCCATTTGCCAGGTGATCGGTGAACCGATAACACCGGAACCGGTGTTGTACTGCCACAGTTCTGCGCCAGTTGTGGCATCCAGAGCCTTCAGGTAACCTTCAGGAGTGCCGTAAAAGACCAGGTTGCCGGCGGTGACCAGAGCACCAGACCAGAGAGGAGAGGGGTTCTTGACTTCCCAGACAATCTTACTGGTTTTGGGATCGAAAGCACGCATGGCGCCCATGTAGTCATCGAATACCGGCTTGATGGTGAAGCCGGCGCCGAGATAGGCAGCACCCTTCTTGTAGCTGATCGGGTTGTTCCAGATGTCCATGCCCCACTCGGTGGCCGGGATGTAGAAGAGGCCGTTTTCGGGGTTGTAAGCCATCGGGTTCCAGTTTTTGCCGCCGAGGAAGCTCGGAACGGCCCAAACGGTCTTGCCCTGCTTGCCGTCAGCAGATTCTGCCGGGTCGCCAGGACGATTGCCGGTTTCGATGGGACGACCGGTCTTCATGTCGACACCGCTCGCCCAGTTGATTTCCTTGACGAAAGGCTCGGCACTCAGCAGCTTGCCGTTGGTGCGGTCGAGGATGTAGAAGAAACCATTCTTGTGAGCCTGGGCACCGGCCTTGATGACCTTGCCGTCCATCTCGAAGTCGAACAGCAGAAGTTCGGAGATAGCATCGAAGTCCCATGCGTCGTTCGGAACAGTCTGGTAGTGCCACTTGATCATGCCAGTGTTGGCATCGATACCGAGAATCGAGGTAGTGTAGAGGTTGTCTCCAGGGCGCTTGTAGGCGTTCCACGGCGCCGGGTTACCGGTGGTGAAGTAAACCATGTCCAACTCGGGGTCGTAGCTACCCTGGTTCCAAGGGCATCCGCCGCCAGTCTTCCAGAGGTCGCCAGGCCAGGTGGCGTTGGTGGTGCCGGTGATGCCATTAGGCTTGCCGTTAAGGGTGCCCATGTGACCTTCGATGACCGGGCGCTCCCAAACGTTCTTGCCGGTCTTGGCGTCATATGCCTTGACCCAGCCAACAGCACCGAATTCGCTACCGGCGTTACTGACCATAACAAGGCCGCCCTTGGTGATGAATGGGGCCATGGTGATCGAAACGCCAGCTTTGTAGTCGTCGGTAGCAACATCCCAGACAACGTCGCCGGTGTCACGGTCGAGGGCGACCAGGCGTGCGTCTAGGGTACCGAAGATGACAAGGTTTTCATACAGGGCGTTGCCACGGTTGATAACGTCGCAGCAAGGCAGGATGCCCTCGGGCAGGCGATGGTTGTATTCCCAAAGCTCATCACCTGTGCGAGCATCTGCTGCGAAAACACGTGAGTAGGATGCCGTGACGAAGATCTTGCCATCGTTGACCATCGGTTGGGCTTCCTGACCGCGCTGCTTTTCAGCGCCGTAAGAAAGAGTCCATGCCGGAGCTAGCTTCTTGACGGTTTCCGTGTTGATCTGCTTCAGGGGGCTGTAGCGTTGAATGAGGGGACCCATGCCGTAGGAAACGACATCTTCCACGGTGTTCGCGTCGTTCAGAATCATTTCTTCGGTAACATTGCCCGCTGCGATGGCACTGCTAGCCAAAGCAATCATTCCGAAACATGCGAATGTTGCGACTGCGGTTCTTAGTTTGACGTTATGAATCTTTATCATCTTTGTCACCCTTTCCCCCACCACTCAATTGGTGGGCTATAACATTGTTTGAATGCCTATTGATTGTGGTGCGAGTTTTCTTCTTCAGTGCAGGGTTAATTGATCAACAAAGCTAAATTTTAATCTTCAATAACATGGCCATATTCAACATGTCAATTGTATATAAAGCTTTTAACTCCGTATACAGCCGTATACGGTTTTTTTTCCGATTTTACATATGATTGTTTCGCAAAAAAATAATATTTTTTTTGTGGCTAATTGAATCAATTTTTAGTGTCGATAAAAATAAATCAAACATCGTTTTATATTTAACAATTTTTAATGTGTTTCGGTTTCAGTAGCCCTTTACTGCATACATTAGTGATTGTATATTTGAGAAAAGATTTGTCGAGCGCTTGCAGGCTTCTCAAATATATTGGATGGTCTGTATGCTTATATAAAAAATAATTGTGTGTAGCATATTTGGCTGTAAATTAAATCTACCTCTCTCACTTTGAATATCAAGTGTATTTGAAAATTTTTTGTTGGGTACATTTCAAATGAAAGTCAGGGATTTTAACTTAACCCCTTTAAAATAGCTCATTGAAATAAAAGGGTGAGCTTAGAAAGGAATTTAACCCCAGCTCACTCTGGCTCAATTAAACGGACTCCAAAGTGACTACGCTTTAAATATCTGATTGGGCTGTAGTGCCCACAGGAAAATGTTTCATGACAGGTGCTGTAGCTCATGCCAAGACTAGCTCATATTTACGATTGCTTAGAGACACCATTTGTTTCGCCAGATTCACAGTTTCCGTTTGCAGAGTTGACAGGGTTCGGCAAACTGCCTTATCTATTAAGGAGTAGAAGAGTATTAATTTCGTAACGTGGACTGAAATGTTTATGTATGTTTGCAATCGATAGCTTGCAAATGGGCATTTCTTGAAGACTCGGCAAGCAAGTGATGATTTTTATTAATCAAGGCATAGAACCTGTTAAGACAATCAATCATGTGCGTCAATATCTCGCCCTTGGAAGTCGATTGTGTGCTGAGAACAGGGGGTTGCTCGTGGAGAACGGCATCGATGCGATCCTCAGCCTTGCTGCCACAAAACCTGGTCTTAAAACGCCTCACCTGACAGTTGAATTTCAGGATCGGGTGCCTTTGCCAGATGCCGCAATTGTCGAATGTATGGGCTTTATCAAATTCCAACTGGAAAAAGGTCGACGTGTCCTGCTGCACTGTGAAATGGGTATCTCCCGTTCTCCCTCTATCTGCGCGTGCTATCTGCATGAACACGAAGGGCTTCCGCTTGAGGAAGCTCATAAACAAGTCAAGGCGTTTCACCCCGCAGCGGATCCACACCCCGCCTTGGTCACTTCAATAAAAGATTATTACGCAAAGCTCGCTAAGTTGCGGCATACAAGAACAGGCGCTGTAAAGCATGGAGTAGGAGCATGAGGATAGGGCGGTTTTCCTTCAAGGGAAGGCCTTTCGAAGGACAGATATTGGGTGACCGGGTTAGGGAGTTGGGTACTGAGAGGGTATTTTGTCTCGAAGAGCTCATTGTCCTTGCGCCCGTGACTCCCAGTAAAATTGTCGCCGCCGGCCTCAACTACCGTCAGCACGAGGAACACGGGCATATTCTGCCTGCCAGCCCATTGATTTTTCTCAAGCCTCCTTCCTCGTTGACTATTCATGGCGCCGGAATTCCATACCCAGCGCAGAGCAGAGAGGTCTACTTCGAAGGAGAGTTGGCTGTTGTTATTCGCCGTAGAGCCAGCAGCATCATGGCATCGCAGGCAAACGATTACATCCTCGGCTATTGTTGTTCGAACGATGTGACGGCCTGGGATATACTGATGCGTGAAAACAATTTTGGCGTCGCCAAGTCGTTTGATGGCTTCACGCCCGTCGGCCCCTGGGTGGAAACCGATATCGATCCCAGTGCCCTCTGTATTGAGACCCGTCTAAATGGTGAGTTGCGTCAGAATGCATTGACCTCCGATCTGGTGTTCCCTGTACCGGAACTGATTGCCTTCATCTCTCGTGTCATGACTCTGGAGCCGGGGGACCTCATTTTAACCGGCACTCCCCCCGGGATGGGACCGATGTCTGTGGGTGACCAAGTAGAGGTCACCGTCGAGGGGATCGGCAGCCTCTGCAACGGCGTCTGTCGACCGGTTAATCCATGCGATGTCGCTATAACTGATGATCAGCTTGCCTGCGTCGACATCCAGACGGGAGTAAGTCAATGATGGCCGCCACCGACTTGGTCCCGCGGGTCGAGAATGCTGCCTATGTCGTCGACCTGGCGAACAACGAAAACCTCATGGGGCCGTCCCCTCTGGCGATTGAGGCTATCCAAAGAGAGGCCGCCCAGGTATATCGTTATCCAGACATTGACGGCACACCGCTTCTCGATGCTCTGGCAGAACATTACGAGACTGAGACCGAACACTTCATGCTGGGTAACGGCTCTAACGAGTTGATTGATCTCATCGCCCGGCAATGGGCCAGGCCGGGCACCGAGGTAATCGTACCTAGCCCGTCGTTTCTGCCTTACGGCTCTGCCTCGCAAAGAGCCGGTGCCAAGATTATCCGTACCGGCCTGCGTGATTGGCACTTCGACCTGGACGCGGTTGTGGATATGATCTGTGAGAAGACATCGCTGATCATCCTTGGGAACCCCAACAACCCGACAGGCACGGAAATCGACCGAGGTACACTCGAACACTGGCTAGCGACTATACCGGAGGATATCCTGGTTGTTTTGGATGAGGCCTATGCCGAGTACAGCAGTGATCAGGGTCTTGGACTGGCGCTTCTCAAACAGCGCGAGAACCTCATCGTGCTGCGAACATTTTCGAAGGCGTATGGGCTGGCTGGGTTACGCATCGGCTATGCCATCGGCAGCCCTGACCTGATCCGTATCGTACAAAGTCAGAGACAGCAATTTAATGTCAACCGCCTTGCCCATACGGCGGCCTTGGCGGCGCTCAAGGATCAAGACTATCTGTTGCGCGTCCTGGGTAACAACGTCGTCTTTAAACGTATATTATATGCTGGCTTGTCCGATTTGAGGATTGCGCATGTCCCTTCATTTACGAATTTCATTTTGCTATACTGCGGTTACGCTTTGGCAACGTCTGAAGCGTTAAAGACCTATCGCTTACTCGTCAAACCTTTGGAGCGATTCGGCCTGCATGAATTCATCCGGGTCACAATCGGACCCCCGGAAACAATTGAACGTCTGCTGATTGCACTCAAGGAAATTCAAAGCGAACAGTCCTGGTTTCCTGTTTCAGAATGCCCCGTGAGTGTTCCAAAACAACCGTGTTCAGGAGAAAAATTATGGCGATATTGATGGCGCCGGGCGGAACCCTTGAAATGGCCAAAATGGTTCTCGACGAGGGGGCGGAAGCGACTTATGTCGGCGTGAAAGGCTGGAGTCGCCGTGGCGCCCGTGATGAACTGGATGATAACGACATTCATGAGATAATCGATTACGCCGGCGAACGCCACCGTGAAGTGCGTATCGTCCTCAACACCCTGCCAAGTTCCACCGAAATTCCGCTGTTTCTCGAGCATATCGAACGCTACAGCAACTGGGGTGCCAAGGGTTTTATGATCAGCGATATTGGTCTGATGCGGCTTGCGCGCCAGCACCTGCCAGATATCGATATCCACACCAGTGTCGGTTTCGGCATCACAAACTATGAAGACGTCAAGTTCCTCAAGGAGATGGGCGCAACTTATGTGGTTTTGCCGTATCGCTTGAGCGTTGAGGAGATTGCCAGGATCAGTGAGGAGATAGGATCCGGGATCGAGGTCTTTCTCTTCAAGACACCTTCCGGGGGCAAAATCTGTCCGGGCAAATGCATGATGAGCAGTTATTTCAGCTTCAAGCGTTCGGTCGATGCCCAGGGCAAGGATCACTTTTACGGCAGCGCCAGTCGCGGCGGTGACTGCTTGAGGGTCTGCCAGACTAAATGGGACTTTTCCGACGAAACCGCGATTCTTGACGAGGGCATTACGATCAAAGAGAACCCGGCGTTGTGGCTGCATGAACTGCCAGCCTATCTTGACGCCGGGGTCGATTGTCTCAAAGTGCCCGGCCGGGACCGGTCGACGGAATTGGTCCGGGAGTTGATACGACTCTATCGCAGGGTCGTCGACACTATCAAAGAGCAGGACAACCCAGACCTGCAACGTTTTGACGAGCCGCTGGTGGCGCTGCGTGAACGCTGGCGCACGGAGCGTGGTCGCAGAGACAAGCGTTTGCTTGGTGAAGCATTGCTCGGTTCAGGCCAGGCTGCCATCGCCAGCTGATTCATAACAAACAACAAATAACTGTTGAACATCGCATCCACGTTTTTGATTTCTTTTCGATGTAGAGGAGTGTTTAATGTTCGAACTATCTACCGGTGTCTGTAACCCCAAGATGTTGAATGAAGGAGATTACTCCGCCTACGATGCACTTTATCTGGGGGACTATTCCTGTCCGTTGTACCCGGAAAACTTTTCTGCTCACATCGACGTCCTGTCCAAGGCTGTCGAAACTGTACACAACTGGGGAAAGAAATCTTTCGTCCGTCTGTATGCCGTACCATCGAATCATGAGTTGCTCTGGATGGAGGAATTCATAGAGGAGGTCTTCAAGTTACCCGTTGATGGCATCGAGGTCCACAACATGGGACTTCTGCGCATGCTCAAGAATATGGGCAACCAGATTCCGGTTCACCTGGGAGTTTTCGGCAACCTTTATACCCATGAAACAGCACGTATCCTCAAAGAATACGGTGTGGAGAGGGTTTATCCAAACCCCGAACTGAGTCTGAAGGAAATCGTCTTCATCAAGGAACAGACGCCCATCGATGTGCTCGTCCCGGTCCACGGCAAAATGCCCCTGGTGATCTCGGAAACCTGTTTTATCCTCGAACACGATGCGAGCAGCGAGGGCAAATGCAATTATGCCTGCACAGAGGAGCACTGGCTGCATCGCAGCGAGGGCGACTGGTCTCTGAAAGACACGGGCCGCATGACTGTGAGCGGTAAAGACCTCTGCATGATCGAATATATGCAGCAGATGGTCGATCAAGGACTGCAACATTTCCATGTCCAGAACCTTGGCGAGCCGGCTGACTACGCCGGCACGGTTGGTGCGATCTACCGCCGGGAACTGGACCGTATCACTGCCGGGCTGCAGCCGGAGAGCATGGAAGAGATGCTCCAGGCGCTTTCTGCCCATGCCAAGATGGGCCTCTGCAACGGCTACTATTTCGAGAGCGCAGGCCAGCATTACATTGGCCGAGGATAATTTTATGAGTCACCTACTTGCACCGGGAGGATCGTTGGAGATGGCGGTCGGCGCGGTTGACGCCGGCGCAGACTCGATCTATGTGGGCGCGCTGGGGTGGAGTCGACGCCCCTATGAACTCGAAATGACCGATTCACAGATCAAAGAGGTCATCACCCACGCAAAGGCCAACGACGCCGATATCCGGGTTGTCTTCAATACCTTCCCGAGCCCTATGGAATACCGGCAATGGCTGGATGCCATCGCTCGTTTTGCCGAGCTGGGCGCAGCCGGTTTTATCGTTACCGACCCCGGCGCTATTGCCCCGATTCGCCAACTGGCTCCTGACGCCGTGATTCATGTCAGCATCGGCAGTGGCATCACCAACCTTGAGGATGTGTATTTTTACAAGGACCTCGGTGCTGACGTTATCATCCTGCCTTACCGGTGGGGCGTCAAAGAAGTGCGAGAACTCCACAAAAAATGCGATATTGAAAAGGAAGTCTTTCTCTTCGAACCGATCCAGACGGGGAAAATCTGCCCTGGCAAATGTATCATGAGCAGTTATCTGAAATTCCGCAACTGGACCGAGGAAGAGGGCAAGGATTATTTTTACGGCAGCGCAAACCGTGGTGCCAAGGAATGCTACCGCATTTGCCAGAAGGCCTGGGATTTCGGAGTGGTCAATGAAGCGCATCAGGCTCTCAAGCTGCGTAGCGATGCGCACCTGATGCTCGAACAGATTCCTGAAATGATTCAAGCTGGCGTGTCCTGTTTCAAGCTTTCCGGGCGCGAACGCCCTGCCAAGATGATCTGTGACCTGGTGGCGTTTTATCGCAAGGTGATCGACGGGATTCTCGATGGCACCCAAATAGACATGTCGGCCTACGCTGCGGAGATGGAGGTTCTGCGCAAGCGCTGGGTAGCAGCCAAAGGGCGTCGCGTCAATTCCCTGGTGTCGCGCGCCCACAGTTACGGGCACGAAAAAAGTTCCGTCAAGGAAGGTATCTGAATGCACGGCCAGACTTTTCCGGCGCTTAAAGCTGGTTTTGAAACGACCGGCAGCACGCGCTGGGTCATGCAGACGATCAATGATTATCAGCTTGACCTTAAAAATGGTTTCGAGCTCAATCTCATCCTGCATGATCAGCAGGGTGATGCACGCAGGACTTCACCGGAAACAGCCCTGCAAGCCGGTGAAATCGACTTCATCGATACCGATTGGCTTTCTATCGGGCGTGCCCGCGCTGCAGGCATTCCGTTCACGGCTGCTTATCCTTATGGCCGCATCATGGGAGGCCTGCTCGCATGTGAGTCATCCGGAATCAACAGCCCGGGGGATCTTGAAGGACATCGCATCGGGTTACTGCGCGAGACCGACAAGAACTGGAAGGTGCTACGTGCCTGGGTGAAGCAGAATCATGGGTTTGATCCTGCGGAGACCTGCGAAACGGTTGTTGTTCCATCGAAAATTGAGCTGGAGTCCCAGCTGAAAGATCAGCGATTTGAAGCCGCCCTGATTTTCTGGCACCGTATTCCGGAGATTCTCAACACTCCGTGGATACACCAGGTTTGTGACATCGTCGATTTGGTCGAATCGTTGATCGATGCATCACCAGCCACGACATTTTTCGTTTTCAGGGACGAATTTGTCAACCGACATTCGCATGTCATAGTGGGTTTTTGCCAGGCGTATCGGGAGGCAATCCAGATCCTGGTGAGCTGTCCTGAAAGTTGGTATGAGATCGTCGGTTTGCCGTCCTCAAAGACCCTCGATCAAGTTTATGCCCTTTGGCAACGACGCATGGTGACATCATGGTCGTCGGCCGACTTTGACAACCTGGTGCGATTGCACCAAGTTGTTGCCCAAATCGACAACCAAGCTGTACCCGCTCTTGATAAAGAATGGTTCAGCTGCATGCGTGCCGGCAGAAAGCTTATAGCACCGGCAATGGAAGTATAGAGATGGCAGTCCTGATGGCCCCTGGGGGCAGTAAATCGATGGCTATTGCGGCCCTGGAAAGCGGTGCCGATTCAGTTTATGTCGGACCGAGAGGCTGGAGCCGGCGTCCGCAGAGCGATGAGCTCACTGACCAGGAGATTTTTGACCTGATAGATTACGGCAAGACCTATGACAAGGATATCCGCCTTGCCATGAACGTCATGCCTTGCCCTGAAGAGTTTAAGCTCTTTCTGGACAAGGTGGAGCTATACGTGACACGTGGTGTCGATGGGATCATGCTCTGTGATCCGGGCTGTATCCGCCTGGTTCGTCAGAATTTCCCGGACATTGAGATCCACGTCAGTGTGACGGCCGGAGTGTTCAATATCAATGATATCAAGTTTTTTAATGAGTTAGGAGCCAATATTATAGTAATACCTTACCGTTGGGGCGTGGAGGAACTGCGCCAGATCAATCAACAGACTGACATGGCCCTGGAAGCCTTCATGTTCCAGGCAACAAAACCTGGCCGTATCTGCCCGGGACGCTGCTATTCGAGCAGCTACTTTCATATTGACCACTACCGCGATGAAGAGCAGAAAAACCATTGCATTGGCAGTGCAAGCCGCGGGGGCAGTTGCCACCGGATCTGCCGTGCTCAGTGGGATCTGGAGATCGATCACGAGCTCCAGCCTGAAACCCCCACACTCAAAGGGACCCCCGAACTGCTCTTATGGGAACTCCCCCAGTACGTGGAGTTAGGCGTCAGCCGGTTCAAGATACCTGGGCGTGAACGTTCGATCCCGCTGATCTGCGATATCGTCAAATTTTACAGGCGCGCCTTAGATCACGTGTTACAGGGCGGCAAGGACCTGCGGGATTTTGAAGAAAAATGGGAGGCAATCCGTCACCGGTGGCGCACGGAACGCGTGCGACGCGATGACAGTCGAGTCCATCATGCAACTGTCGCAATCTGACATCAATTATGCGCATTCTCTGACCGGTGAGGTGCCTTGGGTCATAAAACTCGGGGATGTGACTCCAGAGGCACGCGACTGGGTCGGGGAGAAGGCCTATCGCCTGGCGCGCCTTTCCCAGGCCGGCTTTCGTGTGCCCAAAGGGTACTGCATCACCGTTTCCGCGTACCAGCACTACCTTGCCAGTCGGGACAACAACCCGCTGCTCGCACCGGAGTTGTGTGCAGAGATTTTACGTATCCACCGTTCGCTTAAACTGATCACCGTCGCAGTGCGCAGTTCCGCTCTGGATGAAGACCAGCATGAAGCCAGTGCAGCCGGCATTTATCCCTCCTACCTGAATATCCGCCAGGAAGCCAATCTCTTGAACGCCGTTGCCGGCTGTTTCGATTCCGCCAACTGTTCAGAAGCCCAACGCTATCGTCGCTTGCATCATCATGATGAACTTTCTACCATCGCTGTCTTTGTGCAGGCACAGGTCGAGGCCTCGAGTTCTGGCATCCTGTTCAGTACTGACCCCATCACCGGCAACCCAGACCATATTCACATCAATGCCATTTTGGGTTTGGGCGAACCCCTCACTGCCGGTAAGCTGACTCCCGATCACTACGTAATGGATCGGCACGGCAAGCTGATCCGACAGACGGTCGCCGAACAAGCATGGATGCACACCGCCAAAGGACGTAAAACAGTCCCTAAAACCGAGAAGAAATCATCCACCTTAAGCGTTTCCCAGCTTTCCGAACTGCATTGCCTGGCCAAGAAAGTTGAGCAGCATGAAGACATGGCTGTCGACATTGAGTTCGCTTTCGATGCGTTTGGTATCCAGTTGCTGCAGGTGCGTCCGATCACCTGCGCTGCCTTCTACGAACAGAAAAAAATTGCCAAATATATCGCCCGTGAAAAAATCCTGTTACAGCAGAGGCTGGCAGAATTGCGGCAGCAGGGGCGGCTCAAGCAGTCGAATAGCATCCTCAGTAACGGCAATATCGCCGAACTTCTGCCATCCCCGACGCCCATGAGTTTCGGCCTCTTTGATCTGATTTTCGCAGGGCGCGACGGTGCCATCATACGTGGGCGGCAGCGTCTGGGTTATCAGTTGGCCGCGGATGCCTGTGACGGCCTGTTCCAACTGATGGCCGGTCAGCCTTTCTTTCTGCTCGAAATCGATGCTTACACCTATGATATCGGTATACAGCAGCCTGTAGCGCGCATCCATAAAATTGTTGAGCAGAACCCGGAGTTGGCGAACTATCCCGAGTTGGGGCTTTATGAGCAGCTGCTGGATGAAGCTCGGGCCGAGGAAAACTATCCCCATGAAGAGGCCAGACTACGTCTCGAAACCTTAAAAAATTTCAATCTGTTGCAACGCCAGCACGCAAACGCTTTTGATGATGACATGATGGCAGCTATGGAGCAGCGTTGGCGCAACTACCTGAATGCACAGAATGCGATACGCTTGGAAGATCTTGAGCTGCCCGGTCTGACCGAGCGCCTGAATGGTCTCATCAAACACCTGCAACAGGAAACTTGCAGGGAATTCGTCAGTATTGCCCGCCTCGGCTTCTACTTTTATGACTTGTGCCGGGTTCGCCTGCTCGACTTAACCCCCCAGGAACAGACATTCTATCTCACCGTACTTTTCTTGGGTCTGCAGGAAACGCCGATCAGCTCAAAACACAACGATCTTGAAGAAGTTTGTCGTGGCACCTTGACGATGTCAGAATACCTGCATCGTTACGGCCATCTCGCTACCAATGAGCTGGAAGTTTCACTGCCGCGCTATCATGAAGATCCCGGGCCCCTGATGGAGATGATCCGGGCGCGCACCTCCCTGGAGCAAGAGGCAGAGCGATCACAGCCGTCGCAGCAGGGCAAGCGCATTGCCAGCGAGAAGATGCTTGAAAACAACCATATGTCGCACGATGCTCACCCTGATTTCTGGTTTGACCTGAGGTTGGCACAGCGCTTCCTGCCGTTGCGTGAGCATGTCAAGTATTTCTTCCTGGCTGAATACGACCTAGTCAGGTCGACCTTGCTGGAGATCGAATCACGACTGCAACTCGAACCGGGTGATATTTTTTACCTTTACCCTCACGAGATCTCCGCCTGCTGTGAATCATTGGCGAAATGGCGTCGTACTATCACGAAGAGACGTACCCACCACCAATTGGCCAGTTACCTGGCCGAAAAGAATCGAGTACCGGCGGTTCTTTTTGAAAAGGACTTGGGAAAACTGGGTGTCGAGCATCAGCTCAGCCCTGCCGACTCATGGCAGGGGCAGGCGGTTTCACCCGGTTATATCGAGGGGGTTGCCTGTGTTGTCGAAACATTGGACGATCTCGGGAGTCTTCAAATGGACCTAGGTCCGGAACATGTGTTGGTTATCCCATCTCTTAATCTCGGGTTGTCGGCGCTGCTCGGTAACCTCGGTGGCTTGATTGTCGAGATTGGTGGCCTGCTGGCCCATAGTGCCTGCCAAGCACGTGAACGCGGGATCCCTGCTGCCGTCCTGCCGGGAGCTACGGCGATGCTGAATAGCGGTGACCGAATCCGTCTCGATGGCGCCAACGGCTTGATTCAGCTGGCTTGATGACCATTCCCAAACAGCCCTCCTTACTGGCCACCACCGGCATTCATGGCCAGGTTGCCACCATCAACCGGCAGCAAAGCTCCCGTTACTCCAGCCGCAGCCGGAGATGCCAGAAAAAGCGTGGGGCCGACCATTTCTTCTGGTTTCAGCAAGCGCCTCATCGGAATGCCATTAAGGATCTTGGGCAGGACCTGCTCCTGGAAAGCTTTGTTCTTTATGTGTTCTTTCAAACCAGGGGTGAGGGTTTGCGCCGGGGCAATGGTATTGACGCGAATGCCGTCCTGTGCGTATTCGACAGCCAGTTCCCGCGTCATCTGGTGGACTGCGGCCTTGGCGCAGCTGTAGGCCATGGCGCCACGCCCTAAGGCGGAAACACCGGCATTCGAACCGATATTGATGATGCAGCCTCTTTTTTGTGGCAGCATGCGCTCAATCGCTGCACGACAACAGAGGAAATAGCCGGTTACGCTGACCTGCTGCGTCTTCAGCCAATCGGCGTATTTCAGGAGGTGAGGGCGGGTCCGGCTGGGAAAGGCGAACGGCACGTTGACCAGGATGTCGAGTTGTGCACCTGTTGAGTCGAGCCAGTCGAAAAGGGCCTGGACCTGGTTTTCTTCGGCAATGTCGCACCTCATGCCTTCGGCTTCCCCACCGAGGTCTCTTGACTCGTTTATGCTGCGGTTCAACCCCTCCTGATCGATATCAGCCAGATACAGCTTGACGCCCGCACGGGCAAGGCCAAGCGCTATCGCATGACCGATCCCGCCATTGGCACCGGCACCGGTTACCAGGGCCTGTTGACCGCTGATACTAAATATGTTTTGCTGCATCTCTACCTCCCAACAAGTTTGTTTCTTTTTCGGTATGGGTTAATAAACCAGTAATGAGAATGATGATCAACAACAAATATTCCTTTGACAAGAATATAATCGCCGTCGTTCGATCACAGTGTGCTAAGATATTAACCATTTGCGGTACGTGCTTTATGCGGTCTGCATAGGGATGATTCTTGAATAACACAGATACGGGACCCTGATGAAACCATCTTCGATAAAAATCATCGGTACCCCTATTAGCCACTACGTCGAGACAGTCATTCTTACCTGCGAGGAGAGGGGTGCCTCTTACACGTTGCAGGTGAATGGCCATGATACGCCGGTAGCCCTGAAAACTCCTGATCACTTGCTCTGGCATCCGTTTGCCAAAATACCCGCGGCTGAAATTGCTGGCGCCAAGTTTTACGAGACGTCAGCCATCTGTCGCTGCATCGACCTGCTTTTTGAAGGGACCAGTCTCGTCCCTCAAGAGCCGCTAGCAGCAGCCCGCATGGAGCAATGGATCAGTTCCATCAATTGTTACTATCACAGGCCCTGTATCAGCAACTTGGTAAGTCATTATGTTTTCCCCAGGGGGCCACAGGGAAAGCCTGACAAATCAATCATCCAGGCTGCCATGCCGGAGATCCAAGCGGCTTTGCGACAGTTGAGTTATGCCTACGCGCAAAACGACTATCTGGCTGGTCAGCACTTTAGCCTGGCGGACCTCTTTATCGCGCCAATTATCAGGCAGATGCAACAAACTCCAGAAGGGCAGGAATGCCTGTCGTTTTTCCCTGTTATCGAGGAGAAACTGTGCAGGGTTTTTGGACGTCCTAGTTTTCAGCGTACCCACCAACTCTATCGCAGCTACCTGCCCGAAGGGCACTGTCTTGTTGATGATACAGCGTGTTGACCCAGACCGCCATGGCGGCGACTGAAAGGACGTTGTTATGCAGTGGAAAACGATCGCAATAACAACATTTATTCTCGGCACGTTTGTGCCGGTCTTTTGTGGCGCGCAGGCCATAGCCAAAAACACCCCTGAGACGGTACACCTGGGTGATATCACGGTGAGCGCGACCAGGGTAGAAAAATCCCTCTACCAGACGCCTGTCTCCATCGGTTACGTCAGTATGGATGATATTCAATTCGGCAGACAGCAGATTGGCATTGATGAATCGCTGGTGAAAATCCCAGGGCTATTTGTGCAGAACAGGTACAATTTCGCCCAGGACTTGCGGATTTCTATCAGAGGGTTCGGTGCGAGGGCAACGTTCGGCATCCGGGGCATCAAGCTCTATGTTGATGGAATCCCAGCGACTCTGCCCGATGGGCAAGGAGGGGTTGACAGCATTGATATTGGTTCCCTCGATCGCATAGAGGTTATAAGAGGGCCAGCATCCTCTTTATATGGTGTTGCATCGGGCGGTGTGATTAACATGTATACCGAAGATGGCCCTGAGGATGAGCCATTCGTGGAATTACGGACCAGTTTCGGTTCATATGATTTCCGTAAGCATCACTTTAAATTCGGGGGGCAAAAAGGCAAGTTGAATTACCTCGTTAATGTGTCCAAGCTCAATTATGATGGATATCGCGATCATAGCGGCACAAAAAACACCCTGTTAAATTCTAAATTTCGCTACGACTTTGATGAGAGTTCCAATCTGACGCTGACTGTCAACGCTGTGGATTCACCCAAGGCGGACGATCCGGGAGGACTGGTCAGGACGGGCAACGCATTTAATGTCGATATTTCCACACCGAAAGCTGCCCAGAGAAACAACTTGAGATTTGACGCCGGAGAGTCAGTCGAACAAGAGCAAATAGGTTTACTTTACAAAAAGTCTATTGGGGTGTTACACGATTTTAGTTTGCGTAACTATTATGTGTTCAGAGATTTTGACGGTCAATTGCCTTTTGGCGACTTCAGTGGCCAAGGGGTAACACCATCGGGTGGAATTATCGACCTCGACCGATTTGTTGTCGGGGGAGGTGGGCAATACAGTTACAAAGGAGAGATCTTTGGGCACGATAACCGACTTACCGTGGGTGCTGAAATCGACAGCCAAAATGACGATCGGGTCAATTATACAAACATTATCGATAGTGATGTGGTGGGACCCAAATCTCTTGACCAGGATGAAGATGTCATCAGTTGGGGAGTCTATCTGCAAAACGAGTTCAAAATAACTGAAGCCTTGGAACTCACCTTGGGTGCAAGGTATGACGAGGTTGAATTCGATTTTAACGACAAATACTTTAACGACGGGTCGGATGATTCGGGAGATATCGATTTCTCCGAATTCAGCCCCATGGTCGGATTAGTCTACAGTCATAGCAATGCGATCAACTTATATGGCAATATCGGGACCTCTTTTGAAACTCCAAGCAGTCGTGAATTCGCCAACCCGACAGCAGCAGGTGGTTTTAATGACGATCTTGATCCACAAACGGCAACAAACTATGAGGTTGGCATCAAAGGCTTTCTTGATACGGTATTAAATTATGAATTGGCCGTTTTCAGAATCGAAACAGATGATGAACTGATAGTGGCAGGACAAAACCCAGCCGGTTCTGATTACTATACCAATGCCGGAGAAACGACTCGAAATGGATTAGAAGTGTCCTTGAACATCAAGCCAATGGAAGGTTTGAATGTGTCTATGGCTTATACTTATTCAGACTTTGAATTTAAAAAATTCATTGATAGCTCGGGAACATCTTTCAAGGGTAACAAGATACCGGGAATTCCCAAACAAAATGCGTTTATCGAGTTAAACTACTATCATCCGTCAGGACTCTTTGCTTCGTGGGAAACCCAATATGTGGATGAGGTTTATGTTGATAATGCCAATTCGGACAAAGCCTGGAGTTACGCCTTGTCAAATTTTCGGCTGGTTCACACGATTTACTTTAAAGATTTTGAATTCAGACCATTTTTGGGGGTCAATAATGTGTTCAATAAAGAATACATCGGCGCGGTCCGTGTCAACGAGAGCAACAATCGTTTTTTCGAGCCTGCGCCTGAAATCAATGTTTATGGTGGCATCTCGTTGAGATGGCTGCTCTGAATAGTCCTGTATAAAATTTCATTGTCCTAGTGTGTATGGCTATGGTAGCGCCTCTAATGTTTTCATGTAAAATTAATCCAAAGCCTTGAAGGAGTTTTACAAGTTCAAATTAAGCAATTAAATGCCAAATACAAAATCCCACCGACACTTGTTGCCGCTGTTTTCAGCTATGGCAATTTCTCTACTGGCTCATCTAGTCGTATTTCTCCTCGTCGGATATTTCTTTTGGACGAATATTGCCAAGTTGCTTCCCAAGCAACAAAAATCTCCCATCGTTATAAGTACTATAAAGTTGGATGAAGCTAAGTCACAACCTCAAACAGAACCGTCAAAATCAGAGCTACCCCCAGAAAAAACTCAAGCAGAAGACCTGACAGAAAAACCCATTAATAAAAAAGAAGATGAGATAACAAAAACTCTTGTTGAACCTGTCAAGGCTGTTACTAAAAAGCATGATTCTAAAAAATACGATCAGAAACTACTGGCACCACAAAAAAAAGCAGAAAAACCTGACACTTTTCCCCCAACAACCGAAAAACGATCTGATCTTGAATGGCAAAAGAGTTCCCGCGAAATGTCAAATATTTCAGAATCGTCAATTTCTGATACTGTCACTGATGATGAATCTATTATGGGACAAACCAAAGAATTCGATATTGAGAATTTGGAAAATGATTATCTACAAGCCCTGCTGAGAGAGCTTGCCAAACACAAAAAATATCCTGACTCTGCGCGGCGAAGAGGTCTGGAAGGAGATGTGATTGTTACCTTTACCGTTCTGGAAGATGGCACTATTTCACGAACGAACATTGAAAAATCCTCAGGCTGGTCGATTTTGGATCGCGCTGCAATAAGAAGTCTTAAACGCCTCGGTCGATTCAAGCCAATCCCCACTGAACTCAATCGTGACGCCTGGGCGTTTCTTGTCACCATTCACTTTTCGCTTGAATGATAGAACAGACTTAACCTAAGTCAAATATGACAAAAAGCTTTAGTTGTTGAGTCATAAGTGCATAACAAATATAGACTATCGATAACTCCTTTATAGCACCCTTATATACTTTTACATATTGTTGTTTTACGAGAAGTGCTTCCGATAAATTGCCTTTTCAATTGCCCTGGTTTTAAGGGTAATCTTTTATGCAGTCTATTTGCAAATCCTGGCAAAAGTTTTAATTTGCCCCATAAAAATTTTAAAATTGCTCGGCTTCGGCGCGCATGGAGCGCACTGCAGTCTCCACATGCCGTTCGAGCTTTTTGAGGATTTTGGCCTCGATCTTCATGCCGAAGCCATTGGGTCCTTGGATCGTTTGTGCACGGACGGCTTCGGCGAGGTCGTCAAGATCGTTGATGTTAAGTTCCCGGTGCAGGAAGGCGACCCGTTTCGGACCGAGCTGGTCAATTTCGAGCAGATCAGCCAACGTCCCAGGAATATCTTTTTCAAGGCCATCGAGCATAGCGAGATTTCCACTTTCAACGATCTCGGCAATCTTACCAGCCAGGTCTGTGCAAATGTCCGGAAGTTCGCTGAGGTCAGCACCGTCTTTAAGCATCTGTGCGATACTTTGCGGCTTATCTACAATGGTGCGTGCGGCGTTGCGGTAGGCGCGAACTCTAAAAGGGCTTGCGTTGCTGATCTCGAGCAGATCGGCGATACGGTTAAAGATGCGGGCGATGTCAGTATTATGGATTGGCATTTAAGCAACTCCAAGCAGGATCATGATGGTCATCCTCTCGGTGTGTTCGTTGGATCAAGCAAAATACGGGTGAGGTCATACATCATGAGGTTGCAGAAAGCCGGGACAGCCTTTGGATAGCAATCGCTGTATGGCAGATTTGGTCAAGCGCGCCGCAGGAAATCCCTCCGGGGCATGAATACCAAAGGTCAAGATGTCTCTGCCAAGTTGTGGCAGCAAAGGGCAATTCGATCCGTGGTTCAGTGAAAAGTCAGCAAGCTCTCGATCAAAGGGTTGTTCAAGTCGACCGCAGCGTTGTGATCACAGCTGGTCGTCAGCAGTTTGATCTTCAAGCCTATGCCTTTCAGTCCTGATTAGCTCTGAGACTGTTCCATTAGACGCTTCTTGCTCTGCTCCGACGAGTTGAACAAAGAAGTGACGGTAAAAGAGTTGAGAACAACTCGTAAAAATTTGATGATCGTTTGATTTAGCCGGCAGTTTCCTCCCACATGATGGCGTCCACCGGGCAGACGTCATCACATGCACCGCAGTCGATACAGGCATCGATGTCAATTATGAATATCGGATCTCCCGAGCTGATGGCATCTACCGGACAGGACAGTTCGCACGTGCCACAGCCTGTGCAGTCATCAGTAATGTAATGGGTTCCCACGTCAACCTCCTTCACAGTTGATTTATCCGATCGTATTTACATCTTAACAGTTTTTCCCATTGCTGTTCGATAGACAAGTAAGCGTTTGACTATTTCCGTTTGGTCAAGTTCATCAAAATCATGACGTCGAATAGCTCTCAGCTTGAGTTCCTCTGCGGCGCAATCACACGTCGGTAGAGATCGAGCGCATCTCGAATAATGTCGATCGCAGTCTGAGGGCCCTGAATATTGTCGACGGCAACTTCCTTCTCTTCAAGGTCCTTGTACTCGGCAAAAAATTTCTGGATCTCCGCCATGATATAATCGGGAAGATCATCGATGCCCTGGATACCGCGAACTGCTGGATCATGCAGGTTGACTGCAATGATTTTATCGTCAGCTTGACCTTCGTCGCACATGTGCATCACGCCGATTGGGCGTGCCAGGAGCAGGGTCATCGGTTGCACCGGTTCCTGACCAAGTACCAGGACGTCGAGGGGGTCTCCGTCGTCACAGAAGGTGCGGGGAATAAAACCGTAATTGGCAGGATAATGTAAGGCACCGTACAAAACCCGGTCCAACCGCAGTATGCCAGTCGATTTGTCGAGTTCATACTTGTTCTTCGAGCCGGTTGGAATTTCGATGATCACTGGGAAGCCGTCTCCAAGTTGGTCTTCACTAATGTCTATGTCGTGCCAGGGGTGCATGCTGTCTCCTTGGAGTGGTCAACGTTCAACGATACACCGGTTCAGTATTAGACAATTACGAAACATGACTTCGCCACCGTGATAAGTTTGATCTGAAAGCGTCCGCATTCCAGAAAGGTGACTGGCCAATGCCCCTAAAAAGTCTCTGTGGAAGGGGGATAGCTTTCCACCTACACCTGGCAATTGACGTGTCACTGGTTCTGCCTGGTCGAGGGCAAGCTTTTCCTGACCCGTCCCTGAGAAGCTCTGGCTGCACCGTTCAGAAACATTCCGATCAAGATGTACCAGATGCCGTTGATCGAATAGCCCTGAAGGAGCGCAATGACGCCAAGGGTGGCGAGCGCAATCCCAAACCAGGAACCGAGACGGCAGACAATGTCGGTTGCCCAAACAAGGTCGTCGCGGATGGCCCATAGCAATGAACGCAGGATCCGTCCACCGTCCAGTGGAAAAGCCGGAAGCATGTTGAAACCGGCTAACAACCAATTAATAAAGGCGAGGTAGCCGAAAACCCCGCTGAGCAGCACCGAACCGTTTTGGCTATCGATATATTGTTGCAAGCCATGGAAACCAAAGCCGAGAAGCACGCTGGCTACCGGTCCGGCCACGGCCATGAGGAATTCAGTCTTTGGCCGATCCGGATGTTTGTTCATCTCGGCGATTCCGCCGAAGATAAAAAGTGTGATCCCCTTCATCGGCAGACCGTAACGGCGTGCTACGACGGAATGACAGAATTCGTGAAAAATGATCGATGCGAACAAACCCGTTGTACCGATCAAGCTCATCTGCCAGTAACTACGGGTGGAGAGACCTTCGTAACTGCTTGGGAAATAACCGGTGGCGAGCGACCAAGTAACCAACAAAGCGATGATTATCCAACTTGCATCGATCTGAACTTTGAAACCGAACAGCTTGAACAAGGTGACGCGATCTTCGAACATGTCCTCTCCGTGAACAGGTCTTACCCGCTCGTTTTTCAGGATAACAACTATCCTATGACTGTCAATGGGACCATCCTGAGTCAGACCCCTGATATCGCTACATAATAAAAGATCATTTAAAATGCTATGATGCAAAGCCCTGATCAACCTGAACAACCGCATCGATTTGAACCAACTTTTCGGCGTGGACACAGCCGCCGAAGGACAGTTGATCGCCTGGAGACTTGCCTGTGCGATCCATGCGAAAAGGATTGGGGTCATATTTTAAACGCTAGGTTCAGCGAAGTGGACATACCAGGTAAACTGGCTAGATCCTGGGCGACTGTTAGAGTAAAGGCCTTCATAATATCGTCGACCCTATATGAACTGTTCTTTTACGAGACTGCATTAATTGCTCACCTCATCATTTTTTAGAGATGAGGTTTGACCTCTGGTCCAAGGTCGTTTATACAAATGTCATGATTACAGGCAACAATGTCTTCGTTTCGATACTCACTTTTGAGTCGATATTGGGTTGACCAATGGACGAATTTCAAAGTGATCCAGATTCGCGATCCCGCCTTAACCATTTTTCGGATTTGCACTATTTGGTGCATGAGTTATATGATCTCTATCGTTTTAGATCAGTCGGAGGCTGCACAATCATCCGCTCTCACCAAAAAGAAGTCCGTCACCGCCTGTCACGGCTGTCAAGCGATGAGCCGCCGGTCCATAAAGGCAAGGTTGAAGGATCTGAGAAGCCAGTTTGTGCCCATTTATCAAGAGCCCATGATATCGGGACAGCATATTCTACGGCGTCGGTTTCCCGGGCGATAGTTCGCATTCGCGATCAGCTCATTTGGGAGTACGGCTATGGTAAGGTCCCAGCCGGGTTAAGTTCAAAATATATATACCTTTGCCGAATTTCTCGGACCCAAAGGGCCTATCGTTTTGACTGAACTGATCCTCGGACTGGTGATGTTTACTCCTCGGACAACCGATCCAACCCACTGTCATCAGGGCATAACCGAGTCGTATTTTTGTCTAAGCGGTTCAATTTCAGAGCATGATGTTGGCGTTTATGCACCAGGCTCTCTGATACTCAACCGGCCTGATCATCCTCACCGGATAACGGCGAATGAACGTGAGCCGGCCCTGCTTGCCGATGCCTGGGTTGGCCATCCTGAAAAGTTACCTACTCAAAAAATGACTTTTTCACGCCAACCTCGTCGATAATTATATGTTTTTTCTGACGTCAATTGAACCATGGCATCCCTGACGATGATCACAACGCTGTGTCAATATGATTATTCATTCGATTTCAACTGAAAAGACCAAATTTTATAACTGTCTGGGGATGGGATTCTATCGTTGTTGTGATGTGACTCTTAAACAATGTTTCTAAATCGCTCAACATAGGTGGTCGTGGAGGGATTTCGCAGTGCAAATTATTCAAGAAGAAAAACTATTGGGTCGTTTTCGATACCTATTGGACAATGTGGCAGAGCCAACAGATCTTGTTCTGAGTTGGGACAATGTCAGTGCAGGGCAGCGAAAAGGATGTTTGGCTGTGGCGGCCACCGATAAAGAGGGGCTCTTGACGATTCTTTCCGGACTGTTGACAGCTTACGGCATCGGGATTCATTCAGCTGAGATTCTCCCGGTCGTAGACGAGCGACAACCAAGCCAAGCAAAAATCTTGGATCTGCTCGATTTGAATTGGCAAGACAAGGAATTTACTAAAAAAGACCTTGAAAACTTCACCGATGACCTGAAGCACTACAACGCAAAACTGGTCAAAGACGGAATTGAACCGGTACGAGACGAAATATCCGAGTTGGTCGCGGCCCGGTTTGCAGCCCAAACTGCGGCACAGGAACAGATGTTGCCGGTGGAAATCGAAATAGACAATGACAGTGTAGAGACAGATACGCTGCTCCATATTCAGTCCCGTGATACGCCCGGTTTTCTCTTTGCCTTTTCGAACGCACTTTCACTGCTGGCCATCAATGTAGTCCGTGCGACTATTCATACAGATGGCAACCTGGTGCAAGACATCTTTCATGTTCGTGATATGCATGGACGCAAAATCATAGATCAGGATAAGCTTTTTGAACTCCGTTTTGTTTGTGCATTGATCAAACAGTTTGCTTATCTTTTGCCTCACTCATCCAATCCTGGTCAGGCTATTCGACAATTTCGTGATTTTACTTTGCAATTCCTGCCAACCGAAAACCGGGCATCAGAATTGTCAAGCATTCATTCAGTTGAGACCCTTCAGATGTTGGCTGAAGTCATGGGAGTAAGTCGGTTTCTGTGGGAAGATTTTTTGCGGATGCAACATGAAAACCTTTTCCCACTGGTTCAAGATCGATCCGAAATCGAGCATGATTTCGACAAACAGACGCTTCAAAAGCTCCTGAATGAGAGATTGAAAACTGAAACCTCACTCGATAAAAGGGTAGGGTTGCTGAACCAAGTCAAAGATCGAGAGATGTTCCGCATTGATCTGCGACATATCACGCGACTCTCCAACGACACGCAGTTTGCGGAGGAGCTGAGCGATTTGGCGGATGTGATTGTGGACGCTACCGCTGATTTGTGCCATACCCAGTTGGATTCTCGATTCGGGCATCCACTGGTTGAGGAACGGCCGTGTCCTTGGGCAATTCTGGCTGCAGGAAAATTTGGTGGCAGGGAAATGGGTTTTGCCTCCGATCTGGAACTACTATTTGTTTACGGTGGAGCAGGGCACACGTCTGGTCCAAAGACAGTGGACAACAGTGCCTATTTTGAAAACTTCGTCCGGACTTTCCTCAAAACGTTGCAAACGCGCAAGGAAGGAATTTTCGAAATTGACCTGAGACTGCGCCCATTTGGCGATAAGGGAACATTAGCCTGTTCCCTCAAGGCATTTCAGAATTATTTTTCTCCAGACGGACAGGCTGAACCCTTTGAGCGGATGGCAATGGTGAAGCTGCGCGCTATTGCCGGAGATGAACAACTCTGTAGAGAAGCACTGAACGCTCGAGATCGTTTTGTATATTCAGGGGAGCCTTTCGATGTTGGAAATCTTCTGCACCTGAGACAGCGCATGGTCTCTGAACTCACTGATAAACACAGGATCAATGTTAAATATAGTCCGGGGATGTTGGTTGATATCGAATTTTACTTGCAGGCACTTCAGATCAAGCACGGTGCCGAGGACCTTGCCGTGCGAAAGACAAACAGTATGGAGGCACTGAATGAACTTCTTGAGGCAGGAGTTATTGATACTGAGCAGGCCGAAAGCCTGAGTCGTGCGTACCGATGTTTCAGGCGTACAATTGACGCACTGCGTGCTGTGCGTGGCAATGCGAAAGACCTTGTCTTGCCTGATCAGACAACACCTGATTTCAAATATTTGGCACGGCGGCTTGACTTTGAAGATGCCCAATCACTGAGCAATGAGATCAACTGGTGTAGAAATTATTGCGATGATCTGCTCGAGAAACTTTAACCCTGCTGGGAATAATCACCTATAACAAGCTGTCTCCTGCGAGATGAAATTATGAAATTGAATCGCAACCACCTTCAAGAAGCTGTGAAGCAAGACCTGATTTCCGACAAGCAAGCGGATGCATTGTGGTCTTTTCTCTGTGACCAATGTCAAGACAGGCCGG
>JAFDBS010000107.1 GCA_019313185.1 Deltaproteobacteria bacterium | reverse complement strand
GATTTTGATCTGCTCGACAATTTCTTCGGATATTTTCTTGGGGCGAATCGGCTGAAAAGAAATGGTCATGCCTTTTCTCCAAATGTCATATGGTATGACCAATTATTAGCATAAAGGGTGGATCAAAACAACTGTAAAACTGAAAAAAATGTGCTATTTTTAATAGTTTGCGGGGACTTAAACCATCAGGAGGTTAGCCGTGCAGACGTCCCAAAAGCGATGAGCAGGTCAATTGCTCCCAACCGGTGCGCCATCGGGATGAAACAAAAGAAGGCCCGGCATACCCCCGGGCCTTCGTATGGTTAACCGTTGCTGGACAGAGATCACCCAATTGCCTTTTTTAACATTCCCTCCAGCTGGTTTTTCGGAACAGCCCCCACGACCTGATCAGCGACCTGGCCATCTTTAAAAAGGATCAAGGTTGGGATGCCTCGAACACCGAACTGCCCAGGCGTTGCCGGGTTTTCGTCGACATTCAATTTGCATACTTTAACCTTGCCCTCATATTCTTCTGCAAGTTGGTCAATCAGGGGACTGATGGCTTTACAGGGAGCACACCACGAAGCCCAAAAATCCACCAAGACGGGAACACTGGACTGATTGACTTCACTTTCAAAAGCATCATCCGTCAATTGGACGACTTTGTCACTTGCCATAAGACATTCTCCTTGTCATGTTGATATTCGAATCTGAACTTAAATATGCAGTTTTCATAATAATCTACCTCATCAAAAAATCAAGAAATTATCTGAGCTCAGATGAATTCGATGCCGCCACTTGACTCAACTCGACACCAACCCTAAGATATGTCGAAATCAACCAGGATGTTTCACATGAGCACTAAAACAATTGAGACGACCATAGACCAGCAGATCAAGCTAATCGACACTTTTCTGAGGTCACAGGAAAAATCGTTGCAAGATATTGCCGCGCAGCTGGTTTCGGCTTTCCACCGTGGAGGTCGCCTTTTTTTGACCGGCACGGGCCCTTTTGGTGCCATCGCCAGCCTGGTTGGGCAGACATTTTTACATCGACAGACGATTGAACGCCCTGCTTTGCCAGCGGTTGCTCTGACCAATGATGCTGGCCTTGCCACCTTTCTCGCTGCAGAAGACCAAGCCAATCAGTTTTTCAGCCGTCAGCTGCGAGCCTTGGCCAAAACAGATGACTTTGTGCTCATTATGGCTGGCACATTTTTAGATCTGGCCCAAAAAGAAGCGATCAGCACAGCCAAACAGCTTGGTTGCAGAACGATCCTGATCGCCAGCCAAAATATGGAATTGTCCAATCTGCTCCCGGATTATTCCATAGCCGTTCCCAGTGATGCAGAGCCACGACTGCATGAATGCGCTCTGAGCATCGGCAACCTACTATGCGCTTTGGTGGAAAGCGAGTTGTTTGGCATCTGATTTATGTTGCGGCGATCAGCCGATGGCTTGTGCGATGCAGCAAAACATCTGGTATCCCACTAGGCTGTTGCCATGCGCCGGACCTGCCCGGTAATGTGTGCCGGCATTGTCATCGTTGCCACTGGCTGTTTGTCGAACTACCGTTTGAATCGTCTCCGGCCCTTTGGTCGACAACCGATTAATCAGGCTGAGAGCTGGCGTCGTTGTCGGTTTTCCAGCCACAGGATCTGGCGTCACACTGTGAACATCTATATATTGTCTCTGGCGAGTCTCCCTCCGACCTCTCGTTCTGAATCGCGCATCCGGACCTTCTCCGCCGTCAAATATTCCTCAAGAAAATTGACAACAGGCCATGATAAAACTTATAGTTACACGGTTTTGGTTAACTAAATATGGATAGGCCTAGTTGAACTGACTGTTTAGGCCATAAACAAACATCAACCAACTGCTGACAACCGCGTCCGCCAGGAAATTTCATATGGCTTATTGCGGTGTCGCCTCGCGAGATGATTCGCCATGATTGTGGATGTCCTGCTGTTTAAAATCACTTTGCTGATCTACTTTGTCGCGACGATCTGTTACCTGGTCGGCGTCATTACCCGAAAAGAGCAATTTAACCGAAGCGCCAAGTGGATTCTTATCGGGGGGTTCGTCCTGCACTGTATCACTTTGAAAGTCCGTTGGTTGACGACCGGCATCACGCCCGTTGCCAGTCTGCACGAATCCCTGTCTTTTTTCGCCTGGTCACTGATCGGCATCTATCTTCTCTTTGACCTTCGTTACCGCACCCCGATGCTTGGAGCGTTTATTTCTCCTTTGGCCCTGGCCTTAATGATCCTTGGTGCTGCCGCACCGAAAAAAGCGCCGGCCGTCAACCCCATGCTGGACAGTTGGTGGTTTCCAATTCACGTTACACTGGCCTTTTTGGGATACGGTGTGTTCGCCATTGCTGCCATGGCTGGGATCATGTACCTGCTTCAAGAGAGAATGGTTAAGAGCAAAAAATTCTCGGGTCTCTTCTATCGCCTGCCATCTCTGGACACCCTTGACAGCATGAACTACAAATGTCTGACATTTGGATTTCCGCTGATGACCATGGGGATTATTTCCGGAGCGATCTGGGCGAATTCTGCTTGGGGTGGTTACTGGCGATGGGATCCGAAAGAGACATGGGCCCTGATCACTTGGTTTCTCTACGCTGCATTATTGCATGGCCGGTTGTCGATCGGTTGGCGAGGTCGGCGTGCTGCAATTTTTGCTATCATTGGCTTTTGCTGTCTCTTGTTCACGTTCTTTGGCGTTAACCTGTTCCTCTCCGGGGAACACACCTTCCGCAGTTTCACGGGAGAATAATCGGAGAGAGGAGAGGAGCCCGCCATGCACATAGTCATTGTCGGCCTGAGCCATAAGACTGCCCCGGTCGAAGTCCGTGAACGACTCGCCTTCGCACCCACGGCAATGGAACGCCCATTGCGCCAACTTCTCGACCTGCCGCCGCTCGCCGAAGGCTTGATCGTCTCAACATGTAACCGCGTTGAACTCTGTGCGGCGACCAAAGAACCCGACTCGGCAGTGGCAGCGATGCGCCGTTTCCTGGCCGATTATCATGATATCGCCTTGGAAGAGATTGATCCTCACCTTTACGATTACCAAGGCGAGGACGCAATCCGCCACCTTTTCCGCGTCGCCGCCAGCCTTGATTCTATGGTTCTCGGAGAACCTCAAATCCTCGGGCAAATCAAGACGGCGTACGGCTATGCCGTGGAATTCAAAACCGCTGGCTTGATTTTAAACCGCTTTCTCCACAAAGCTTTTTCGGTTGCAAAACGAATTCGCACCGAAACAGGGATTGCCAGCAACGCTGTATCGGTTTCCTTTGCCGCCGTGGAGCTTGCCCGGAAGATTTTTGACAAGCTTGACGACAAAGGCGTCATGATCATCGGCGCGGGCGAAATGTGCGAGCTCGCCGCAAAGCATTTTATATCCAACGGCGTCACCAAAACGCTGGTCACCAACCGAACCTTTGAGCGCGCTGAAAAACTCGCTGCCGAATTTAATGGCCGGGCAGTGCCATTTGAACAGTTTACCGACCATCTTGCTGAGGTGGACATTGTCCTGACATCGACCGGCGCTCCAAATTTTATCCTCGGTCATCGCCAGATGGAAGAGATCATCAGGCGCCGGAAGCATAAACCGATGTTTTTGATTGATATCGCCGTGCCACGCGATATTGACCCGAAGGTCAATGATATCGATAATGCCTACCTTTATGATGTCGATGATCTCCAAGAGGTGGTTCAGGCAAACCTCAAAGAGCGCAAAAAGGAGGCTGGTAAAGCTGAAGCCATTGTTGATCAGGAAATTGGCCAGTTCTACCAGTGGCTAGCCAACCTCGATGTCAAACCGACAATCATTGCTCTGCGCAGCCATCTGGAAAAAATCCGTGAACAAGAGCTCGAACGGACTTTCAGCAACCTCAAAGACCTGACTGATAAGCAAAAAAAAGGGATTGAAGCCATGGCCAGCGCCATGGTCAATAAAATTTTGCATAAACCCATCGCTATGCTCAAACGGACGCAGGATGAGACCAGTGGTGAAGATTATGTCGATGCAGTTCGATCGCTTTTCGACCTGCCGGCTCCAAGCTTTGAAGATAAGGACATCAGAACTCTCGACGAACCAGAACAGTAAACCAAACAACTGGAACCTTTGGTTCGAAGACCTTGTTTTGCCGGGGTTCAACCAGTTGCTGGCAGAAACGACCCCTATTTATCGGTGACAACAGCTCATTACTCTTTACAGTTCTTATAACACGATGAATTTCAAGAAAACTCAAGGAGTTGAATAACATGATCAAACGGCAATTGCGAATTGGCACACGGGCCAGCCAACTGGCTCTGTGGCAGGCGAACTGGGTTAAAAATGAATTGGAAAAACAGTATCCCGGCCTTGAGGTCACCTTAACAAAAATCAAAACGCAAGGAGACAAGATACTTGATGTGCCTTTGGCAATGGTCGGTGGCAAAGGACTGTTTGTCAAGGAGATCGAAGAGGCCATGTTGCGTGGCGAAATAGATATTGCCGTGCATTCAATGAAAGATGTCCCCACCATCTTCCCTGAAGGCCTTGCTTTGCGTTGCATTACCAAGCGCGAGGACCCCCGGGATATCGTGATCCTCAAACCAGGTTTTTCAAGCGTTCAAGACTTGCCTCAGCGAGCACGGATTGGCACCTCATCATTGCGCCGCAAAGCACAACTTCTGCATTTGCGTCCCGATTTTGACATGGTTGACATCCGCGGCAATGTCGAGACGCGAATTCGCAAGCTCACTGAGGACAACCTTGATGCCGTGATCTTGGCCGCTGCCGGCATGAAACGTCTCGGTTTTGAAAAACAGATCAGCGAATATCTTCCAACGGAAAAATGCGTTCCTGCTATCGGTCAAGGGGCTTTAGGGCTTGAAAGCCGCATCGACGACGTTGAGACGAACGCAATGATCGACTTCTTCAATCACCCTGAAACCGCGTACGCCGTGACCGCTGAACGCGCCTTTCTAAGACGGCTTGAAGGCGGATGTCAAGTGCCGATTGCTGCCTATGGCACCGTCGACGAAGAGACCCTCCATTTCACCGGATTGGTTTCAGATGTTGAGGGCGTCCAGATGTTGAAAAAAAGCATCAATGGTCATATCCACGATGCCGAAAAAATAGGAATCTCCCTCGGCGATGATCTGTTGATCAAGGGTGCTGACAAAATTCTCAATGAGGTTTATCAGCACGAAACCTTCAATATCAACAAGGAAGATGTGTAAGCGGGCTTGAAGGGGAGTCGACCCTCATTCGGTCTGGGCACGGCATCCGTGTCTGTGTACCGGGCCTTTGCGTCTTGGCAAACGAGCACCTGAGCAGGGGACGGGGATGTCACCTAAGGTTGGCAAAGTGTATCTGATCGGCGTTGGTCCCGGGTCTCAGGACTTGCTTACAGTCAAAGGCCTTGCTTGCCTTCAACAAGCCAGCGTTGTGATTTATGACGATGGGGTCAATCCCGATTTGCTTGACAAAGCACCTTTCGGGGCGGACGTTATTGGCATCGGGTCATCCCAAATCAGCGACGACTGCCCGCAGCAAGATATCCTCTCCTTGCTCAAGGCCCATGCTTTGTCAGGGAAAACTGTGGTTTGCCTGACATATGGAGATCCGCTGACATCTGTTTGCGCTGGACTCGAGACAAGTTCCTTGGTGCAGGCCGCAATCTCTTTTGAGGTTGTTCCCGGTGTCACGCCCGGCTTTGCTGCCGCGACCTATGCCGGCATTCCGTTGTCCCGCACTGACCGTTTGAGTCCACTTGGCCTGATGACTGGCCCTCTTAATTCGGCGGCCGATCTTGATCAGATCGACCTAAATCATCTCATGAAAGGCGTCGCCAGCCTGGTGCTCTACCCCGGCTTTGTAAAACTGGATAAAATCGCCCATCGCCTTATTGCAGGAGGCTGCGACGCAGAGACTCCAGCAGCGGTTATTTTCAACGCAACGCTGCCAGAGCAAAACGTGTTCACCGGAGCATTGAAGGCCATCGCGGACGCCCCCCCCGAACAGTTCAGCAAGACCCCGACCGTGCTCATTGTCGGAGAAATCGTGAATTTGCGCCCTGAACAGTCTTGGTATGGCCGTGGCCCGCTTTCAGGCCGAAAAATCTTGATCACCCGGGCGGCCACAGAAGCGGATCGCTTCGCACATGCCCTCGCCGATTTGGGTGCTGTGCCAATTGTCTGTCCGACCATTGCAATCGTCCCCCCTCCGGATTTTGCAGAGCTCGATGCTGCCGTGGCTGAGCTGGATCGATTTGATTACTTAATCCTCACGTCAGCCAATGCTGTCAACGCCTTTTTCGAACGGCTCAAACTCTCAGGGCGAGACAGCCGGACTCTTTGCAACCTGTGCGTTGTGGCGGTCGGGCCGAAGACAGCCGAACGTCTTGACATGTTCGGCATCAAAGCCGACCTCGTCCCAGCAGACTATCGTGCCGAAGGTGTGGTCACGTTGTTAAAGGGCTTGGTCACCGGAAAGCGGGTACTCTATCCGAAAGCGGCACGTGCCCGTGATCTGATCCCTCGGGCTTTGACCGCTTCGGGAGCCGAGGTTGTCCAGCCCCTGGCCTACGCCAGCGAGGCGCCTCCGGGAACTGCTGAAGGGTTAATTCAGGCTTTGGAGAGCGGCCTTGACCTCCTGACCTTCAGCGCTTCCTCAACGGTGAGCAACTTTGTCGAACTCATCGGCGCAAATCGACTGAAAGATGTCTGCAAACTGCCCGTCGCATCGATCGGCCCCTTGACAACCAAGACGTGCCAGAAGTTCGGCCTCAATGTCGTCATTGAACCTCAGGATTCGACCCTGGAGGGATTGATCGATGCCATCGTAGAGTATTATTCTTAAAGAAGAAAACAGACGGACAAAACGAGTGACTGCAACAGAAACTACAGCTTGATCAAGCCCCGCCTTTGAAGGAGGTTGAACTATGTATTTCCCAGAATATCGCGCACGCCGACTGCGCCAAAGTGATCAACTGCGCCGGATGGTCCGCGAAACCCATCTTCGTGTTGACGATCTGATTTATCCCATGTTTTCAGCTTTTGGCGAGAAGATCAAAAAAGAGATCCCGTCAATGCCAGGGATTTACCAACAATCCATAGAACACATAGTCGCTGAAGCCAAGGACGTTCATGCCTTGGGAATTCCGGCGGTCATTTTGTTCGGGATCCCTGAAACAAAAGACGCTTTTGGCCAAGACGCATACTCTGATGAGGGAATAATCCAGCGCACAATTCGAGCCATTAAAGATGCCGTCCCCGAATTGCTGGTCATCACCGACGTTTGCCTGTGCGAGTATACCGACCATGGTCATTGCGGTGTCATCAAAAAAGGTGATGTGGACAACGACGAAACCCTCAAATTGCTCGCCGCAGAAGCCCTTTCTCATGCCCGCGCCGGAGCCGACATCGTCGCGCCCAGCGACATGATGGATGGCAGGGTTGCAGCTATTCGCGAGATTCTCGATGCCAATGACTTTCACCAGATCCCGGTGATGAGTTATGCCGTCAAATATGCCAGTGCCTACTATGGGCCATTTCGCGATGCTGCTGAGTCAACGCCGCAGTTTGGGGACCGTCGGAGCTATCAAATGGATCCCGCCAATCGTCTCGAAGCGCTTCGCGAGGCAGAATTGGACGTGCAAGAATGCGCTGATTTTTTGATGGTCAAACCGGCCTTGGCCTATCTGGACATTCTGCGGGAGCTAAAAGACCGCTTTCATCTGCCGCTGGTCGCATACAACGTTTCAGGAGAGTATTCGATGATTAAGGCCGCGGCAGAAAAAGACTGGATCGACGGTGACCGGGTGATGATGGAAACGTTAGTGGGCATGAAGCGTGCCGGAGCGGATCTGATCATTACCTACCATGCCAAAGAGGCGGCGAAACTGTTGAGATAATTTTTCCGCTGAGATCTTGCCGCCCTGATCGTTTCGACTCGGGGGTCGACATACAGTCGCCCCCCGAGATCTCCTTGAGATTTTGGCCCTGCCCCCTCATGCATTGAAAGCCTCCATGGTTGAATACTTTTGCGATACCCTAGACAACGGTTTGCGCGTCGTAAGCGTACCAATGCCATATCATCACAGTTGTGAAGTTTTATTCTCTATTGGAATCGGCAGCCGATACGAATCGCGCGGGAAGTCTGGAATTTCCCACTTTCTCGAGCACATGCTCTTTAAAGGAACGGCTGAATATCCAACCGGCCTGGCTTTAGAGAGGGCCTTTGAATCTTTGGGCGGATCAGCCAATGCGGCAACAGACAGTGAAACAACCTCGTTTCACTCTCGCATCCACCCTGAGCATCTGGGCTCGGGAATAGCTTTGTTTGCATCTATGCTCCAGCGCCCTTTGCTCACCGATCTTGAGTTGGAGCGTCGAGTCATTCTCGAAGAAGCCCTGGGCGACCTGAATGAATCGGGGCGGCAAATCAATCCTGACAATATCGTGGCCCAACTGCTCTACCCCAATCATCCACTCGGTCAACCGACTGTCGGACTTCGTCACTCTATCGAAAAGTTGGGGCTGGCCCAGCTCAAAAGTCATCATGCGATCTATTATACGCCCCACAACACAGTTCTTGCCGTGGCAGGACCGATCGACCATCTTCAGGTCAAAACCTTTGCCAACGAATCTTTTCAAAACTGGGTGGGAGACCACGCACCGCTGCCAAAACCCTGGACAGACCAATTTGAGAAAGCCCCTCGATTTCGTTGGGTTCGCGATGCGGGCTCACAGGTCAGTCTTCAGTGTGCTTTTCTCATGCCGGGCCGCAACAGTGACCATGCGGTGAATCTCCGTGTTCTGCGTCGACTGCTTGGCTGGGGCGGCATGAGCCGGCTGATGTTACGCCTCAGGGAAGAACTGGGCCTTACCTATGCTGTTGAAGCCATGCTTGCTCTGTATGCCGATACAGGCGTTTTTGCCATTGACCTTGCCGTTTCCCCGCAAAACATATCTCAAGCCCTGCAAGCGATTCTCGAGTTATTCAGTGAGTTGCATCAAACCCCGGTCAATGATGCAGATCTTTTGCACACTCTTGCAAGCTATCGCTACGACCTCGATTACTCGCGGGACCAAGTCGACGAAATGGCCTTACGTTACGGCTGGAGCGAGTTGACCGGCTGTAAACGTACCATAGAGGCTGACCTCGCCGCGCTGGAACAGGTCACGGCCGAGAACCTACAAGAGACAACACGCACTTTTTTCACTCCCGATCGCTTGCGCGGAGCGGTTGTCGGCCCCTATACGACAGGGCAACGGAACGCCACGGAGACGTTGATTACGGCATGGCGCCCTTGACCGGCCTGACCACCCAAGCTGAGATGCAGTCGCAGCCCATGGAGAAAGCACAGAAGACATACCTTGAAATTTGGTCCACAAGAATGCCGTTCGAGCATATTTTGAACTCGTCTGTTTTGTTCCGTTCGATTGTCGTGACTGTCTCCCTTGTGGTGTCAAGCCAGGTATTTATTGATGGTTTGGCCGCCTTGCTTGATATCTGAGACGATCAAGGTTTGTGATGAAACGAGTCCTGAACTGCATTGCAACAGAAGTCCTGATGACCTCGAACATGCCGCCGAGAGAATCCACCCGACCCATCTGTAGCGTTCGGCGATCGAAGGCGTTAAACAATGTGGAGCGCGTTCCTCGACACTGTGACGATTATCAATCGTCTGTTTGTCTTCAAACCAGCCCGAATCACGGTCAACTCAGTTCATCGACCAAGCCCAGGAAAGATCCATTTTCTGCATGCTAACCTTTTATCTCGACGGTCCTGAGTTCATCGAACTCAACAAACTGCTCAAAGTCACTGGCCTCTGCCAAAGTGGTGGCATGGCCAAAACCTTGATCGGAAACGGATGTGTTAGAGTCGATGGCGTTATTGAACGGCGAAAACGCTGCAAAATTTACCCGGGCCAGATCGTGTCCTTTAATGAGCATCACATCCGGGTAACTTAACTTTGCCGACGCTGACCAACTGCCCGCCTGACGATGGTTTCCATGAAGCCCACCCTCAACAAGTCCCTTGTCAAACTGGTAGGCAAATGTGATATGGTGCTGTCTTAATCAAGCTTGACTAAGGTCCCAAGGTTGCCAGCAAGCCGGGAGAGCGTCGTGACAGTGAACCTGAAGGATAAAGACATTCAAAACAAGCCTGTTTTTGGTTTACACACCAAGCCTTTAATCCTTTTCCTGATCTCAGTAAGCATTATTTTTGTAACCGAGCTCTTCATTATGCTATTGATTCCCCACTTGCACGAAGTGGGGCATCTTGAAGAAGCAATTGTTGATTCTGTCCTGCTGTCCATGTTTATCATTCCAAGCCTTTATCTCCTGTTTTACAAACCGCTGCGGGACAACCTTCTCTCTCTTGAGCAGTCTGAGCACCGGGAGAAACAACTGAACGAACTCGATCGCATGAAAAACGACTTTATCTCAACTGCAGCACATGAGCTGAACACTCCCGTCTGTGTTATCATGGGCTATGCCGAATTGATGCTGTCCTCATCCGATCTTGACAAAAAACAACACCGTGAATTTCTGGAGATCATTTACAAAAAATCTTTGACCCTTGAGCGCATTACTGAAGACCTCTTAGATTTAAGCCTGATGCAGACCGGCCGGCAGCTTCGCCTGGTTCTTGAGCCAAACGATATCAAAGCCACCATTGAAGACGTCGTCCATTTCTACCAGGCTAAATACCCCAAGCGGCAGATCCTGATCGAAGTCAAAGACCACTTGCCATTGCTTTATTATGACAATATTCGCATCAGTCAAGTTTTCGACAACCTGCTCAGCAATGCCTTAAAATATTCTCCCGAATCAAGCCCTATTGTAATGCGTGCTCAACTGCATCAGGAGTGGGTCCTTGTGCAAGTCATTGACCAAGGAATCGGCATGACTCCGGAACAGGTCTCTCAAGCCTTTGACAAGTTTTACCGGGCAGACATGTCAGACACTTCGGTCAGTGGCATCGGCTTGGGAATGGCGATTGTCAAAAACATCATAACCCGTCATGGGGGGCGTATTTGGATCGAAAGTGAACCAAACGATGGCACGACCGTTTCGTTAATATTGCCTTTGACGCCACACGTAGAGGCGACATAACAGCTTATTCAAACTGACTGGGCTGTCTGCATCACGGCATTAACTCGGTCAGAGCCGTCTGGGGTTTGCGCCCACCAGTTGTCCAGCACTGACCTCAATGACTTTTTCTCGATGGAGAGGGGTTTTCTGTGCAATTCCACAGTGTGAACGTTTCACTTCTATGCTATTTTTAAACTCATGCGACTCGCCCTGAAACACCAGATCATCATGGCTCCAGCCGTTGTGCTTTGCCTAATGAGCCTTTTGCTGGCCTTTTTGCAATTCACATATTGGGATTTATCGGTCAAGCGACAGCAGGCAAAAGACCTCAAAACAGCCTATATTGCCATTGCTGAAGCCGATCTCGCTGCCCAGCGGCTTCATGGCCTCGTCCAGTTCCTTGAGCAACTGCCGGTTCCTGATCAACAGCTGATCGAACAGTTCAGCGACTTACACATGCATTTGGACCAGGCCGTGAACCGCCTGGAAGGCTCGCCATTTTTGCCCCCGTCTTCACTTCACCTTTTGCAACAGGCAAGCGAAGACCTGAACCCTCGCCAAGGGGTTGATTTTGAGCGCTTCAATCAAGCTATCGCCTTGCTGCGCACCCAGCTCTCTGAACAATTGGAAGTCTTGAATGAGCGCCGCCAAAGCGTCTCGGATACCCACCGGGAGGACATCGATGAGCTGGTGGCCCAAACCACGTTTGTCAGTATCTTGGTTTTGGGCCTCGCCATTCTTGTTGGCATAATCCTGTCGATGACATTTGCCGGACGCATTCTGAGGCGCATTCATGTGCTCTCGTCCAGTGCTGAACGTATTACAAACGGCGATTTCGCCCCACCTCCCGCGCCCGAAACCGTAAGGGACGAACTTGACGCATTGGCCGTCTCGATCAACCGTATGACCGATCAATTGATACGGGTTGTTGCAGCAGAAAAGCTCATAGAGGGGGCGGAGGAGGAACGGCGCCGGATTGCCATGGACATTCATGATCAGACACTCGCCGATTTGTCTGCCGTTCAAAGGGGGATTGAGCAACTCGAAAAGCGCAGTGCTTGCCTTGATGAGGCAAAAGCGATCGAAACAGACCTCAATCGGGCCATCAAAAACCTTCGCGTTGTCATGGACAATCTCCATCCACAAACACTGGACATACTTGGCCTTTCAGCCGCCTTGGAATCACATTTGGTCAAAGTTTCTGAGGCGCCTGGGGCGCCAGAATATCATTTTTTGGCCGACGATTCGATCGAGGCCATTCCTCTTTCCAGGCTGACCGAGGTCACGTTATATAGGATTGCCGTGGAAGCCATACACAATGTCTTGCGGCATGCTCACGCTAACAAGATCGAAGTCAGTCTGCATTGCCGAAACAAGGGATTGGTTCTTGTTGTCGAAGACAACGGACGAGGGTTCGAGTATAAACAACAATTGCCCGGCCTCTCCGGAGGCCGCGGCTTGCATAACATCCAGGAGCGCGCACGAACAATTGGCGCTCAAGTTGGGTGGTCGGCTTCCCGTTTTTCAAGCGGCACCCGATTTGAACTGACCTTGCCTCTGAAACAATCCGCATGAGGAGTTTGGACGTATGGACAGCATCACTTTGATCATTGCCGAAGACAATCCAAAAGATTATGAATTTCTCCAGAAAATGGTCAGCGATTGGTCGCAGAATTGCCGCATCGAGCACGCGCCGAATGGTGTGGTCGCTTTGGAACTGGCCCTGGCCCAGGACACGCCGCTTGTCATCAGCGATATCCAGATGCCCAAAATGAATGGCGTTGACTTTGCCAAAGCCCTTTGGCAGAGGAAGCCTGATGCACGGATCGTTTTCTGGAGCCAGTTCAAAGATGAAATGTACGTCCGCGCTCTGGCTAAGATTGTTCCCCCGGAAACCGTCTACGGCTATGTCCTCAAATCGAGCGCACGCGAGAAGATCTCAAACGCCATGGCAACCGTTTTGTTCGATGTGCAGTGTTGGATTGACCCTGAAGTTCGAAAAGTTCAGGGCCGAACCGGCCACACCCAGACCGCGCTTTCAGACATCGAATACGAAGCCCTCGTCGATATCTCGCTTGGACTGACCGACAACCTGATTGCCCAACGTCGCTACCTGTCTCGCCGGGGGGTGCAAAGCCGGCTAAATTCCCTGTATGGCAAATTGGGTATTGATCAAGACCAGTTTCACAGTGAAAAGATCGGTGATGCATTCAATCCTCGCAATCGGGCGGTTGCGGTCTCGATACGGCGCGGCTTGATTAATGCTTTTGAACTGGAACACGAAGAAGAGGAGCTACAGGCCTGGCTGAAGCGCTTCAGAGAGTATTGAAAACGGCCCTTAAACTCTTCGTTGGCAAAACGAAGGGGCCGCAATCTTGCGGCCCCCGGCAGCGTGCAAACAGAGTAAGTTGGAACCCGCTTAGGCAACGTCTTTCATGCGCTGCAGATAGCGCGGCCTCTCTGCGATAAATGATTTGATTTCGCGAACTTCAGGGACCCTTCCGGCAATGCGCACCACATCATCGACCAAAAGGGCAGGCGACACATAAATTCGATTGTCAACCATTTTGCGTCGGTCTTGGAAAAGATGAACTTCAGCCTGAACGCCCATTTCTTCAAGGGCTTGGCGAACGTTTTGCAAAGCACGGTCACCACGGCTGGCCGATTCCGGTTTACAGATAATATCGATACGCATTATGCAGTCCTTTCTGATTAAATATGACTATTTTAGTCAATTATAAGCAGCTAAGATAAAAAATCAAGCAAAAAATGTCCGCTCGTTCAATTTGTCGAATGCCGACTCTTTTCTGATCGGGTCACTCAGGACAATCAGAGGTCAACCGGAGGTTTCGTTCCCGGCGGGAGAAATTCAACATGTAATGCCTGGTCACGGCAGCTGACCAAGACAGTACTGCCGGGAGCCGCTTCAGCGCTGATCAACGCTCGGCCAATTTGCGTTTCCAGCTGATGTTGCAGATAGCGTTTCAACGGCCTCGCTCCATAAACAGGGTCGTAAGCAGCCCGGGCTACGAAGGCTCGCGCCTCTTTGGTGAGCACCAGCTGAAGATCCCTGTCATCGAGCCTCGCTTGCAACTCGGCGATCTGGAGATCCACAATTTGTTCGATTTCTGCCAGGGTCAGCGGCTTGAACAAAACCACATCATCAACCCGATTGAGGAACTCTGGTCGAAACGCTCCGCGGAGTTCCTGCATGACCCGTTGACGCGCATCCTCCCTGACCTGCCCATCATCTGTGACCCCTTCGAGAAGGTAGGGGGAACCGATGTTGGAAGTCATGATCACGACCGTGTTTTTGAAGTCCACGGTACGACCGTGACTGTCTGTAATGCGCCCATCATCGAGAACCTGGAGCAAGACATTGAAGACATCTGGGTGAGCCTTCTCGATCTCATCAAACAGAACCACACTATATGGCCTTCGGCGAACGGCTTCGGTCAATTGCCCGCCCTCTTCAAAGCCAACATAGCCGGGAGGGGCGCCAATTAAGCGGCTGACGGCAAATTTCTCCATGTATTCCGACATATCAATGCGGACCATGTTGTCTTCGCTGTCGAACAGCGCTTCAGCGAGGGAGCGGGCAAGTTCGGTTTTGCCGACACCGGTTGGCCCGAGAAAAATGAATGAGCCGATCGGCCGCCGGGGATCTTTGATGCCGGCTCGCGCACGAATGACTGCGTCGGCGACCAATTGAACAGCTTCATCTTGCCCGATGACCCGTCCGTGCAGCAACTCATCGAGCTTCAGCAGTTTCTGACGCTCGCCCTCGACCAGCCGCGTCACGGGTATTCCCGTCCAGCGGGAGACAATCCCGGCAATCTCATCTTCGGTCACTTCTTCGCGAAGCAGCCGGTCGCCCTGTTCTTGCCCCAGCAGTTCTGCCTCAGCGCGTTGGATCTGTTGGTCAAGCTCTGGCAAGCGACCGTGCTTGAGTTCTGCGGCCAGGTTCAGGTCGTAATTTCTTTCGGCCACTTCGATTTGTTGACGAACTTTTTCAATTTCTTCTCGAAGCGATTGTATCTTTTTGATGCCAACTTTTTCCATGTCCCATTGTGTTCTGAGAACATTCGCCCGGTCGCGCAAGTCTGCCAGCTCTTTGCGCAAGGTCTCCAGGCGTTGCTGGCTGGACTTGTCTTTTTCTTTTTTCAAGGCGGCTTCTTCGATTTCAAGCTGCATGACGCGGCGCGTCACCTCATCAAGCTCCGCTGGGAGGGAGTCAATTTCGGTTCGAATCATCGCACAGGCCTCATCAACCAGGTCGATTGCCTTGTCGGGAAGAAAACGGTCTGAGATATAGCGGTGGCTCAATGTTGCTGCGGCAACCAGAGCGTTGTCTTGAATCCGAACACCATGATGCACTTCAAACCGTTCCTTCAAGCCGCGCAGGATGCTAATCGTGTCCTCAACGTTGGGCTGCTCGACCAATACCGGCTGGAAACGACGCTCGAGGGCCGCATCCTTTTCAACATGCTGTCGATATTCATCAAGCGTCGTCGCCCCGATACAGTGCAGTTCACCGCGCGCCAGCATCGGCTTAAGCATATTGCCCGCATCAATAGCCCCTTCGGCCCTGCCTGCACCGACTATGGTGTGCAATTCGTCGATAAACAAGAGAATCCGCCCTTCACTCTCGCGAATTTCCGTTAGGACGGCCTTCAGTCGCTCTTCGAACTCCCCTCGGTACTTAGCCCCGGCCAGAAGGGAACCCATGTCAAGCGCAAAAACAGTCTTGTTTTTAAGTCCTTCGGGAACATCCCCACGAACAATCCGCTGAGCCAAGCCCTCTACGATAGCCGTTTTGCCGACGCCCGGTTCGCCGATCAGCACAGGGTTGTTCTTGGTTTTCCGTGATAAAATACGAATGACGCGCCGGATTTCGCTGTCCCGCCCGATCACCGGGTCCAGCTTGCCCTTTTGAACCTCTTTGACCAAATCACGCCCGTATTTGTCGAGAGCTTCGTAGGTCCCTTCCGGGTCTGGGTTGGTAATCCGTTGGTGCCCGCGGACTTCACTGAGCACCTGAAGCAACCTGTCGCGATTGACCTGAAACTGCTTCATCAACCTGCCGGCAACGGTCTGTGTCCCCTCTTCGACCAGTGCCAGCAACAAATGTTCGACGCTGATGAATTCGTCTTTGAGTCGCTTGGCCTCGTCTTCCGCCCTCAGCAACAGACGGTTGAACCGCTGGGTGACATAGATTTTGCCTGCTTCCACACCGGGGCCAGTCACCGATGGCCGTTTCTCCAATTCCGCACGGAGCAACTTCGCCACATTGGGAGGTTCTATCCCGAGGCGGCCAAGCAGGCGTGGGACCAACCCCTGGTGCTGTTCCAGCAGGGCGAGCAGCAAATGTTCACCGTCGACCTCGACATGCCCAAACTTGAGTGCCAAACTCTGAGCAGCTTGCAAAGCGTCTTGGGTTTTCTGGGTCATGCGATTGACGTCCATAATGTTCTCTCGAAAAATGAGGATCGGTTGTGTTTAGTTTATCGCAGGATTTATCTCTTGCACCCGTAAACAGCGACGACCTTTAGGCCGCCGCACAAGCTGAGGCCAAGGGTTCCCTCGGCCTCAGCCCACTTTGAACACCTCTGCGCTCTCAGTGCGTGGTGATGTCAATCCGACGGGGCTTAGCCGCTTCCGACTTTGGCAAATGAAGCGACAACACACCATGGTTGATTTCAGCATGGGCGCCGGAGGCATCAATCGTATCCGGGATTTGGAACTTGCGCCAGTAGCCAGCCATGCTGAACTCCCGATAAAGCATGTCGTCTTGGCCGGCAGGGGCGTGCCCTGTAATGGTCAGAACACCATTTTCAACGGTGATTTCCAGACTCTTCTCATCCAAACCGGGCACGTCAGCAACAAATTGGAGGCCTTCGTCGGTTTCAAAAATGTCCACTGGAGGGCGAAGATATGACTCGTTGTCAAAAGATGTCGCGCGATGGAGCGCGATGTCGTTCTTCACAGTGGTCAGATCTTTTTCGGTCATGGCTCTTTCTCCTCGACAAGTTATGCGATGGTTTTGGGTTAATCATTCACAGCAACAGCGATTCTCTTTGGTTTGGCCTCGGGCGATTTGGGCAGGGTCACGCGCAGCAGACCATGTTTAGCTTCCGCCTTGATTTTGTCGGCACAAATACCGGACGGCAACTCGATTGTTCTGAGGAATCTGCCCGGTTTGCGCTCGCGCCGGTGCCACACCCGGTGAGTTGAGCCGTGCTCAGCGACTTCATTTCCTCGCTCACCGCCCAGCGTAAGGGTGTTACCAACCAAATTGATGTCCATCTGCTTTGGATCAACCCCAGGTATCAGGGCCTCAACAAATAAATTGTCCTGATCCTCACGCATGTTGATCTGCGGGTAGCGCGATGCGTCAAGGCGTCCATCACCAAGACTTCGGTAGCCGGTCAAGGGCCGAAAGCCAACACCGCGGAAAACATTGTCAATCTCACGATGCAATTGTTCCATTTCTTCGAAAAGGTTCCAGTTACGCATTTTCTTACCTCCTTGGCTTGAGTGTCTGACCTAAATCAGCAAAGTGTTGTTGCCATGTGTATAATCAAACACCGTGCCAAATTTCTTAAGGCAGAAAATTTCAATAATTTCAGTGTCTTGTGAAATTTACCTTGAAACCCAGGTCTGCTTGCGACGCCGCAAGAGCGACGACAATGCCGCACTTGCGACAGCCGTGTCGCAAGCGATCCGTCGGGGCATCGACTGCGACTACTGCTCCAAATCGTCCCTGGTCAGCTTAAGTTTCTTCAGGTAACGGTAGAGCGTTGCGCGGTGAACGCCAAGCAAGCGGGCAGCTGTGGTCAGGTTGCCGGACGCCTGCTCATACGCTCGACGGATGGCGTCCTCTGTTAGCCTGGCAGGACGTGTCGAGTGGCGGTTGACATGAAACACATCTGTTGAGCTTCCTGACAGCGCCAAAGGGCTGTGGTCAGGAAGCAAAATACGTTCGCTGCTGAGAGGATAAGGTGGAGAGATCTTGGCAGAATCTGCCAAAGACTGGGGCCCCCAGTCCCCAGGAGAAAAGTTCTGTCGTTCATAGATCCACTCTTTGAATGCCCGGGCGCTGATTATGTTGGCTTGACTTTCGATAAATACCCGTTCCAGGACATTCCGCAATTCCCTGACGTTGCCTGGCCAGAGATAAGCCTGCAAAAGAGACATGGCCTCACTGGTCACCCGCTCGACCGGCCGGCGATATTTACGGCTGAACAGGGCAAGGAAATGGCTGACGAGAAGTGGAATATCGTCCGGGCGCTGCCGCAAGGCCGGCAAGTGTATCCGTAAGACCGCCAGCCGATGATACAAATCCTGGCGGAAACGACCTTGGCTGACGGCCTGTTCGAGCGGTACGTTGGTCGCGCCGACAACCCGAACATCGACCGGCTGAACCTTTTCACTGCCGACACGCTCAAGACAGCCATCTTCGAGAATGCGCAACAGTTTGACCTGGGCATGCCCCGGCATGTCGCCAATTTCATCAAGGAAAATCGTGCCTTGGTGGGCCCGTTCAAATCGACCGCGATGAGAGCGGACGGCACCGGTGAACGCTCCTTTTTCGTGACCGAAAAGCTCTGATTCCAACAATTCGGGTGAAATTGCCGAACAGTTGACGGCAACAAAAGAATGAGCTTGACGAGGGCCTTGTTCATGCAAGGCCCTCGCAACCAATTCCTTGCCGGTTCCCGTTTCACCGGTAATGATCACCGGGGCGTCAGATTCGGCATAGAGGTTAATTTTACGATAGACTTCCTGCATGCCCGGGCTGTTGCCGACCAAGCCGAATTGCTCGTGAGGCCGGTGCGTCCGGGCCTGGCCTGTCGGTGCCGGGCGAAAATAAAAATGCACTTGGCGTTGACGGAACTGACGGTCGTGCCCGCCTGTGGTTACATCGGCCAGAAGCTCCAAAGCCTTCATGCCGAGGAACTGCACTGGCAGGGAAGTGATGTGTCCATGCGCCAAGGCCTCATCGGCCAGATAGTCAAGGCTCGGGCTGACATCACGGAACACTTCGGTCAATCCCTGGCCGGCCACGTCCAGATTCCCCAAACCCATCCAGATTGCCAAGCGCCCGGACAGGTGGTCAATACGCCACACGTCGCCCCTGTCGCGTGCGGCGATCAAATCAGGCGCCCGGGCGGGCATGTTGTCATTGCGGATCAATTCTGGCTCACTCATCAAAGCCCCTTTTGCATGCAGACATGCATTAAGATAACGACTCTTTCCCGGCAATTCAACCTTTGCTATCAATTCCCTCTAATCATCAACCCGGTTGATCTGGCCGCGTGTCGGAGTGCGCATTTCAGAACAATGCATCAAGGCAATTCTACCCTCACTCTCCCATGCGAGGAAGGCCACTTTTTTGCGGCGAGATCCGAGAATTCTCCGTTGCCGACTCTCATCACAAAATGCCGGCCGGAATTCTTTTGTCTGATTTTGGCGCATTTTCTGCTAAAGTAAAGTTTGAAATCTGGCCCGCTGTTGTGCACAATAGGGTCGACATGTAACCATACAGGGCGGCGCGCCGCCGTCTTCCGGGTTGGAGGAATGTCATGAAAACCCGTAAAAAAGTCTTTGCCGATTTCGAGTATGCTGAAGTGCTCGACGCCAAAACCCGAGAGCTCATCCGGGTGGCAGTCGCGGTGTCAACCAACTGCCCCGACTGATTGGCCAAACACTTCGCGGTCGCGAAGCAGGCGGGAGCTACTGACGATGAACTGCGTGAAGCCATGGCTTATGGCGTGATCGGCCCGGCGGGACGGGCCAAGAATTTTGTTTTGAGAACCCTGTCACAATTGGACGATACGATTTAATGTCACTTTGTTTGGAGCCGTCTCAGGGCGGGTCAGACTTTCATCAGGAGGCGTTCACATGACCAAGACTTTGGGTCAAAAGATGTTGGAACAACGGGCTGTCACCAAGCAACAGCTTCGCGAGGCCCTCGGCCGACAGCGACTGCACGGCGGGCGCCTGGGCCAAAACCTTGTTGCCCTCGGGTTTATCAAAGAAGACGAGTTGGACTCTTTCTTCAAAAGAGTGCCCCCGGCCCCGGAAACCATTGAAGAAACAGGCCTGAACCTTCACTTCATAGCCGACTTGGCCTTGAAGCATATCGTCAGCATGGGGCAGTTTCGCATTGGAGACCTGGCGCAAAAAATCGGCCTATCAACAGCGATTCTCGATGAAGCGGTTGAACTGCTCCGACACGAAAAATTGCTCGAAGTGCGCAGCGCCACCCAGTTCGTCAAATCGACTTTTAATTTCGTCGTGACCGAAACCGGTAAACGACGCGCCAACGAATTAATGGAAATTTGCCGTTACACCGGGCCGGCGCCGGTTACGCTGCCAGATTATCAAGAGATGGTC
>JAFDBS010000106.1 GCA_019313185.1 Deltaproteobacteria bacterium | reverse complement strand
GGGTAGCGTAGGACGACACCATGCAACAGCGACAAATCAATCGGGAAGTGTACGGCGAACTGCTCAGGGGTTGTGAAGCAGTCTGCAAGCTCAGACTTCCAATTCATACCTGTGAACCTCGGGGGTCAACTTTTGACCACGTTGAAGATCAAGCGATTTTTACAAAAAGACTTGGGTGCCTGAGAACAGATTATCGGGCCCGAGAGAATTCCCTCGCCCTGAGCCACCACGTACCAACCACGACTGCCATCAATGCCACGTCTCGCCAAAGCGCTTCTGCGGCAGACACCCCTTGTCCGTCCCCCGGGTTAAAGCAGCCACAGTCAATTTCCAAGCCACGGATCAGCACAGAAACCAGAGCAGCCATAAACACCAACAGCAAGCCGCCGATGACCAGCAGTGCCGACCGAACGCGGAGGTTGAAAAGCAGCAAAGCACCTGCGAGGCACTCAACGTAAGGCAATGTCGCCGCAACCAGAACGTTCACAGCATATGGCAGGAGCTGGTAGCCAGCAATCTGTCGAGCAAAGCCCAAAACGTCGCTGGTTTTTACGAACCCGGCATACAGGAATGTCGCGGCGAGGACAATTCGCATCAAATGGTAAGCGATTCGTTCCGTGTGCTTCATGGCCGCCCCTGAATAACAGGCCGGCCTGAGTCCCTCCATTGGGGTAGGCCGCCCTCGAAAACACGAACATCTTCAAAGCCTCTGTGAATCAATTTCACTGCAAGGTCGAACGAATCTGGACACCCGTAACCACTGCAATAGACAATCAAAGTGTGCGACTTCGGTACTTGTTTTTGAAAAGTGGTAAACTCCTCTTCAAAGGTGGTCAACGGCAATGACACGGCTCCGGGCAGATGACCATCAGAAAAAAGTTCCGAGTCCCGAGCATCGAGCAAAATCGCGCCCTCGGCCAACAAGGTGTCGATTTCTTGCAAAACCACCGGAACAGGAAAAGCCTCCCAGCTGGTCTCGGAGGTTGGATGGTCGGGAGAAACCGTTGCGTCTCCCGAAAAGGCGTCTATGACCATCTGATAGTGCAACGAGAGACCGATGAGGCTGCCCACAGCCACCAGAACTGCTGTTTCAAGAAGAACGCGTCGACAATCCTTTACGGTCATGATCAATTCTCAGGCGAGTTTTTCAATTATGGTTTTTCATCACTGGACATTGGACAAAATGTAACACGTAAAGCCGTTGATCCAGCAGTCAAATTCGCTCTTCTGTTCAAACGATCAAACAAAAGTGCTGGCGAACTCATCCAGAGGCCTATTGTTCGAAAAACCTAGCGAATCTTTCTAAATCCAGGTCGCCGGCCAGAATATGCTAGCAGAACAAGTTTTTGAACGCAATCATGCCGAATTTCGAGATGAGCAGAAGTCTCCTTTGCAATGCTCGACAATATTGTTATTATAGGAAAGATTTGTGCGACAAAACCATCCTCTCGTTCAATGAGAAAGTTTGCATAGATGATATTCCTAAAATGCCGTCATCACGTGCCAGTTGGAATTTGCACTGTGTTGCTGACGGTCACTATCTTGATGTGCGCGGCATATGCCCAAGCGGCATCCCCAGACCACATGGCCCATGACCACTCAGGTCAAACTCATGACATGTCTCATGAAGATTCTTCGTCGGTAACGGAGAAGGTGCATATCCACCCTTCATCTGGAGAGGAGTCAAGCGATTCTGTCGGACTCGATGAGCGACTGGGCAAGAAAATCCCACTTGAACTGAGCTTTTACGACGAGCAGGGGCAGACGGTCATGTTGGCCGACCTGGTAAACAAGCCTACCATTATAGCGCCGATTTATTACCGTTGTCCGAATGTCTGTCACTTTTTGCAAGGAGACCTTGCCAGAGCGCTGCCACAACTGAAGTTGACCGGAGGAGAGGATTACCAAGTATTGTCGATCAGTTTCGACGAAACGGAAACACCTGAGCTCGCCAAACGGAGTCGCGACACTTATTACGCTGCGATGAATACAGATTATCCTCCTCAGGCCTGGCGCTTTCTCACCGGTGAGCGCGATGCGATCATGGCGCTGACCAGCGCTGCAGGATTTCGTTTCCAACGGGTCGGCAGCGATTTTCTCCATCCAGTAGTATTTTTCGTTGTCACCTCTGACGGTCAGATTGTCCGTTATCTGCATGGAACTCACGTTCTGCCCAAGGATTTAACACTGGCCCTGTTCGAAGCCAAGGACGGACGGGTTGGCAGCACCATTCGCAAGGTAGTGCAGTTCTGCTTCAGTTTCGATCCGGATCGAAAAACATATGTTTTCAACGTCTTGCGCGTCTCAGCCACGGTGATTCTAGTGACTCTTGGAGCGTTCCTTGGGCTCCTTGTCCTAAGTGGCAAAAAGTCAAAACGAGGTCCCAAATTATGAGTGAGGCATCTATACCGGCCTCTGCCGGGCGCGGTTTTTTTGGGGAAGCCCCATACCGCGGCATTTTTGGCTGGATTTTCTCTACAGATCACAAGCGGATCGGACTTCTCTACTTCTGGAGCATCGTCACTTTCTTCATTGTTGGTGTCGCCCTGGGTGTGCTGATTCGGCTGGAGCTTTTCGCTCCCGGCGAAACCATCATGGGGGCCCAAACCTACAACGCTGTGTTCACGTTGCATGGCGTGATCATGATATTTCTGTTCATCATCCCCGGCATTCCTGCCGCTTTCGGAAATCTGATCATGCCCATCCAGATCGGAGCGCGAGATGTCGCTTTTCCAAAGCTGAATTTATTCTCTTGGTGGCTTTACATGACCGGGGCGTGCATGGCCCTGTTATCTCTTTTTACCGGCGGAGGCCCCCCTGATACGGGCTGGACCTTCTACGTCCCCTTTTCCGCGCAAACCTCAACAAATGTGTCCTTGGCTGCGTTGGCCGTTTTCGTCCTTGGCTTTTCGTCGATCCTCACCGGCCTGAATTTCGTGACGACCATCCATCGGTTACGCACCGATGGCATGACCTGGACGCGCATCCCGCTCTTTACGTGGACGCTCTATGCCACTGCCTGGATACAAATTCTGGCCACACCGGTGATTGGTATCACTGTTGCCCTCCTTTTTGCCGAGCGGGTCTTGGGCACCGGTTTGTTCGACCCCACTCAGGGGGGCGATCCGATTATGTTTCAGCATCTCTTTTGGATTTATTCTCACCCGGCGGTTTACATCATGGTTTTGCCAGGGATGGGGGTCGTTTCTGATATCGTTGCGGTTTTTGCACGCAAACCTGCGTTTGGCTACAAAGCCATGGTTGTCTCAAGCCTTGCAATCGCCTTCGCCGGTTCACTGGTTTGGGCACACCATATGTATACCAGCGGCATAAGCGATTTGGCCGTGATGGTTTTCTCGTTTCTGACCTTTATTGTTGCAATCCCTTCAGCAATAAAAGTGTTCAACTGGCTGGCAACGCTTTACCAGGGTTCAATCTTGCTTGATCCGCCACTGCTCTTTGCCCTGTCCTTTATCTTGTTGTTTACAATTGGCGGCCTCAGCGGCTTGGTACTTGGCTCGGCAGCCACGGATGTCCATGTTCACGATACATACTTCGTTGTCGGGCATTTTCATTTCGTGATGTTCGGTGGCACCGGCATGGCCTTTTTTGCTGCGATGCATTACTGGCTACCGAAAATATATGGTCGAATGTATGACAAAACCGTCGCGACAGTTTCCTGGGTGATCATTTTTGTCGGCTTTTGCATTTTGTATATCGCCATGAAAGTCGTCGGCATCCAAGGCATGCCGCGTCGGTATTATGATTACATCCCGGAGTTCACCGGACTGAATCAGCTGGCAACATTTGGGTCCTGGATTCTTACCCTCGGCTTGATTTTAATGTTTGTCAACATCTTCCGCGGCCTTTTTTATGGCGAACCGGTGGGCAACAATCCATGGGGGGGGGCCAGTCTGGAATGGCAAATCCCTTCACCGCCGCCCACAGAAAATTTTGGCGATGAAGATCCGGTCGTGACACATGGTCCTTACGACTTCAAGAAAGCGGGGATTTTATGAGCGGCCATGTGCACAAGGATTACATCGGTGCAAAGTTCGGCATGTGGCTTTTCCTGTTCACCGAGGTTCTGCTGTTCGGCGGTTTATTCATTCTCTACGCTGTTTACTTGGCCCGTTACCCACAGGAGTTCATATCTGCCGGCGGGGAGTTGGATGTTCGTTTCGGTGGTGGCAACACCCTGGTTTTGTTGACAAGCAGTCTGTTTGTTGCCATTTCGATTACAGCTTTACGCCGTGAGAAGGTCAGGCTGGCCATGGGACTGCTTGGCGCAACCATCGGCTGTGCCGCGTTGTTTATGATCAACAAATATTTTGAATGGACCGCAAAATTTTCCCATGGAATTTACCCCGGTTCAGAGCACTTTGCTGCCATGAAGCCTGGCGAAGTGGTTTTTTTCAACATCTATTATCTGACGACTGGACTGCATGGCATTCACGTTGTCATTGGTGCGATAATTTTGGCTTGGACAATGTGCTTGATCAGGTCGGGAAGGGTCAATGCCAAGGACTGGGTGATCCTCGAAAATGCCGGACTTTACTGGCACCTTGTCGATCTGATCTGGATTTTTATATTTCCCCTGTATTATTTGGTCCTGCATTAATTTTTTTACTGGAAGCTTGATAATTCGGCTGAGAACTGCCACGTTTGAGCGGCGTGATACTCATTAAGGACACACAGATGACCGATGACCACTCTCATATCGTTCCTTACCAGACCTTTGTAATTGTCTGGTGCGCATTACTGGTGTTGACCGGAATCACCGTTTGGGTTGCCCAATACAACCTCGGTGCGTGGAATGTGTGGGTGGCCCTAACGATCGCCACATTCAAATCGGGGCTTGTTGTTGCTTACTTTATGCACATGAAGTATGAGCAGTGGCTATTTAAACTGTCGCTGCTCTCGGCCCTGGCAATCCTGGCCATTTTTATCGGCTTTACCTTTTTTGACGTACTTTACCGTTAAGTTGGAGGCGATTCTGTGGACCCTTCATCGCTGGTGACAACAACCGAGGCCGTCGATAAAGCTTTTTATATCATCTTCGGTATCAGTGCCTTCAGCCTCCTCGGCGTGGCCATCGCCATGGTCTATTTTGTCTGGCGTTACAATCGCAAGCGAGTTCCTGTTCCGATCAGCCAGAAAGATCACAATGTATGGCTTGAGGTGATCTGGACCATCATCCCGACGATTTTGGTTATGCTGATGTTCTGGTATGGCTGGGAAGGATACCTCTCCTTGCGACGCATTCCAGATAACGCGATGAGCGTCAAAGCGTCTGCCCGCATGTGGTCATGGCTTTTTACCTATGACAACGGGAAAACTTCTGGCAAGCTTTTCGTTCCAGTCGGCCAACCGATCAAAGTAGAATTGATTGCCGAAGATGTCTTGCACAGTTTTTATGTCCCAGCGTTTCGCGTCAAACGGGACTGTGTACCGGGCATGCCCACCTATGCCTGGTTCATCGCCGAAAAACCGGGGAGTTACGACCTGTTCTGCAGTGAGTACTGCGGAGTTGGCCATGCAGACATGGTTACAACGGTCGAAGCTTTAGAACCTGCGGAATTTCAAGAATGGCTTTCGGTTATTCCTGCCGAAGAGGAGACAGGCAAAGTTCTGCTGCAGAAGCATGGCTGTCTTGGCTGTCACTCTTTGGATGGCAGCCGTATGGTCGGCCCGACATTTCAAGGGATTGCTGGTCGATCGGTTGCTGTTATCAAGGATGGCAAGGAGCAGACGTTGTTGACCGATGCCAAATATCTGGAGAATGCGATTCTCGAACCAAACCTCGAAATCGTCAAGGGCTATCCCGCGGCAATGCCCTCCTATGCGGGCCGAATTCCCGCTGATGAACTCTCGGCCATTATTGATTACCTTTTGACACTGACTGCGGAAGGCCCTTCCGAATCGGTGGGATCGACAGCTGAGGCGCACACAGAACATTCCGAAAGCAAAGAAAGTAAAGTCGAGGAAGACCTCCAGGAACCCAGCTTAGACGCCGATGACCCGGAAGCCGCTCAGGGTGAAGCGATCGCCAGTGCAAACGGCTGCCTGGGCTGCCATTCCCTGGATGGATCACGACGGGTGGGCCCAAGCTTTCAAGGCCTTTTTGGCAGTCAACGAACCGTCACGCGAAATGGCCAGGAGCAAATCATCACTGCCGACGACGATTATCTGATCCGTGCCATCGTCGAACCGAATTTTGAGATTGTAAAGGGCTATCCAGCGGCGATGCCGCCCTATCCGAACCTGGGTGAAGAGGATCTTGAGGCGTTGATCGACTGG
>JAFDBS010000105.1 GCA_019313185.1 Deltaproteobacteria bacterium | reverse complement strand
GCTGGTTGGATGACCTCCCCGAAGTGGCCTCTTTCTAATTTGAGACCCTGAGACATCTGCCATGATGGTGGTTTTATTTTCGGCCCCATTATCAATGCTTTGTTTTTATCTGGCTTATCTATGTTATCAACATGCCCTTTACCAACATACCTTTGTCCTCACAGTCATCGCCTTTATTACGCTGGTGTTGAGCGTCACCTCAATCGGCGCAGGGTATCTGATGAACGAAATGATCACAACTGAAATTGCGGCTGGCTATAAGTCCCTTCGTTGGCTATCAAACATACAGGAGGTGACGTGAGCCACTATCTTGTGAACATGTGTTCTGACCACTAGAAGACATCGGACCGTATGGCCGAGAGACCAAAAAGCTGGTATTGCATAATGCATGATTCGGTTATCATTGCCCTGACCGAAAAAACCTAAAAAATCTTCTGCAACGTCAAAAGGATGAAATGCGATGCGCCCAACTGACCTGCTCAGCCACCCAGAGGGTGGTCGTTTTAAAGAGGTGTTCAGATCACCCGTTGTTGTCAAACACCGAGATGGAACCACAAAACCGGCCATTACGCATATTTATTATAGTTTGAAAGAAGGTGAAGTGAGCAAGTTCCACAGGTTGACCAGCGATGAAGTCTGGAACCTGTATCGGGGCCATGGCGTACACCTCTATCAATGGGATGGCAGCCAAGGGTCACCGCGATGCATCACTCTTTCTGCTGAGCAAGGCACCTTCTGTCATGTTGTCCCGGCCGGTTGCTGGCAGGCCCGTTCCTACGGATGGTGATGTTCTTCTGGGATGCTCGGTTGCCCCGGGTTTCGAGTTCTGTGACTTCGAGTTGCTTGACCACCAAGCAGAGGCAGCGTTAATGCTCATGACAGTGGCCCCTAAACTGGATTACCTTGTATTCAATGGTTGAAATGAGAGGTGAAAGTGTTTTAAGTTTTTGTCAAGTTGCTGTGCAGGTTTAAAACACCAAAAAAGAGGGGCAGCTAGGTACCGATGATGCAAAAAAACACCAAAGCATTGATTGTTTTTGGTTCAGTTGTCGCAGTTCTGTTTCTGGTGTGTTTCGTTCTAATATATATCAGCATTCAGACCGGACAATTCAAATTCTTTTTCAAGGTATACACCTTCGGTCCTGAAAAAATTGAGGTTGTCAATAGCACAGAGTTTCTTAATAAGCAGTGGCTGCGCCTCGAGCACTTGGTGCGTTGGAATTAAGGGTTCTATTATCCAGCATTTGGGAGGAATGAATGGCTGCCTATCTGATCGGACAAATCAAGGTGAAAAATCCCCAGTTATGGCAACAATACGTGGACGGGGTGTCGGAGTCGCTGGCTGGCCTCGACGCGCAAATCGTCTTCCGCGGTAAACGTTTAGAAGTCCTTGCCGGAGAGAACCCCTATGATCTTGTTGTCGTAATAAAGTTTGCCAATCGAATGACGCTCGACCAATGGTTTTTTTCCCAACAATACCAGGCGCTCATCCCTCTCAGGGACAAGGCAGCAAAGGTCATCATCACAACCTATGATGGCTAATTCTTTTCGTGCTTAGAAGCACTGTGATTAAGTCTTTCGGCTGTGGTTTCGATTCGATACAAGATCTGCCAAAACATGCTCTAAAGAGCCTTCCAAATCTCCTACAATCCATTGGCTTCCTAAAAAACTGAAAGGTCAGAGGTTTATCAAGGATTTTTTACTATCCCCAACCGCATACAATATTCTCTCGTGGCAATCTCAAAGCACGAAGAAACCCAGGTTTCTTTCGAAACCTGGGCCCATTCGTAGTCATGATCATCGAACTTCAGTGGACTGTGAATAAATCACTCTGGAGCTCTCGAAGTCTAAAAGCCTCTGGTTAAGAACAATTTGATAGGTTTGTTTGACAAAACTCGCACCTCTCGATAACCAAAAAGGTTTACTTGACAGCATCTTCGGGGTAAGCGTCAATCTGGTGGATTGACAGGTCAGACCCGCGAAACTCTTCGCCCTCGCTAAGTCGGAAGCCGACTGTTTTGATGATCAGGAAATAAACGACAAAACCGGTGACGAGGGCATAGGCGACAGCCATCAAGCTCCCAACCAGTTGTGCGAAGAAACTGACACCTCCTAGACCACCAAGCGTACTGTATCCGAAAATTCCTGCGGCAATTCCACCCCAGGTACCGATAATTCCGTGGAGTGGCCAGACACCAAGGACGTCATCAATTTTTAGGGTTTCTTGTTCCCATTGGAAGCCATATACAAAAATCAAAGCGCCAATTCCGCCTATGAAGAACGCCGCAATCGGATGGACCAGATCCGATCCAGCACAGATGGCGATCAATCCGGCTAAGGCGCCATTATGGGCAAAACCAGGGTCGCATTTTGTAAACGTTACCGCAAACAAAACGCCACCAACCATCGCCAGAAGCGAGTTCACAGCGACGAGGCCTGAGATTCCTGTCAGTGACTGAGCACTCATAACGTTGAAGCCGAACCAACCGACAGCCAGAATCCAGCTGCCAAGCGCGAGAAAAGGAATATTGCTGATAGGGATCGCATGACTTTTCCCTCGCACCCAACGACCCATTCGCGGGCCGAGCAGGATCACTGCAGGTAAAGCCAGCCAGCCGCCCATGGAGTGGACGACCACGCTGCCGGCAAAATCATGGAAAGGGGCACCTAGGGTTTGTTCGAACCAGGCCTGCAAGCCCGAACTGTTCTGCCCCCATATCATCGACTCGAACAGGGGGTAGGTTAACCCGGCAAACACCGCCCCAGCTAAAACCTGCGGCCAGAACCGTGTTCTCTCTGCAATGCCGCCGGATATGATTGCGGGTATGCACGCAGCGAAGCAGAGCAGAAAGAAGAACCGTACAAGTTCATAGCCCTGATTTGCGCCAAGCAGGCTTTCCGCAGAAACAAGGAAGTGAACTCCGTAGGCGATTGGGTAACCAATAAGAAAATAAGCTACGGTTGAAATTGACCAGTCGGTTAAGATTTTGACCAGGGCATTCGTTTGGTTCTTCTTGCGAACCGTACCGACTTCTAGAAAGGCAAATCCGGCGTGCATGGCAAATACCATGACCGCACCCAGCATCAGAAACAGCACATCGCCTGACTGCGTCAGGGACTGAACAGCAGTGTTCATCTCATGACCTCCTTGACATGATTAAATTTGACCGAGCGTCTTTGCGCGGTATCCCGCAATAACTATTCAACACATGTGCCGGATTTTAAAATAAGTGATTTCAGTAGATTAGTCGTTGGTTTCGTTGTCTTGACTTTTGATCTGTACGAAAATTAAGCAATGTTCGGCCTACTATTTAGGCAATGCAAAATAGCTCTGCTAGCAAGCGATATTGTTTGCAGTGCGTCCCGACTTCACAAATGAGTTGTATTTGGCTCCCCGAGGAAAACTGTGATAGCTTGATAAAAAAATCCTTGGAGGAAAACTGGATCATGAGCAAGTTGAGCATCAAAGCCCCTGTCGGGAACTTTAGCCGCGGTTTTTTTACGCCGTTCAGAAGCTTTCGGCTTGTTAAACAACATCCACGTCTAGCGCTCTACATGGTCATCCCTTTTCTGATCAATCTGCTGGTCTTCAGCGGCGTGGTCTATCTGGGGCTCGATGTTTTCGGCAACTTGGTGGTTGGCCAGCTGCCAAGCGGAGACGCATGGTACTGGGCCGTTCTTTACTGGTTGCTTTGGGGTGTCGCTTTTGTGGTGACAGCGGTGTTGGTTTTTTTTACGTTTACTGTCGTCGGCAACCTCATCGCCTCGCCTTTTAACGACCTTCTCTCAGAAAGAACGGAAGAGATATTGAGGGACAGGTTGAATAGCGAACCATTTGTTTTGAAGCAATTTCTTTCTGACGCCTGGCAAACGCTTCTTCTCGAAGCGAAAAAGATGCTGGTTTTTGTAGTGGTCATGCTGGCAATTTTACCTCTCAACTTGGTTCCACTGGCAGGGAATTCTCTCTACACAATCTGCGCGATCAGTCTGACTCTTTTTTTTCTGTGCATTGAATACCTAAGTTTTACCATGGTGCGTCAACGTCAATATTTTAAAGAACAGTATCAATTTATCATCTCCCATAAATTGCTTATGCTAGGGTTTGGTTTGGGTGTCATGGCAATTTTGGCGATTCCTTTCTTACAGTTATTGTGCATCCCCTTGGCAGTGATTGGTGCCACGCGACTGTGGTGCGAGGAGGAGGGTTTGGCAAAGCCATCGCTTGCAAGCGAACAAGCCGTCCCCGAGTGATCCTGTCAATGGAGATTTTTATGAAAAACGTTCTCTTGCAAGTGACAAAAAGCGCAGGACAGCTTCTGATGCAGATGTTTGAACAGGGCACAAAGATAAGCTACAAGGGAGACTATGATTTGGTCACAGAGGCGGACTTGACGGTTGAAACATACATCGTCGAAACTCTGCAAAACCACTTTCCTGACCATGATTTCATTGCCGAGGAAAAAGATTACGGACTGCGAAATTCAAACTATTGCTGGATCATTGACCCTCTTGATGGTACCACTAATTTTGCCCATGGCTTTCCCTGGTTCGCTGTCTCAATTGCACTTGAAGTAAGCGGTAAGCTCACCCTTGGCGCTGTTTACAACCCTTATGTTGGGGAAATTTACTATGCTGAACTGGGACGCGGGGCGTTTCTTAATAACCATCGGATTTCAATTTCAAAAACTGACCAGTTAGGCCAATCATTGCTAGCGACCGGGTTTGCCTATGACCACAAAGATAGCGAAGTCAACAATTATGACAATTTCGAAACCTTCCAAAAAGTTGCCCAGGCATGTCGGCGTCCTGGTGTTGCAAGCCTTGATTTAGCCTCTGTAGCAGCTGGGAGGTTTGACGGGTTTTGGGAAATGAACCTTAAGCCATGGGATTTGGCTGCCGGCAAGTTAATTGTCGAAGAAGCTGGTGGCTTGGTCTCGGATTTTGATGGTCAACCGATGGCACTGGACAGAGGTGAATGCTTGGCCACAAACGGCCATATCCATCTGCAGATGTTAACGTTGCTTCAAAAGGGCCGGCGGCTCTCCAAACCACATTCATGATGAATAGCTTTCCACATCGGGCCTCAATCTTTTTTTGCCTTATTCTGACGTGCATTTTGCCCGCAGAAAGTTATTGCTCAGTTGAAAAATTGGTATCCGATGGAATCGGTCATATCCAAAACCGTGAGTACCAGAAAGCGCTTGAAGATTTCCATGAAGCAGAATCCCGGGCTCTCAGACCAGCTGATATTTGGCCGTTGATTGGGCTTGCTTACCTTGGAGTCGGTCAGGAGCATCTGCAAGCAGGGCGTTACATTGAAGCGAAAATGTCTTTCGACGAGGGGTTAAAATTTAGGGAAGATGACACGCGGGTTTGGTTCGGCCTTGCCATCGCAAGTTTTCATCTGGGACGACTAGACGATTCCGAGTCGGCAGTCTTGACGGCAATAGCAATGGATTCGAGTCAAATCGCATTTTATGAGTTGCTTAGCAAAATCCACTATGCCAATGGGCGATTGCGTAAAGCTATTGATACTCTTGAACAGGCCTCTGCGATGCCAGGAAGCGATAAAAATGTACAGTTTTTAGAAAAACTTCAGCGTGAATGGGAAGTCGAAAAAAAGATGGCAAAAGAACACCAAGGGTTGTTTGAGCTATCTTTTGTTGATGAAGGACAAAGCGAATTGATTGCAGATATCCTTGAGGTCCTGAATGACGCGTACCGCTGGGTCGGGGCGGAACTCGATTTTTTTCCAGAGTTTAAAATCCCGGTTTTGTTGTACAGCCGCCAAGACTTCAATGCCGTCACCCTTTCACCCGATTGGGCCGGTGCGGTTTACGACGGCAAAATTCGCATCCCTTTGGGTGGTCTGTCGACAATGACCCCTAAATTAAAAGCTTTATTGTTTCATGAGTATGCCCATGTATTAATTGATAAACTCGGTAACAGCCAGGTGCCCACTTGGATAAATGAAGGGTACGCCGAAGTGTGCGGGCGCCAGCATTTCGATCCTCCAGTTTTGCAACTCAAATCAGCGGCGCAGCAAAATCAGCTGCTTTCATGGACTACACTTTCCGAATCGTTTATGAGTTTACCGACCGCACAAGTACCTCTTGCATATGAGCAAAGTTATTCAATGGTTCTATTTCTGATCGAAAACTTCGGCAGCTATCCATTCAAGGAGTTGTTAATCTTAACCAGCAAAAACGTCCCCCTAAAAGTCGCGTTCGAGACATCCTATGGTGACTATGGTGTCAACTGGGAAACGATTGAAAATGAATGGCGGAATTCGATTCACTGATTTGTCCCAGAGGCTAAATCGGCTACTTTAAAAAACAATCATTGTCCGGTATCTTGCGAACCAGATGGGGGAGGGGCAGCAGTTTTGATGGTTTCAACCTCTTCCTCCAATGCGGCGGCTGTCGCCTTGAGGCTGTCTATTTGATTTAAAAGCTCTTTCACCTCGCCCAGATTCATGATGTTTTTTTTCCCTTGACTGCGAAGATCATCAATCAGGCGACCAAGGTCTCCATGGGCGACACTTATTTTTTTGTGTACTGCGGAAAGATCAATCTTCTTTTGAACCAATAGTTTATACTGCCCAGCCTTGAACGTTGCTGTTGTCCACACCTGCCTTGTGCTGTCCCAAAGCTTTTCTGTGGTTTCTTTGAAACGATCAGGATGTTCCTCAGTTGGCTGGACAGAATCGCTGTTTACAGATTCATGACCTGTATCTTCGCCCGTTTTGTTGTTTGGTTTGTTCTCGCGAGTTTCCATAAACAAGTTTAGTCCTTAATTTTTTAAAAAATCTTATCAGGCCTATGACAAACGTCAAGAGTTGGAAGTTACTTGTTTCAGACAGGAGACTTGCTCATCTGATCGGATTGTTCTAAACTGCCTTAGATTTATTTTAGTTTGGAAAGGATGGTCCAATGTTATCAGACCCTGGGAGAACCCCGCTACACATAGACTTGCGCCGCCATTTGAGAGAGAAACACGAAGACCGGGACCTGACAAGACTGATCTGCGAAATTGCTGACGCATCTAAATATATCATCAATGCCATTCGAACGGGCGACCTTGGCATGGCCGGGACATCCAATCTCTACGGGGAAAAGCAGCTCGCACTTGATGTTCTGTCCGACCGGATACTTATTAAACGCCTGACACATTCCGAAGTCGTTGCCAATTTGGTTTCTGAAGAAAGTGGCCAAGTGGTTGAAATTGACCCAAATAATGAAGAGAAATACTCAGTGGCATTCGATCCACTGGATGGGTCGTCACTGGTTGATGTCAACTTGGCCGTCGGAACGATTATTTCAATCTACAAGGGCAGTAATCTTCTCCAGCCCGGTCGAAATCAGGTTGCCGCGATGTATATCCTTTATGGACCGCGAACAACTCTGGTTTATTCAACTGGTCGTGGCGTCCATGAATTCGGTATGAACAGCCTGATGGAATATACTCTTAATTATGAAAATATTCGCATGGCCGGCCCCGCTAAAATCTATTCGCCGGGCGGATTACGGAGCAAATACACGCCTGGCACCAAGAAGTTTGCTCAATACCTTGAAAAAATGGGTACCAAGCTTCGCTATTCAGGAGGCTTTGTTCCCGATATCAATCAAGTCCTCCTTAAACGTGGAGGGCTGTTCATGTACCCTCATCTGACTGATGCTCCTGCGGGAAAGTTGCGACTTTTGTATGAGCTGAATCCGATGGCTTTTTTGATCGAGCAGGCAGGAGGTGCGGCGTCAACAGGTCGCCAGCGTATACTTGATATCGTGCCGGAACGGCTTGATATGCTTGCCCCTATTTTTATTGGGACCAAAGAAGCTGTTGAAATGGCTGAGAAATTTATTTATGAGGAGGAGGATTAAGGCAGGCTCCTGATCATTGATTGGTTGGCCATTCGATAATGAGAGATTCATTTGAAACTTTCAATACATACCTGAGGACCATATCCTTCCCCAGATTTTTTTCAGTAAAGCCACATCTCGCTTTTGGCTGATACGCTCAGACTTGATGGGTAAAGTATGAGGGTTTGAGCTTTTGGCAACGATAAAAGAGAAGACATAGTTTGGTTCTATGCCCATGCGTAGGTCACTCATCGCTATTCCATCAGAATGTTGCCAGACCTTGAAAAACCTTTGGTAAACCATTTCAGTCTCATGACTGGCCAATGTTGGTCTAATTCGGCTAATAGACCATTGTGACTAACATGCTCTTCCAAAAACACATCTTGAGACTGGTCAAGTAAAGTGTAAAACCCCTCATAATAATTTCCATCAGATTGAAGGGCAATGAGTCGCCAGAGGAAAGTGTTTAATGGGGTGGCGACAACGAGCAGTTGACTATATTGAATTGATTGGCGAGCAAGGGAGGCCTCTGCCGTTTTTATGGCATACTGCTGGGCCACGATACTCCAGATCAAATAGACTGAGCTGAGCACCAAACCTGAATGGTTCAGACGATATTTTAAATTGTTTTCACGACCCATTGCCAAAACAGCAATAACTCCGCAAAGTAGAAAAACAGTATAAATAGGATCGATAATAAAAACCGACCCCCAGCCTATCGGATAGTTCCAGAGCGGCCAGAAAATTTGAGTGCCGTATACTGTAAAGCAGTCGAGAAAGATATGGGTCATGAAAGCAAGCCATATAAGTTTGGCCCACTGTCTTTTGAACGCTCTGTCAGGTGGATGCAGCTTGACGATTAACCAGGCGAAAAAGGGTGTTAGCAGTGTCAGGACAAAAATTGAATGGCTAAAACTTCGATGTAACGTAAAATCCATAACTGGGTCCCCAAATTTAATGAGAACATCAAGGTCTGGCAAGGTTCCGCACACTGCACCCCAGAACATTGCTTTGCGGCCAACCTGCCTACCTAAAACAGCTTCGCCAACGGCCGCACCTAAAGTTATTTGGGTCAATGAATCCATGATCTATTTTATGTATCAGCGTCAAATCGTGTCAACGTGGCCAATATGGAATAATTGCACCATAGAACTGCAACGTTCTCACCCAAACGGAACTAAACCTTTCCGTGAAAGATAAATTGTAAAAGAATTGATAGAATAACCGTAAGGGGGAGGCTTGAGTTAATTCTTTAGTGAATTGCCGGCAGACTGAATAACCAGCCTTTCAACATTGCCTTCGAGCAATTTAGAAAACAACTCGTGAGGTGGGTTAGCATTACAAAAAAATAAATGTGTTTGACAGTTACAGTCACTACATCCAAATCCGATAATTGGTGTGAAACCATCCATTTTGATTATGCCCTCTGCCCATCTGTGTTCAAGACGATCCCTGTTATAGGTGTAAAAAACGGATATGGGGGTTGAGTACTCAAGAAGATAATCTATATGCCAATGCTTGGATTTGGTGCTACGGAGGTGCCTTGACACTCTTGACAAAAGACCTCCCGGACCGTGGGCACTGCCGACATAAATATAGTGCCCTTGGCCTACTTGAAGAAAACCCCAACGACCAATCTTCACCTTCTTCTTTGAGTTGTTGTTTAGGACCAGAGCATATGTGCCAGGCTGAGATTCCAATTTTGTTGATCTGTCATAAGAGGATTTCAACGTCTCAAGTCTCTCTCTTGATCAAAAGTCGCCCTTGCTCTTCTAGCCAATCATCAAATACACTGGCTTTATAAAGCGCTTCATTAATCTCCAAAGAATGTTTCACTACCGTTTGTGTTGACGACTACAAGCCAAGTTGGAGGAGTGAATTATGACTAAACAATTTTACTGCTTTGTTTTATTCCTATCAATTTTTCTTTTGGCTGAGGCCTTATCCGCCAAAGATGACAAATACAATTATATAAGCGCCAAAGACCTTGAAAACCGTCTGACAGCCAAAATGCCGACCAATATTGTCGACATTCAGGTTGAGGACGAGTTCAGTCAACATCATATCAAAGGAGCTGAACCGACTTACGCTTATCCCGTCAAGACTGATTCTGATCGGGCGAAACTAGAGAAGGTCGTCCAACAAATCTATAACAATAACGATCCAGTTATAATCGTTTGCCCGCGTGGCGCTGGTGGCGCTGAACGCACCTATGAATATTTACTAAAGAAAGGAATCCCTGACGAACGTTTGATGATTCTCGAAAAAGGTCAAGAGGGTTGGACTTGTGCGCCTCTCACCGAGAGCAGATGAATTGCATTGTCCTTCGTATTCGCAATTTCAGGCTCCGCTGGCAGAAAACTGTTTTTGGTTTCTCAGGGATAGGCAGGCACTTAGGTCAGGTTCACTGGCCATTATCTTTTGATGACGCGGCGCTGTTTAGAATCCAAAAAGTCAGAGGAGAGAAACTATATGCTGGCAATCAAGAAACCCATTATCTGGATGATAGTCTCCTTGATCTCACTGGTTATTCTTCTTCCAGGCTGTAGTACGGTTCAAGTCAAGGATTATACGGGTCGAACACCCCAGTTGGTTCCCGAAGAATTTTTTAACGGATTTTTGACGGCCCATGGCGTTGTCAAAGACCGGTTTGGTAAAGTCGTCCGTTATTTTAACGCCGAGATTCAGGCCTATTGGGAAGGAACAGTGGGAACGCTGATTGAGGATTTCATTTTTGATGACGGGGAAAGACAGCAACGAATCTGGACTTTAATGCGCCAGGGACAAGGGCAATTCATCGGCATGGCCGGCGATGTGGTAGGCGAAGCAAAAGGGGAGGTCGCTGGCAATGCGATGTTTTTGCGATATGTCCTTGAGGTCCCTTACGAAGATTCCACAATCAAAGTGGCGATTGATGACAGAATGTATCTCGTTGACGAGCGAACGCTTATCAATGAAGCTAGAATGTCAAAATTAGGCCTTGAGGTCGGGGAAATCGTTTTGGTTATCTTAAAGCCCAACTAGCTGCGACAGCTGACTAATTGCTGACAAACAAAAATTGCCGTGCTAAGGTTTACTAAATCTGACTAACAGGAGAACTCCTTGCTGTGAGATTCACCTGGAAATCAAGGCCTAGTCGTGAAAATCTAATTTTTCTGCTCATCGTTGCGATACTGATTGGCTTTATCACAGGCATTCTGGCTGTCGCTTTCCGTTACCTTTTGCTTTTGACAACAAGCTTCTTTTGGCCGGATCCACTGGCCTTGCTGGACGTTAACAGGCACTATCCTTGGTTCCTTATTCTGGCCATGCCTGCGATAGGTGGCTTGGTGATCGGTCCATTGATTAGTCGTTTTTCCCCTGAGTCACGGGGAGCAGGTGTGCCAGATGTCATTGAAGCTGTTGTCAACAGGGAAGGAAACATCAAATACCGTACTGCCTTATTCAAAACAATTTTCACATCGCTTTCAATCGGATGTGGTGCATCTGTAGGACGGGAAGGACCTGTGGTGCATATTGGGTCTTCTGTAGGATCCTCTTTGGCACAACTTATCAAACTGCCGGCAGAGTGGAAGCGAGTCTTTCTTGCTTGCGGCGCAGCTTCCGGAATAGCTGCAACTTTTAATGCACCAATGGCAGGCATGTTGTTCGCAGCAGAAATCATCCTCGTGGATTTTCATGTCAGTTATCTCAGCCATATTGCCATCTCTGCAGTCACAGCCACGGTGGTCTCACATCATTTCCTTGGCAGCCTACCTACTTTTCAAGTCCCCTTGTTTGAAATGGTCAGCTACGGGGAGCTTCCTCTTTATGCTCTGCTCGGTTTTTTCGCCGGGCTACTGTCTGTTCTATTTATTCTATCGGTATCATTTGTAGAAGACCTTTTCGCCAAAGCAAAGATCCCTTTTTCACTGCGACCTGCCATTGCTGGGTTACTCCTTGGGCTCATAGCTATAGGCTGGCCACATGTCTTGGGAGTTGGCTATGAAACGATCAATCTGACATTGACCTCCCAAATGAGCGTTTTATTGATGTTGACCGTTCTCGGCTTGAAACTTCTGGCGACCGCCAGTTCGGTTGGCGCCGGATTTTCCGGCGGGATTTTTGCCCCATCTCTCGTTTTGGGGTCTTTGTTGGGTGGTTTTTATGGCGCGATGATTGCTCAAGTCATTCCTGGGCATATTGGTACAGTCGCCGCTTACAGCCTTATTGGAATGGGTGCGGTTGTCGCAGGTACGACCTTGGCGCCAATCACTGCAATTTTCACGATTTTCGAACTCACCTATAACTTTGAAATCATTCTGCCTTTAATGACTTGCTGCATTACCAGTTTGGTTACAGTGCAAAAATTCTATGGGTATTCCATTTACGAAACGAAGCTTTTGCGTAAGGGCATACGAATGGTTCGTGGGCGAGATGTCAACCTCCTTCGTTCCATGGAGGTTGACAAATTCATGATTAAGAATTTTGAATCAATTCGGCAGGACATGCTTCTCGTTGACATTTTGGATAAAGCAGAGAAAAGTTCTTACCCGCATTTTCCTGTCTTGGATTATCAAGGCGGTTTGGTTGGGATGTTGACGATGAGTGACCTAAAAGGTTTTCTTGCTGAAGTCGGTGAACTCGGCAAGCTTGTTGTCGCGTCAGAGATTATGACAAAGCGGGTCGTGATTGTTCGACCTGATGACAACTTTGAAACCGCCTTCGAAATTTTTGAAGGAAAACAGATTTCAACGCTTCCTGTGCTCTCCAGAAATGGTGAGTTGCTTGGTATCTTAAAAAAGAGTGATCTTCTTTTAACTTACAACCAGAAGGTTCTCAAACTTAATGTGCGGGACAATTAAGGGGCCTGTGTTTGGTTCAAAGAGCCGAGATTTAAAGATTGCTTTGATGAATGTCAGAGAGGGTAGAGGAAAAGGCTTATTCTTGATTGATGTTTTGGAGACGACTTTAATTCTTTAAGAAAGGCTGTTATGAGATGCCCTTTTTGTTAGAGTGTGCATATGCACAAGTCAGTTTTATGGGTTTCTGGTGAGACCTTTTCGGGTTGCCACAGATTATTTTGTTGAGAAGTTAGATGTCGTAGAGAGCATCAACGGATTGTCTTGGCAGACGGGTCGAAACGTCCTCTCCGCAACCTCCATAAAAAAGTTTTGCCCTTGGTTTGTTACCTCTTGAACCGTCGGGTTCTTTCACCAACGGCTGTGGAGAACAAAGTTTGAGTGCTTAAAAACTCATCGAATCGGCAATCAGGCCAACCGTTGTTACAGATGATGTTTGACTGTTTTACGTTATAGTTAAGTTCACTGACTTGTCTGGAGGGTTGAATAATGAAAACGCTGCGATTAAGTCTCAACTGTTTTGCGCTACTTTTAATTACCTTATTTCACAATCAGTTCCCTTGTCTTGCTGAAGCTTCTTTGTCAGGTGTGGACCAGTTTTCATCAGAATGTCTCTCATGCCATGAGGATATTATTGATTCCGGTAGCAGTTCACATTCAGGCAGTCACGTTGTTGGAATTGATTATCAGGAACAATCAGCACGAAACCGGATGTTACGTGCTGATTACGATCTTCCGCCAGAATTGCTCTTACCTAATGGGGTTGTTAGCTGTGTGACATGTCACGGCTCAGAACCCCACGAGGGTCAGAGTCTCGTGATCGATAACAGTGGGAGTGCTTTGTGCAGTGCCTGTCATCTGATGTGATTTCAGATTATCCTTATTTAACTCTTTGACAGGTCATTAATTCTTGTACAAAGAGGGACTAATTTGTGTTGTCTTGAAAGACCTAATGTCATGAAATTTGTCTCTTTAAGTTATCCATAAACCACAACACCTGACATGAGATAAACCCCGACTTCTCCAACAATGGAAATCTTTGAAAACTCCTTAATTCATGAAAAGTCGCCCATCCGAAACTGGTCGGCTGCTTCTTATGATCCGGCCAGTTGAAGGATTGTTCTTTGCTCCGCAATGGGTTTGTGTCCTAACCGTGGAAAGGGGGTTTCAGTTAGCAATCAACATCGCCATAATGGTTCGATTTAGACGTTCAATAATCAATTGAAACTGTATATATGGCGGCCGTTGAGGAACAGTACGATTTGACCATCCTCTGATACCTTGATGACACGTCCGAAAAGTGATGCAGCAGTTGCTGCCGGAGTTCGTCCTCCACTTGTAACAAGATCACTGACCTTTGAGATGTCGATAATGACCCCCGTGTCGATCAATTCCCCTTTACGATTGATTAAGGTTAATCCATCTGAAGAAAGTATGCTGCTTAGTTCTCCAGAACGCTTCAATGTGACAATCTTCCGGCTGTCAACGCGCTGAATCAATGCTAGGCTGAGCGGATCTCGACCACCGACTACCCCCATGTACAACAATTCAAGGTCAATTTGGTTATCGGGTATCAGAGCAACCGTACCGTGTCGGGATTTTGAAAGAGCATACATCGATCAAATAAGATGATCAATTGAGCGTTTCTCAAGTTTATTACCAAGGAATCCTCGGATGATGTCAGAGCCAAATGTCCCCCAAAAGTCTTTGCGACATAATAGTACCCTGTCCGAGTGGATATTACGTCCTCAACCTCCGAAGATTTGTTAACAAAAACATGTCTACCTTAATTCTTGAGAGTTGCTACGATTTTGTCCTAGGGCGAAAACATTGACTGTTGTTAATTAAGTAATATTATTTCAATATGGTTTGGCTAAAAAGCCGCCCATCCACAAATTAAAGACTCATGTCATCAGCCTTCTTACTAAGGTTTCATTTTGACAAGGAGGAGATTTATGTCCGCTTCCAGTCAGAACGATGCAGTCCTCAAACCTGCAAAAATACTCCCATTGCTTATCGTCCTGGGACTTGGTTTGGCAATCTGGTTTGTTCCACCTCCTGAAGGAGTGAAAGAGGAAGCTTGGAAGCTCCTCGCGATTTTTGTAGCCACTGTTGCAGGGTTCATAGCCAAGCCGCTCCCGATGGGAGCTGTTGCGATAATCGGCATTATGGCAACTAGCCTGACCGGGACATTGAGCATTGGAGATTCATTGAGTGGCTTTGGAAACAGCGTGATCTGGTTAATTGGTGCCGCTTTTTTCATTTCACGAGCTGTTATCAAGACAGGACTGGGTGCGCGTATTGCCTACCATCTGATGAAACTTCTCGGGAAAAGGACCTTGGGGCTCTCCTATGGGCTTGGTTTGGCAGATTTAATTTTGGCGCCAGCGATGCCAAGCAATACGGCACGTGAAGGTGGGATAATCATGCCCTTGATTCGCTCCGTCGCAGAGGTCTATGAAAGTGATCCGGCCAAGGGCACTGAGCGGAAAATTGGTTCCTTCCTGATGATGAGTGCTTTTCAAATCAATATCATTACCAGTGCAATGTTTATGACCGCTATGGCTTCGAATCCTCTGGCTGCCAAGCTGGCCGGCGAGGCTGGGATCAACATTACTTGGGGTAACTGGTTTTTAGCTGCTCTTGTGCCAGGTTTGGCATCACTGGCCATTATTCCATTCTTTGTTTATAAGTTTTATGGCCCCGAAATAAAAAAAACACCTGAAGCGCCAGAATTGGCCGATGGAAAACTCAAGGAAATGGGGGCGATGAGTAAAGGTGAATGGCTTACAGGCGGGACGATTATACTTCTTCTCGTCCTTTGGATCGGTGGTCAATCCTGGTCAATTGATGCAACAACGGCAGCTTTGGTTGGCTTGGCCGTTTTGCTGCTTTCTGGTGTGCTCACCTGGGAAGACATGCTTAATGAAAAAGGCGCATGGGACACTATCGTCTGGTTTGCAGCTTTGGTTATGATGGCGACCCAACTGAATGCCTTGGGATTCATCCCCTGGTTTGGTGAAACCATGGCAAGCAAAGTGAGTGGATTAGAATGGACGACAGCCTTCCTTATTCTCTCCCTCGTCTATTTCTACAGTCATTACATGTTCGCTAGCCAGACTGCTCATATCAGCGCAATGTATGCACCATTCCTTGCTATTGCTTTAACAGTTGGAACTCCTCCGGTCTTAGCTGCGTTGGTTTTAGCTTTTTTTAGCAACCTATTTTCCAGCCTCACTCACTATGCCAATGGTCCAGCACCAGTTGTCTTTGGGACAGGTTATGTCTCAATGGGGAGATGGTGGGTAATGGGTGCGGTCATAAGTATTATTAATATTGTTATCTGGGTAGGGATTGGTTCGTTCTGGTGGAAAATGATTGGGCTCATGTGATACTAAGGAAGTCAAAATGAACCAAAGCCAAGTGCCCGACTTCTAAATTGCAGTTTTTATCGTAAAGCTCTGAGCCAACAGATGTTTTACTCAGCATAATCAGGAAGATGATTTCTAAGAAACCAGGAAAACTAACGACTCCCTTCAGCTATGTGTGAAGTTCAAACCAAGACTATCGTATAGCATTGTGCCGCTTTAGCGTTTGATTCGCACCACATAAAAATACAATTTTCGTCACTGCGATAGACTGGCGGTAAATGCATACCCTTCTGAAAACATCGAAAGTAGGTCAACATGTGAGCATGCAGCTAATAATCTTTACAAATAGAAAAAGCCCGGCAGATGTGTTGCCGGGCTTTTGTGATCACATAGAAATAAAAAATTAATTGAGCAACTCTTTGCTTTTTTCATAACCTAAATTAAAGGCTTTCTTATTCAGATCTTTAAAAGCTTCGGGTACTTTGCGCAAAACAGCTTCTTCACCGGCCTCTTTGGAAACAACACCAGTCAGACCGATCATCGCACCCAACGCCACGACATTGGCAACGATTTCTCGCCCAATATCTTCTTTCGCCATTCTCATAATTGGCATCCGATAAAGTTTAAAGTTGCCTTGCGGGTTTTTCTGAACAAAGTCATCGTCAAGCAACAGGATCCCACCGTCTTTGATGCCCACAGCATATTTATCTGCAGACTCTTGGGTCATTGCCAAGCATGCATCAACGATAGTGGCCTTAGGATAGTCAATGGGGCCATCAGCAATGATAACTTCTGATTTCGAAGCGCCGCCACGAGCCTCAGGTCCGTAACTTTGTGACTGGACAGCACTTTTCCCTTCAATGATAGAGGCTGCTTCAGCAAGAATGATTCCGGCAGTGATCAGGCCCTGACCACCTGCACCGGAAAACCGAATCTCATAACGTTCTGCCATGGTTCAATCTCCTTTTGTGATCAGGCGCCCTGCGCCTTATTGATGACCTCTTGGTACATTTCGCAATACTCAGGCTTCTCAGTGTCTTGAAAAAGCACTCCGGTCAAGAACTTACCTTGAAGTTGCTCTGCGGTCATTTTCGCTGCAGCTTTGGCTGGAACAGCATTCTTTTTGAGTTCCTTCATCATGTCAACGACCGACCGGAACTTATTACGGCGTCCGTAAGTTGTTGGGCAATCATCTAAAACTTCTATTACCGCCATCCCTTTGTGTTTAATCCCTTGGACAATCAATTTATCAATTTCCCGGGGATGGGCAGCGGTTGTTCGGGCTACAAAGGTAGCCCCAGCACCAATTGCCAGCTTAGAAATATCAAAAATAGGGTCTGGATTGCCATATGGCGTAGTCGAGGCCTTTGCCCCGGTCGGTGTGCAGGGAGAAAACTGACCGCCAGTCATCCCATAGATATAGTTGTTCATGACCACGTAGGTCATGTCTATATTTCGACGGCATGCATGAATGAAGTGGTTCCCACCTATTGCAGTACCATCCCCATCACCCCCACAAACAATCACAGTCATTTCAGGATCCGCTAATTTGACCCCAGTAGCAAAGGCTGCTGCACGACCGTGCGCAGTATGAAGGGTGCATGCATCAAGATAGCCTGGCAGCCGGCTAGCACAGCCGATTCCAGAGACTATGGATGTTTTGGCACGGTCTAATTCGCAAGTGTCCATAGCACGGATCAGGCCTTTCATGACAATCCCATGGCCGCAACCGGGGCACCAAATGTGTGGCAGTTTGCCAGGACGAATCGATTTTTCGTAATCGTAAGCCATTACAGAACCTCCTTAACCTTATCGACGATCTGTCCAGGATTGATTGGCTCACCGTCAACACGGAAGACACCACCGATCGCACAGTCACCTTTGGATACACGTTCAACCTCGTAAATCATCTGACCAAGATTCATTTCGGCAACAATAATTGCTTTGCACTGTTTTGCCAGTTCAGCCGTTCTCGCTTCTGGAAATGGCCAGATTGTAAGAGGGCGGAAAAGGCCCGCTTTGATGCCATCTTCGCGTAGTTTATTGACAGCATATCGGGCCGAGCGGGAAGTCGAACCATATGCCCAAATGATAACTTCGGCATCATCAGTGAGATATTCCTCGTTCTTAAGGATATCATCGACATTATCCATAACTTTATCAATTTGACGACGCTCTTCCGCATCAACCAGTTCTGCTTTGGTGGTTGGGAAACCATCGTCAGCTTTATTCAATCCAGTTACATGAAATTTATAGCCAGATCCAAAAGCAGCCAGTGGAGGCACTTGGCCTTTTGACGAATCATATGGCTTGTAATCCGCAGGTGAGACACTTGGAGGTTGACGGTCAATTATTTCAAGCTCACCAGGCTCTGGGAATACAATACGCTCACGCATGTGCCCGACGATTTCGTCAAATAACACTTGAACTGGCATACGATATTTTTCTGAAAGATTGAAGGCACGTACAGTTTCCTCAAAAATTTCTTGGCATGAGTTCGGCACTAAGGCGATCGCTGCATGATCACCATGCGTTCCCCAGCGAGCCTGCATGACATCAGATTGGCCGGGACCCGTCGGCATACCAGTTGACGGCCCACCACGCATGACATTGATGATGACGCATGGAGTTTCTGCTATGCAAGCATAGCCGATTAATTCTTGTTTCAACGAAACACCAGGACCTGAGGTCGCGGTGATTGATTTGGCACCGGTCAGTGATGCGCCTATGATCGCCGCCATAGCGCCAATCTCGTCTTCCATTTGAATGAATTTACCGCCGACTTTTGGTAATTCTGCTGAGAGAACCTCAGCAACTTCGGTCGATGGAGTAATAGGGTACCCACCGAAAAACTTGGCGCCTGCATAGACAGCTCCCAATGCACACGCTTCGTTCCCCTGTAACAGAGCAACTTTCTTGGCCACGTTCACTCTCCTTCTATGCTAAAAATTGATTACTCGTCATGGACCTTGATAGCGAAGTCCGGGCAAAGCAGTTCACATTGCATGCACTTGATGCAGTCTTCCGGCCTTGGAACTGTTACCAGGAACACGTCCATCTCCAGGACGTTCTTGGGACAGAATTCGACGCAGATACTGCAACCTTTGCAGTTGCGCTCGATAACTTCGAGTCTGGCACCACTCATTCTGGTTTGTCTCCTTTGTCTTTAGGTATTTATTTACTGAACACAGCGAATTTTGCGGCGAAAAGATAGCACAAGTACTCAGCATACGCCACAATTAATTTTGTTAACCATCTCTTTTTTGGAGAGGGTTGAGAAAGGTTGAGAAAAAATAAATAAAAACTGCAATTTTGTGATTTTCATATGCAAAGAAGGGCAACGTCGCCATTGCCCTTCTTCGATTTCTTTTAAACTGATCAATCTAGAGAAGCCCCATTTTCTCAAGATCGGCTATTAAGCCTTTAACTGCGCTAACAGAATTATCCATCAGAGCTTGTTCTTCATCATCAAGTTTGAATTCAATAATCTTCTCAACGCCACCTGCTCCAAGAATACAAGGGACACCTACATAGTAGCCCTCGACTCCAAATTCACCTTTGAGAAGTGCGCACGTCGGAAGAACACGCTTTTGATCTTTGAGAATCGATTCAGCCATGGCGATCGCAGAAGATGCTGGGCTGTAAAAGGCGCTTCCTGTTTTAAGTAATTTAACAACTTCACCGCCAGCCTGTTTGGTGCGCTCTACCATTGCTGTCATCACTTCTTTGGCTTTATCAGGTCCGTACTTTTGTTCGAGCAACTCCATAACAGGGATGCCATTTACGCTGGCGTAGCGAACGAGTGGGACCATGGTATCACCATGACCTCCGAGGGTCATTGCGGTAACATCCTTGACCGAAACACCAAGCTCCCAGGCGATGAAAGTCGCAAATCGAGCAGAATCAAGGACACCGGCCTGGCCCATGACACGCTCAGGCGGAAAACCTGTGACTTTTTGACACAATGTCACCATGGCATCAAGCGGGTTAGAGATGACGATGACAAACGCGTTTGGTGCGTTGTCACGAATACCTTCTGCAACGGACGTCATAATTTTGGAGTTTACTTCGATCAGATCGTCTCGACTCATGCCAGGTTTGCGTGGCAGGCCAGCGGTAACAATAACAACATCCGCACCAGCAATGTCTTTGTAATCATTGGTTCCAGTGCAAGAGACGTCAAAACCGTCAACTGGGGATGCCTCGGCAATGTCCAGAGTCTTACCTTGAGGCATGTCTTCAACTATGTCGAACATAACCACATCACCCAGCTCTCGCAAGCAAGCAAGCTGGGCCAACACACCACCGATCTGTCCTCCACCGATCAATGCAATTTTTGGTCTTGCCATTTTCTCTCTCCTTAACTGTATGGTTAAAGTTAAAGACTGGAACGGGGCAAATTGCCCCGTCCTGTCTATGTTGAACTAAATAGTGTCAATAATGCTGTTGTAGGTTTGGCTGGGCCGCATAGCTTTACTAGCCATGGTGGGATCTGGACGGAAATATCCACCAACATCCACCGCTTCCCCCTGGCAGTCAATCAGCTCTTGGTCTATTTTTTCGGCATTCTCATCAAGTTTTTCAGCAACGGATACAAACCTTGCTTTTAGCTCGGTGTCCTTGTCCTGCTCCGCCAAAGCCTGTGCCCAGTAAACAGAAAGCCAGAAACTGCTGCCGCGATTGTCGATCTCTTTAACCTTTCGAGAAGGCAATTTTTGATTTTCCAGATATTTACCAATTGCAGTATCCAAGGTTTCCGCCAGAACAGCTGCTTTTTGGTTATTGTAATTTTTAGCGACATGCTCTAACGAGGGAACCAATGCGCAATACTCACCAAGCGAGTCCCAACGTAGATGTCCTTCCTTGAGGAACTGTTGAACGTGTTTCGGCGCAGAACCACCAGCTCCAGTTTCGAACAAACCACCACCGTTAATCAGCGGGACAATCGACAGCATGCGGGCACTTGTGCCAAGTTCCAGAATGGGGAAGAGGTCGGTTAGGTAGTCTCTGAGGACATTGCCTGTGGCGGCGATGGTATTTTCCCCGCGCCTGATTCTCTCTAGCGAGAACTTCATGGCTTCGACAGGCGGCAAAATTTGAATGTCCAAGCCTGTGGTGTCAAGTTCGGGGAGATACTTGTTGATCTTTTTGATGATTTCTGTGTCATGGCCGCGTTGCTCATCAAGCCAGAACACAACTGGCTCACCGGAGTCCTTTGCGCGAGCTACCGCGAGTTTAATCCAGTCTTTGATTGGAATGTCTTTGGTTTGAGAAGAACGGTAAATATCACCTGTTTGAACGATTTGTTCTAGAAGAACATTGCCGGAAGAGTCGACGATTTGGAACTTACCGTTTGATGGCGCAGTAAAGGTTTTGTCGTGAGAGCCATATTCTTCTGCTTTTTGAGCCATCAAACCGACATTGGAAACACTGCCCATCGTTGCCGGGTCAAATTGGCCGTGACGTTTGCAGTCTTCAATGATTTCTCTATAGGTGGTGGCGTAGCAGCGATCAGGTACCATAGCAATGGTATCTTGAAGTTCATCTTGAAGATTCCACATCTTGCCACCGTCCCTGACGACGTTCGGCATCGAAGCATCGACGATAACATCATTCGGTACATGCAAGTTAGTAATGTTCTTACGCGAGTCAACCATTGCCAAAGCTGGTTGCGTCGCGTAACAGGCATTGATGTCGGCCTCGATCTCAGCTTTTTTATCTGCCGGCAGCTTGTCGAGTTTTGCCAAAATATCAGCCATGCCATAGTTTGGATTGGCCCCGATACTTTTCAAAGTTTCGGCATGTTTTTCCAAGGCGTCCTTGAAATAAACAGAAACGCAATGTCCAAAGATGATTGGATCAGAGATCTTCATCATGGTTGCTTTCATATGCAGTGAAAGCAGGACCCCTTTTTCTTTGGCTTCGGCAGCAGTGGCTTCAAAAAAAGCACGCAGCTTCTTGACGTTCATGGTTGAACTGTCGATGACCTCGTCTTTTTGAAGGGCAAGGCTATCTTTCATAACAGTTATGCTGCCGCCTTCATCGACAAATTGAATTTTTACCGTGTCAGCTTGATCCATGGTGATCGACTTTTCACTTTCGAAGAAGTCACCACTGTCCATATGAGCTACGCGGCATTGGGAAACTTTAGGCCATGGTTTCATCATCTTGTGAGGGTTCTTTTGGGCAAATTTTTTGACAGAAGCCGCTGCCCGGCGATCGGAGTTTCCTTCTCGTAAAACGGGATTTACTGCCGAACCCAAGACTTTCGAATATCTTTCTTGAATAGCCTTTTCTTCATCAGTCTTTGCTTCCTCGGGATATTCGGGCACATCATAACCCTTCGAGCGCAATTCCTTGATCGCTGCCTGCAACTGGGGGATTGAAGCGCTGATATTGGGAAGCTTTATGACATTGGCCTCAGGGGTTTTGACCAATTCGCCTAGCTGTGACAAATGGTCAGGAATTCTTTGGTCTTCAGTCAGGTTTTCAGGGAAGTTGGCAATAATGCGACCGGACAAGGAAATGTCTTGTGTTCCGACCTCGATCCCCGTGCCTTTAGTATACGCCTGCACGATCGGCAGAAAAGCATAAGTGGCCAACGCCGGGGCCTCGTCAATTTCTGTCCAGATAATCTTAGCTGACATGAATCTCTCCTTAAATTGATGTTGATTGTCAATAACTAAAAACGCAAGGGCAATATAAAATTAAACTGCAATCGTGTGATAGATATCCCTAGGTTTCACTAGAAACATTTTAACCTTGATATGGCGGCTTTTGTGAGGGGTATTGAACGCCTAATCTGTGGGTCAGCAAACAGCCCCAACCCCCCCGTTGAAAGGTGTATACAGTATACAAATGGCCTTCGGGGTGTCAAGCAAAAAGTGCGGATCCTTTTAAGGCAGTTTCTGAGCAGGTTTGAATTGATCGGGGATAGGAAAAACGTCCGATTCTTTGGCTTTGATTCGAGCTTCCTCCATCTCTTGTTCAGTCAGGTCTCTGCGAATGTTGAGCACTTGGCCAGGGTAGATTTGCTGTGGGTCTTTTATCTGGTCTCGATTGGCTTGATAAAGCAAGGGCCAAAGAAAACCATCGCCATAGACAACTTCGCGATTTGAAATAATCCAGAGATTTTCTCCTTCCCTGACAGTGTATGTTGTTGCAGGGGGGGTGGGCGGGGTTGGAGCCATCGTTGGCTTGGGTTTTTTAAAAGGGATAGCTGGTTCAGCCTTACGTGCCTTCTGGGCTTCACGTTCCATGGCCGCTGCGCGCTCTGCTTCAATTCTCCGCTGAGCTTCTTGTTCAGCAGCCAACTTTTCTTTTGTATCAATCGTGAGGCTGATTGCCCGCCTGGCATGTTGAAGAGCAAATTCTAGTGATTCTTCGGCGGATGAATAACTGCGGCTTTCAATGGCAGCCTGGCCAGCCTGGAGGGCAGCATTCGCAGCCTGGTATTCTGCAGCGGCGTAAGTCTCTGCGTCTGCTGCGTAAGCTTTGGCAACCATGTATTCTGCTGCTTCGAGTTGCTGTTGCGGTGGCTTGGCACAGCCAACCAAACTTAGAAAGCTACAGAAAGCAATAACCAAGTATCGTCCAATCACGTAGATTAGCCCGCTCCTTTAGGGCTTTGGCCGAACGGCCAACCTGATGCCGAGTTCTCGAAGCTGCCTCTCTTCGACCGGTCCGGGCGCTTCAGACATCAGGCAGGTTGCTTTTTGAGTTTTCGGGAATGCGATCACATCTCGAATTGATTCTGCTCCTGTAAGGATCATCATCACACGGTCAAGGCCGAAAGCAATGCCGCCGTGTGGTGGCGCCCCGAAGTCAAGAGCATCGAGAAGAAAGCCGAATTTTACCCGGGCTTCTTGTTCGCCAATTCCAAGAAGGTCAAACATGCGATTCTGTATGGACTGGTTATGAATACGAATGCTGCCTCCACCAATTTCGGAACCGTTAAGAACCAAATCATAGGCTTTCGCACGAGCTTTTCCAGGATCTGAGTCGAGCAATGGAATATCTTCATCCATGGGGGCAGTAAAAGGGTGATGTACCGCGACATGGCGGCGTTCTTCCCCATCCCATTCCAGCAATGGGAATTCAGTAACCCACACAAATCGATATTCGTTTGGATTCGTCAAGCCCAGTTTTTGGCCGAGGTGGCCACGCAATCGGCCAAGGGATTCATTGGCAACGGATGATTGATCAGCAACAAACAGCAACAAATCTCCGGGAGATGCATCCAATGCATCGGCGATAGCATTCAATTCTTCATTTTTAAAGAACTTTGCTATAGGCGATTGCCAGGCATGGTCATCTTGAATTTTGACCCAGGCCAGCCCCTTCGCACCATAAATGCCTGCATATTCCGTCAAGTCATCAAGCTCTTTTCGGGAAAACGTTGCACACCCCTTAGCATTAAGTGCTTTAACCAATCCACCTTTGCTGGCAACATCTGCAAAAACTTTGAAGCCACAGTCTCTAACCAGTTCGGTGATATTGACCAACTCCATTTCAAATCGGAGGTCTGGATTATCAACACCATAGCGATCCATGACCTCAGGAAAAGTCATACGAGGCATCGGCAATGACAATTTTACGCCAAGAGCTTCTTGAAAGATCGAAGCGATCATTCCTTCCATAATTGCCATCACGTCATTTTGGTCGACAAAGGAGAGTTCGCAATCGATTTGGGTGAACTCTGGTTGACGATCTGCACGCAGATCTTCATCCCGGAAACATTTTACAATCTGGAAGTAGCGGTCAAACCCTGAAACCATTAACAACTGTTTGAAAATCTGTGGGGACTGTGGTAACGCATAAAATTGTCCGGTATTGACACGGCTTGGAACAAGATAATCACGTGCCCCTTCAGGGGTGCTTTTCGTCAGAAAAGGAGTTTCTATTTCCAGAAAGTCATGATTGCTCAGATAGTTGCGCACAGTTTGCGCAACTTTGTGGCGAAGAATAAGGTTTTTCTGAATCCCCTCACGGCGTAAATCAAGATAGCGATGTTTCAATCTTAGGTTCTCGGCAACCTCTGTAAATTCGTCAAGCATAAATGGTGGTGTTTGGGCGGTGCTGAGAATACGCAGTTCATTGATTTCGACTTCAACTTCACCGGTTGCCATCTTTTGGTTGACTGTCCCAGATGGCCTTGGCGATACTGTTCCAACTGCAGCAATGACGAATTCATTGCGGACATTTTCTGCCTTACTATGGGCCTCAGGGTCTCGGTCCGGGTCAAGAGCTAACTGGGCAATGCCAGTCCGGTCACGTAGATCTATAAAAATAAGCCCACCATGGTCACGGCGGCGATGCACCCATCCCATAAGGCAGACTTGCTGTCCAATATGATTTTTACGTAAATCGCCACAATAGATTGAGCGTTTCCAGTCACCAAGGATGTCGTTCAAAATTCTTATCTCCTTAAATTCGCAGGGCAAGTTGAATGTTGCCAGGTAGCTGTGATGAGGTAATTGCTAATCTTATCCTTGAGATTTCAAGGCGTCAAGTTAAGAGAAATTTCTTCGGCAAGACTTTTCTCCAGTCCATTTAAGCTGACTTCTCGTTGGCTGCTCTCATCCATGTAACGCAACTGGCCTAGACCTTTCTGTAGTTCTTCTTCGCCGACGATCAACACCCGCTTTGCTGCAAGCTTGTCAGCTCTACGGAGTTGGGCCTTCAGACTTTTGCCGCTATAATCCATATCAGCCCTTATCCCTTGGCGTTGCAACTGGGTCAACAGCGTCAGACCCATTCTTGATGCCTTTTCGCCGATTGTTGCAATAAACAGTTCCAGGCGTGGAAGACGAGAGCACTGCTCGTTTAGCATCAAGGCCAGACGTTCTAGGCCAACGGCAAATCCTATGCCCGGCAGAGCAGGGCCACCGAGATCACTGATCAACTTGTCGTAGCGGCCGCCAGCGGCTACGGCATTTTGTGCGCCAAGGGTGCTAGTGACCATTTCAAAAGTGGTTTTGGTGTAATAATCAAGGCCACGGACCATACGAGGATTAATTTGATAAGGGACCGAAAGGCTATGAAGGTACTCGCACAGGCAATCGAAATGTGCTTTACAGCCAGAACAAAGATGTCCAAGCATATCCGGTGCGGAAAGGGTTGCGTTTTTGCATCCGGTTGATTTGCAGTCCAGTGTTCTCAAAGGGTTAGTCTGATAACGGCGTACACAGTCTTCACATAGCGAGTCAATCTGTGATTCAAGGAAATCGATCAGGGCTTTGCGGTAGATTGGTCGGCATTCTTGACAGCCTAGGGAGTTGATTTGCAGTTCAACGTCCGGGACCTGTAACGTTTCAAAATAGTGGCTAAGCATTGCCAAAATCTGAGCATCAATTTTCGGGTCGTCAACTCCAATGATTTCTGCTCCGATTTGATAAAATTGTCGATAGCGGCCTTTTTGGGGTCTTTCATACCGAAACATCGGCCCCAGATAATATAGTTTAGAGACTGAGTCTTTATTGTAAAGTTTATTTTGAATAAACGCTCGCATGACCGGGGCTGTCCCTTCCGGGCGTAAGGTTATTGACGTGCCCCCTTTATCTTCGAACGTATACATTTCCTTTTCGACAATGTCGGTCGTCTCACCAATCGACCGGGAAAACAATTCAGTTTTTTCAACAATCGGAACCCTGATTTCTGAGAAACCGAAAGCGTTAAAAACGCGTCTGGCCTGTTCTTCCAGAAATTGCCAGGTTTCTATTTCACCCGGTAAAATGTCATTCATGCCTTTAATGCCGGTGATGCTCACAGTAATTGCTCCAGACTGTCATTGTATGGCTAACTTTTTATATGTTGCTTTAAGAGTGAATTAGGCTTTTTACTCGTTCTTAGACTGGGCGTCAACCCGTTAAACTTGTTGAGTTCAATTTTTCAGGTAGGCTCTGACCATCTGTCAGGTCCTTTGAACCTGAAGCCTGGACTGGTGTTGCGTGTTGATAAGATCTCTTCTTTTTCGAGACAACTTGCCATCCAACATTCTGAGTTGAACACGTCATTTATAAAGTGAAGGTCATCAGGATGCTGCTTGATCTTCACAAAGGTTTTTGACAGAGCAAAGTATGCAACAGCGGATTTAGTGAATAAATACTCCAAACCGGCAATGAATCGAAATGAATGATGGCATGAAACTGCCTTATGTAAACTTAATGTGCTGTATCGGTTGAGTGAATTTAACACAAGAATTGGCAAGACTCATAACGAAGTTTTTGGCTGGAAAATTTCATGTCAGGCAAATCCCAGCTGCGATGGTCAAGACAAGATCAACCCATTTACTCATCAGGGTTAACGGGCCCAAACAGATTATAACGCGAAGAGATTATAACGCGAAGGTATAACAATTGTTTCTGGTGTAAAAGAATATACATCAGACTCAAACCACTGAACTAACATCGGCGAATGAACCAGTGAAGCTTGGGAAAAATTGTTTTTTACGATCAGCGAAAAATTGACGAAAAATTTATGTGGGCCTGATTTCATTTGCAGAACAAGTCGTGTTTCGTTCTTGTTTGCCTCGATACATTGCTTTATCAGCCAAATCGATCAGATCGTTTTTGCTGGTTGCGTGAATAGGGTAGGTGGCATAGCCGATTGTCGCCGTTAGGCGGCAATTGACGCCATCATTTGATTTAAAAATATGTTCCGCGATTTTTCCACGAAGTCGATCAGTGACCACGTTAGCACCACGACTGTCGGTTTCAACCAGAAGGGCAGTGTATTCATCGCCGCCATAGCGAAAGAGCATGTCGGTATCGCGCATACATGACTTCAAAAGTTCACCAACTTCTCTGAGTATTCTGCTGCCGACCAAGTGCCCATGCGCATCATTAATGTTTTTAAACAGGTCTAAATCGATAAATGCGACAGAAAATTCAAGGCCGTATCGCTCAGCCCGGCGGATTTCCTGTTCCATGGCAACATGAAGGTATCTGTGGTTGTATAGCCCAGTTAAATCATCCGTATAGATCAGTTCCTGCGCGTCCAGATATTGGCATGCGTTTTGGAAACCCAGCAGGACCTGGTCAATGAGGAATTGCAACTCCTTTGTGGGCAGAGAGTCAGGCAGGCTGATGCCGGGATCATTGCAAATTGCTATGGCGCCGGACTTATCTTGGGCGCTCTGCAACGGTATCAGCCAGATTGAACGTAAATCTTCAAACGGGTTCTTCAGTTCAGCGAACTGGTCTGAGGTCAAAATCGCTGTGGTCTTGCATTGATCAATTTGGGGCCCTAGGAAACCCGCAAGGCCCCTAGCGTCTGTTTCGGTTAAGTTGGGAGTGTAAGCGAGGTTCTCGATCCCGTTTTGAGTATATGCGAAGGCCAGGCCACGCCCCGAACCAATTTCGTAGACAATAGCGCTGAGCGCTTCCCGAAACAATTGAGAAACTTCAAGTTGCGAGGCCAGTTGCTGTCCGCGTTGATAAAGACGGATTTGAGTTCGAAGAAGAGAGTTTTCACTCAACAAGCGTCTTTGTTCCAAGCAGGTATGAACCGTGTGCCTTAGCTGGTCAGGATTGCATGGTTTAACAAGGTAGTCTCTGGCTCCGCTTTTCAGTGCCTGGATGGCAGTTTCGACTGTTGCGTTTCCCGTTGCAAGAATGACATCGGGTGGGCTGTCGTATGAGCGGCACCTGCGCAGTAGTTCGAGGCCACAAGTGCCTGGCATGACCATATCGGTGATGACAACATCTATGCCGCCCTGATCAAGACGTCTTAGAGCATCCTCACCGGAATTGACAGTTTCGACCTGATAACGGTCGTCTTCAGTCAACATGTCAGCAAATAGCTGACGAAAAAAGGCTTCGTCATCTACCACGAGGATGGTCGGTTTCGACATTGGACACCCCTAAAAAGTACCCTAACCTAACAGAATCTCTAGGTTCTGTCAATGTCTAAAGCCGACAACCACCCTCCGGTTTGAACGGCAACACAGTCTCAATTCCATTGCCAATTCAATCTGTGTTTTCTTTGAACTGAAGTGCATCAAGCACGCGCCCTCGATTGTCAGGATCATTGGCCTTGCGCATAACCACTGCGGAGAATTTGGCGAAACGGTCAAATTGTGATGTGAATAGAGAATGATAAGATGGTCAAGCGAAACAATTTGACATGGCATGGTTGACTGCATGTATCAACTTTGCCCGTTGATCGCTCCAGGATTTTCAGTGTGCATCAACGGGAATCACCAAAGGCAGCCAGCAAATTTGTGAGATGGTTAAACAGCTGTTCAGTCATGTTTCTCTCACCCGCTGTAAAGCCTAACAATGTGGCCACAGTTTCTTCGGAATGCTCTATCGGCATGAGAGTGATCTGGTCAATGCCGCCGCCGATGGGTAAAGACAACTGAAGGTTATTTATTCCTGAATAGAAATACAAAACTCCCAGCGGATAATCCTCTAGATACTGTTCTGCCTGAATAAAAGTGGTTGAGTGGTTGTTAAGCGAAACACGGATTGGTTGACCCATGATTCTGAGGGTAACCAAGTAGAAGCCGTTTTGGCGCAGATCGATGGGAATGGTCAACTCAGTTTTTTCGGAGCTGGCCCTGACCCATTTGCCGCCACTGGGGCTACCAAAATGGGCGATGTCCACCACTGAGGCATTGGACTCTTCCTGGGAAAACCCAGATTCTACTTCGAAAACTTCAGGTGCCTGTTGAAAAGGTAACATTCCTGCTAAATCGAAAACCTGCAGCAATGTTGTTTCAATATCTTCCCACTGAAGAATTTCGTCAGGATCCCAGCCTGCTCTTGGCATGATTGGTTTTAAGGCCGGGGCTAATAGCTCGATATAGTCAATAGCACCCCCGGGGGCTAAAGTGACCAACACTTCCTGAGGGCCGGCACTCAAGGTGACTTCGCCAATATTGACTCGCGTAAATCGTTCTTCGCTTTTCACATGCCATTGCTCTTGCTCAATGTTGAAGTCATGCTCCCCATTGCGGACAGCAGCATACAACTGGTATGTCCCAGCCAGGGGGAGCACAAAACGCAAATGGACGTCGCTTGGCACATTCAATCCCTGTAACCACCCCTCCCCGCTGAAGGCGCCAAAGTTATTAAAGGTCATTGTTGAGACTTCATCTTCCTCTGGGCTATAAACTGTTTCCGCTTCAAAGCGAAAGCTGCGTGTCCCGAAGAGGAGGTTGATATAATCTGGATCTTGTGGCTCATCGGGAAGTCCAAAAGAGAGCCCGAGAGTGTCAACAAGGGTGACCATCCAGTCGCGCTGGGTCAGTTTTTCGTTTGCAAGGGCCAAGTGTGCCGAGGCCAATGAAAAAACCAACGCCAAAAGAAAGACATGCAACGGTCTAACAATTTTAAAATGAATCAAGATGACGATCTCCCCGTATTGGCAAAAGTATGATTGACCATAACAACATTAGCATAGGCACAAAGTTTCCGAAAAGGCTTGTCGAGAAGATTTTTAATGCCTGTGAGCCATTTGACAGGGCCCTATCGTAGCTTAAAGTTAAATTCATCTGCTGAATTTAGAGTGCTGTTCAACGTTGCCGGCTTATATTATATCGTTAGAATTTATAACATTTTAGCATCACAACTCTTTAAGGAGGCTCTTTTGTTGACACGGATTTACCGAAAGAGTATTTACATGGTCTCATTCGCCGCCTTGCTTTGGGGTCTTGTTGCATGTGCGGTCAATCCGGTAACTGGTAAACATCAGTTAATGTTATTAACTGAACAGGGTGAAGTTGATCTCGGCGCTCAAACAGATCAATCGATCGTTCAGCAATACGGACTTTATGCAGATGGTGGTTTGCAATCATACCTTCCCTCTGTAGGCATGCCAATTGCGCGTATCTCGCACCGGCCTGACCTGGCATGGAAATTCAAAGTGATGGATTCGCCAGTGGTCAATGCCTTTGCTGCTCCAGGGGGCTATATCTATGTCACCCGTGGCCTGCTGGCGTCTGTCAATAACGAAGCAGAACTAGCCGGAATTCTAGGCCATGAGATCGGGCATGTAACGGCTCGCCACTCCGCTTCACAGTACAGCAATATGATGCTTGCCAATGTTGGCCTCGGCGTTGGCAAAACATTGCTTGGCAATTACGGTGCTGCTTTGGGACCCCTTATGGATGCCGGCACCGGCTTGTTGTTTCTGAAATTCAGTCGCGACAATGAACGGGAGGCCGATTCGCTAGGCGTTGAATATGCCAGCCGCGCAGGGTATGATGCAGCCCGGCTGGCAGATTTTTTCGATTCATTGCAACAAATGAAAACCCTTGGTCAGACAGGGAGTGCCAGTCAACTCCCGGAGTTTTTTTCGACTCATCCGAATCCCGTCAACCGTCAAAAAACCGTACGTAGCATGGCCACTGAATGGCAAAAACGCCTGTCAAACCAAGCCTTCCGAGTCAACCAAGACCAATATCTTGAACGAATTGATGGACTCGTTTATGGAGATGACCCGCGCAAAGGCTTTCGTGAGGACAATCACTACTATTGGCCCGAACTAGGCGTTCAGTTCCTCCTCCCTCAAAGCTGGCTGTTTGAGCGTGAAGGGACCCAGATTCAAATTCTTCATCCAGACAAACGCGGGCTTGTGATGATCGGGGTTGAGCGCGGTGGCAACATAGAGCAAATTTCGAGTCGATTTGTCTCGTCTTTGCAAGGGAAGGTTCTCGATTCCCAAGACAGCACTGTTGACGGTATGCCGTCAAAAGAACTGTTGGTTTTGATGATTGATGGGGGAAAGCGTCTTTTACTTCTGTCGAGGTATTTTCTCAAAAACAATCAAGTGTTTATGTTCCACGCTCTTTGTGCGGAGAAAGAGTTTGCGGCAATCAGGACGGAATTGTCGCTGCCTGCGGCCAGTTTTAGTCTGATCAAGGATCCTCAGAAGCTCAACCCCCGCCGGCAGCGAATCCATGTTCAAGCCGTGAGTCAGTCCATGACGTTACAGAACGCATTACAGGCCTTCGGTGTCAATGCACAAGATTGGGACAGGATTGCCTGGCTGAATGCCATGCAACTGAAAGACATGCTTGCCCCCGGCCAGAAAATCAAGCTTCTCAAATGATTATGCAGAGTGTTCACGGTCTTATTCAACGATCTTGTTCCCCTGGCGATGACAGAGCTGAAGGACGAGGTCCAATCGCAAAGTGAAGGGCATGCTAATTTAAGGGCAGCTTAGACCGTTTCTGGTTGGACCTCCCGGTGCGCAGATCTCCACTTTGTAAGCCTTGTGAGCGCCGCAGCGTTTTGTCTGCGATCCACGCGGCCGAGTTGATAGGGCAGAACGTGGGCGGACATTCGCTGACTGCTTGGCAACCGTCCGAATATCGAGCTGTTGAGCCCTGGGGGATTTGTGAGGAGGCAATAACCCGACCAATGAACATCCCAAAAAACATGCAAGCATCATCAGTTCAAACATGTTGTTCTCCTTAAGTTGAAGTTTCAATCTATATGAAGGCAGGGTTGCGACAAAATATGACATTCAGTTTGCGGCACAGGATGCGGTGGGTGGCTTGATTGAAAAATAGAAGGCCAGTTCGACAGTTCTCAGCCTGAACACAGGGATTAAGGATGGAATATTTAGTGAGAACGGGGCATTACTCTGCTGTACGATAGATGAAATTTCCTGATCCATTCGCTGGGTTTAAGCTGTAGAAAAAAGAGCCTTGAAATTAGAGAGTTTGTGCGTTGACGAGCATTTTAAAATCGTATACAGTATGCAGCTGCGGACTCGGGGCATTGCGCTGAACCGCATCTATTTTTTAGCTAATCGTTGGCAAGACTGCATGTGCAGATGGCCACCAAAAATCATCAGGAGGATCACATGATTGATGCGTATTTACGCCATGAACAGGAGAGAAACGCACAGGGAATCCCTGCTTTACCATTAAACCCTGAGCAGACCAAAGAACTATGTCTTCTTCTGCAAAAACCACCCGAAGGCAAAGAAGAGTTTTTAATGAAGCTTTTTGCCGAGCGTATCTCCCCAGGAGTTGATCCAGCAGCAGAAGTTAAAGCTGACTTTTTGGCCGGTATTCTTAACGGTTCGAACTCTTCGCCTCTTATCGATGCGCAAAAAGCCGTGCAGATTTTAGGCACAATGATAGGTGGTTATAACGTTCAGCCGCTGATCGATTCTTTGAATGACCCGAAACTGGCCGACGATGCTGCATGTGCCCTGTCCGGTCTGACGTATGTCTATGATGCTGCCCAGCAAGTGATCAAGTTGTCCCAAAACAATAAGTTCGCTCAAAAAGTGGTTGAAAGTTGGGCCAATGCTGAATGGTTCACCAACAAACCAGAAATTCCTCAGACCATCACTGTGAAGGTTTTCAAGGTAGAGGGTGAGATCAATACCGACGATTTCTCACCGGCTGGAGATGCTTGGAGTCGTCCCGATATTCCGTTACATGCTCTGGCCATGGGTAAAACCCGCTTTCCCGGAGGGATTGACGAAATTGCCAAATGGCGCCAAGAGGGACATCAGGTTGCTTTTGTCGGCGACGTTGTCGGAACGGGTTCTTCGCGGAAATCAGCATGCAATAGCGTTCTATGGCACATTGGTAGCGATATTCCGTTCGTTCCGAACAAGCGCCGTGGTGGGGTGATTATTGGTAACGTAATCGCACCAATTTTCTTTAATACAGCCCAGGATTCTGGGGCCTTGCCTTTGAAAATGGATGTGACCAACCTGAACATGGGCGACATTGTCACCATCAATACCGCTTCAGGTGAAGTCACTAATCAAGATGGCCAGGTGGTGTCAACTTTTGAAATCAAGCCAAACACCGTTCCTGACGAGTTCCGTGCGGGTGGACGAATTCCCTTAATTATCGGTCGTTCAGTGACGGTCCAAGCGCGCGATGCTCTGAGCTTGGATGAAACTGATCTGTTTGCAAGGCCCGAAAATCCTTCACCCAAGGCTGGACAAGGCTATAGTTTAGCCCAGAAAATGGTCGGCCGAGCCTGTGGTATTGAAGGCGTCTTGCCGGGAACCGCATGTGAACCAAAAATGACCACCGTTGGCTCCCAGGATACAACCGGCCCCATGACTGCCGATGAGATTAAAGAATTGGCTTGCCTGAAATTCCAGGCACCCATGTTTATGCAATCATTCTGCCACACGGCTGCCTATCCCAAACCGGCAGACATTAAGATGCACCAAACATTACCGGCGTTTATTGCCGAACGTGAAGGGGTCGCTCTCCGCCCTGGCGACGGCGTGATTCACAGCTGGCTGAATCGTCTTCTGGTGCCTGATACGGTCGGAACAGGCGGTGATTCCCATACGCGTTTTCCAATCGGCATCAGTTTTCCTGCAGGTTCCGGCCTGGTTGCGTTTGCCGGAGCCATGGGTTTCATGCCCCTGGATATGCCCGAGTCGGTTTTGGTCCGTTTCAAAGGCAGTTTCAATGACGGCATCACCTTGCGAGATGCTGTCAACGCGATCCCTTATTTTGCGATCAAACAAGGGCTGTTGACGGTCCCCAAGAAAAATAAAATCAACATCTTCAATGGGCGCATTTTGGAGATGGAAGGGTTGCCTGAGTTAACCGTTGAGCAGGCTTTTGAATTGACAGATGCAGCCGCTGAACGGTCTGCAGCAGCCGGCTGTATTCAGCTGTCTGAAGAGTCAGTGTCGACTTACCTTCGCTCCAATGTGGCTTTGATGGAAAAAATGATTGATGAGGGCTATCAACACCCGGACACCTTGCGCAAAAGGATCTCGGCGGTCAAAGACTGGTTGAAAAGTCCGAATTTGCTCAAAGCTGATCAAAATGCAGAATATGCGGCCGTCATTGAAATTGATCTGTCTGAGATCACCGAGCCAATTCTGGCGTGTCCAAATGATCCTGACGACGTCAAGCTTTTAAGTGAGGTGGCAGGGACTTCAATCCAAGATGTTTTTATTGGGTCCTGCATGACCAATATCGGTCACTTCCGGGCGGCGGCGGAAATATGGAGAGGTCAGAAATTCAACCCCAACGTCCGTACCTGGATTTGTCCGCCAACGCGCATGGACCAGGACAAGTTAAAAGAAGAGGCCTATTTCTCTGTTTTCAGTGCGGTTGGAGCGCGGCTTGAGATTGCCGGTTGTTCGCTTTGTATGGGCAATCAAGCCCGTGTGCCTGATCGGGTCAATATGTTTTCAACATCGACGCGAAATTTCGATGATCGTATTGGCGATGGTGCGCAAGTCTATCTCGGATCGGCAGAACTTGGCGCAGTGACCGCCAACCTTGGCAAATTACCGACACCAGAGGAGTACTTGAGTGTTTATAAAGAAAAAGTTGCCCCGAAGAAAAGCCAGGTGTACCAATATTTGCAGTTTGATGAAATGGTAGGTTACCAGCAATCAGCATGACGTAAAGCTGACGAAGTTTTTTGCTGAACAAGGCCGGCTCATAATAAATGGGCCGGCCTTGTTCACATGGTACTCATAAGTGCGAGGATTATTTCTTCTTGCGCACCTTAAGGGAGCCAGTTAAATTTATAGAGGTGAACTTCTGCCCGCCGTTAGCGTTTGATATTTCATAAACGTCCTGACAAGGATGATGAGATGGCTGAAGGCAATCTTCTTTTCCAACCGATTAAAAATTATTGTTCTCACACGGTGGCAACTTGCTCACTGAATGATACCGTTCAAAATGTTGCCATAGCCATGCGCCAGCGCGGCATATCGAGTATGGTCGTTTGTGAAGACAGCCAACCGGTTGGGATTCTCACTGACCGTGATTTGCGCAACAAGGTGGTTGCCCAAGGGGTTGACCCTGCGATCATTACTGCGGCAGACATCATGAATGCACCACTGATTACGGTTGATGAAGATGATTTTATTTTTGAGGCGCTCTACCTGATTTCGCGTAACAACATCCATCGGGTTTGTGTTGTCGACAAAGATAATCGTCTTACCGGAATTATCACGGATTCGGACATCCTTCGCCTGCAGACACATTCGCCGCAAAAACTCGTGCGGGACATTGAAGAAGCGGCAACAATCAATGAACTGAAAGAACGTCACAAACAGATTCAGGGCCTCGTTTTGCATCTGGTCGGAACGGGTGTGCCGACCCGTGATCTGGTAACCATGATCGCCCATCTCAACGATCAACTTTTGCTGCGCCTAATTACATTACTCAGGGCACAACAGTTTTCAGACTTAACGGATCGTTTTGCTTTTATTGTTCTGGGGAGTGAGGGCCGCCGCGAGCAGACCCTGACGACGGACCAAGACAATGCCATTATATATGACGACGATTTAACTGATGCAGAAATCAATAGGATTGTTTCGTTTTCGCAAGCACTGATTGATTCTTTGATTGAAATTGGAGTGCCGCCATGTCCAGGCGGGATTATGGCCAAAAACGATACATGGCGTCGGAGTTACGGAGAATGGAATGAGGCCCTCAAAAAATGGTTGGCCACTCCAACTCCAGAAAACATTCTCAAGGGCAGCATGTTTTTTGACCTTCGCACAATTTACGGTGACCCAAAGCTGGAGCATAACTTGAAGGCATGGTTGTCCGATTATTTTCAAAAAGAGAAAGCATTTTTGGTTCATTCCGCCGCCAATGCCGTTCGCTTTAAAACGCCCGTTGGTTTTTTCGGTCGCATCAAGACCGAACGGGATGGAGAACATCGCGGACAGTTGGATGTCAAAAAGGCTGGGATATTTGCGATTACCGAAGGGATCAAAGCGCTGGCTTTGGAAGCAGGGATTACAAATGGGGGAACCCGTGAACGGCTGCATGCCTTGGTCAAAGCAGGTATGTTTAAGCAAAGTTTCGCTGACGATCTTGAGGCAAGTTACAATTTTCTGGTCTTTTTACGTCTTCGTTGCCAGGTTGAAGCAATTCGGGCTAATCAGCACCCGACCAACTATATTACGCTCGCCAAGCTTAACCATATGGAAAAAGGGCGATTGAAATTGGCTTTTGAAGAAGTTGATGAATTCCAGGAGTTCTTGAGTGCGCATTTCAGATTGCATCTCTTGCGCAGATAATCGCTCCACAAGTTGAGTCTTCCAGCCAGCCTTTGTTGAAAATGTTCAGTCTGCCCCCATGCAAAGACGCCCAAAATCATTCACAATCGACCTGCGTCTGACTTCCAACTAGAGGCCTTGAGTCGTAACCTTGGTTTTTGCCCCATAAGGATACGATCCGATGCAAAAGCTTGGCTGCGACCATCTCGGAAACCCGGCTCGGTTCTGGCACCAGTTCCACAATATCGGCACCACGCAACATAAGTTCTGGATTGGAGAATAAGGTTTCGAGGATTTCGATCATTTGTCTCCAAGACAGTCCACCAGGCTGTGGCGTACCGACACCCGGGACTTCTGCAGGGTTGAAAACGTCCATGTCAATACTCAGATAGACAGGGCCTTTCAATTCGTGAACAATTTGCAAAAAGCTGGTCCAGGTTTGTTGGTCTTGTAACTCCCGGTCTTTAAATTGAGTAATTTGGGGCTCATGGTGGACAAGAGCGGCCTCACTCTCGCATATCGAACGAATACCAGCCGTGATGATCCTATGACCTTGTTCAATGAGTCTGAAGACTGGACAAGCATGACTATATTTACTCCCTTGATAGGTTCTTCGCATATCGGCATGCGCATCGAAAAAGAGTACCGTTCCAGGTGCTTTCATCCGGGCATCAACCAAAGAGGGTGTAATCGAATGCTCGCCGCCAAGACTGATCAACATGTTATTCGATGGGAGGTTGGCGACATGCTGACGTAGGCTCTGGTGCCAATCGTCATCAGAGAGGGAAGGGTTGTCATCAAAGGGAGGTAGGACACAAAGTTTGATGTGGTTAAAAGGCGACCAGTTCGCATCTTCATCGTAAAATTCCAATTGGTCGGTTGTTTCCAGAATGGCATGAGGAGCAGAGGCAGTCCCTGGTTTGAAAGACACCGTACGCTCGAGAGGAATGGGCAAAACAATTAGGTCTGCCTGCCCGATGGGAACGTTTGGCATGGACAGAAGTCGAAACTCTTGATTCATAACGCAACCCCCAAAATGATTATTTTTAGGAAGAATAACGAACTACGCTTACGTTCCTGGCTGATGAGATCAGTCGGCCAATTCCTCCCGGACAGCCTCAACCGTCCCGGCCAATAAAAGTTCCAGGTCTTGTTTTTCAATGATGTAGGGAGGCATCAGGTAAACCAGTTTTCCAAATGGCCGCAACCAGAGACCTTTGTCGACAAACCGCTTGGTGATCGAGCGCATATCGACGGGTTCAACAAGTTCGAGAACGCCGATCCCACCTTTGATGCGAACGTCAGCAACCCCAGGGATCTCCCGGCAAGGCCCAAGATGATGATGAAATGCAGTTTCCAAGGCGGCAACGCGTTGTTGCCATGGGCCGTTGATCAACAAGTCAATGCTGGCGTTTGCGATTGCACAGGCGAGTGGGTTGGCCATAAAAGTTGGCCCGTGCATGAAAGCCTTTGGCGGCTGTAAAGAAATTCCTCTGCTGATCATGCCAGTGGTCAGTACCGCGGCCATACTGAGGTAACCGCCGGTCAATGCCTTGCCGACACAAAGAATATCTGGAACGATTCCGGCTTGCTCGCAAGCAAACATGGTTCCAGTACGGCCGAAACCGGTTGCAATTTCATCGGCAATTAAAAGCACCTCTAGCCTGTCACAAAGGGAGCGGACCCGCCGGAGATATTCAGGTGCATAAATGCGCATCCCTCCTGCTCCTTGCACAATCGGTTCAAGGATCACGGCAGCGATTTGGGTATGGTTTTGCTCGATAATTGTCTGAAGCTCTGCTATGTCCTTCTCGTTCCATTCCTCATCATTACGAGATAGTGGGGCATCGGCGAAAAAGTGTTGTGGCAGAACATGCCGAAAAAGATGGTGCATGCCGGTATCCGGGTCACAGACGGCCATGGCTCCGCAGGTGTCGCCATGATATCCATGACGAATAGTCAAAAGTCGTTGTTTTGTTGAGCGTCCCATAGCATGCCAGAATTGAATGGCCATTTTAATGGCGACTTCAACACTGACAGAGCCCGAATCGCAAAAGAACACCCGATCAAGGCCTTCTGGCGTAACCAGAATCAGTCGTTCGGCAAGTTCTGCTGCTGGGCGATGTGTCAGTCCGCCAAACATAACATGGGCCATCTTGTCTATTTGGGCTTTGGCTGCGGCGTTCAAAACAGGATGGTTGTAACCGTGGATAACCGACCACCAGGATGACATGCCATCAATCAGTTCACGGCCGTCTTCCAGTCTTAGATGGACCCCCTGAGCACTTTTTACAGGATAGCTGAGGGTTGCCCCTTCCAAGGGCGCATAAGGGTGCCAGACATGGGTATGTTCGAATGTTTGCCAGTTATGGTCGGTCAGTGTCATCTTGAAATGCCGTTTTTTGTTGAAAGCAAAATGCTTCGGTTAAAAAAGTGCTGAACTTGTTTTATTTCATCTTGGTACGGTTGCGCCGATGTCTGGAATTGTGTTTCGGTAAAAAATGATGGCGCAGCAAGGTTAATATCACCGTGGCGGCCAGACCAATCAGCAGCAGCAAGCTGAGACGCCCAAGGATTGTCTCTGCTTGCTGCCAGCTGGATCCGCCAAGATAACCAATCCCTGGATAGCTGATGCCCCAAAGCAGCCCGCTGATCAGTGAAAAGAGAAGAAAGGCTTTTGGCGGCATCATGCTTGCCCCGGCAACAAATGGAACCAATCCGCGAATTGGCCCCAGGAATCTTCCAAAAAAAACGCTCTTGCCACCATGTTCGAAAAAAACCAGCTCGGCGATTTTCAATAATTCCTGCCGTTTTTTCAAAAAACCGCAATGCCAGATACGGGGCCCAAAACGGGCTCCAATCCAATAACTTAAAAGGTCTCCGAGCAGTGCTCCAATGGCTGCGGCAATCATAACTTGGTGGATTGAACCCCTGCCCTGAAACGCCAGCCAACCGCTGAACACTGTCAACACACTGCCGGGCATGATCAGTCCGATCCCGACCAATGCCTCCAAAAAAGCAATGACAAACACCGCTAAGGTCAGTGCTTGCCCACTGGGGATCAGGTCGAAGAAATTATAAAGCCAGTGTTCGAATGACAGACTGCAACTCCTTAATATGAAGTGAATTGACTGTGCCAGCGTTCGAAAATTATTATCTTTTCCTCACCATATTTGGAAAGAGAACGTCTGACCTCTTCAGGTGTTTTTTTTTGGGGCTTCGTTTTCGAAAAGAACAAATCGGCATAGGCGATAATTTCTTCCTCGATATTTTGTGGGCGCATCTCCCTTAACGGCAATGGTAGGTGTTGACTCAAGATATCATGAACACTCAGCCCGATGCCGATATGTCTCTCACACACGAGCGCATGGCGATCAAGGCCAACAGAACGTAGCAGCTCAGCGCCAAGCACGCCGTGGCAGATGTAAGGCTCGGTGCCACTGCAATAGATCTTGGGGGCCTTGGTTTTGATCATGCCGATATCGTGAAGCAGGGCGGCTTCTTCAACAAAAGAAATGTCAATGTCAGCCGTTTCACTCGCCCTCAGCGCAATCGATTTCGCAAAGTCGGCAACCTTTCGGCAATGGTCAACCAAGACTTCCCGGGCTTTGGGATGACCCGCGTAGACAAGGGCTATCAAGTCAGCCTGATCCATTGTAGTTTTCCAAAATCGTAAAAGAATCCAGTGATTCGCGAAGAGCGGACTGGTACGCATCAAACAAATCCGGTGGGGCAGAGAACATCACAATGAAAAGGCGGTTTTGTGAGCTCAACAGATGAATATCGTAAGTCAGTTGGGGTGTATAACCGAGAACGTGCAGAGACGAGACATCTTGCAAAAACGTTGTTTCGCGGGAACTGAATTCAAAACCTGGCAACTCGGTGACCAGTTGGTCAACATGATGTTCAGGAACGACGGGCGGCGGAACTGATTTTGAACTCACTGACAGCTTGACTTCGGGATGTTCAGGGTCTGCCCAACGGACCACACCCCACCCTGCAGCCCGGTTTTGTTGACGGGTCTTGGTCCAGCTCAACGGGTACTCCATTGCGAATTCGAGCATCGCATCGATGTGCATGCCAACTTTCTGGGATGAACTGGGATTCGTTTTAGAACTGCCGGTACATCCTGTCGAGCAAAGCAGAAACAAAACAGAAACAATCAAAGCGTCGCGTAGGCACATGATGGTCGGTAAACAGATTAGGGATGTTTTTGCATGGCTATTTAACATTATACCTCGCTTATTGCCAAACCGGTACAGTGCGTTTATGAAAAACCAACATGACTGGAAGCAGCAATGCGCCGAAACATCCCAACATGATGATCATGGCTGTTTGAAGCCCGAGATTGTCAGCGAGCGCACCGACCAAAGGACCGGTTATAACGAATGCCAAGCGGAAGGCCAGGGATTTGAGTGACAAGATGCTCGCTCTCTCAGGCCGAGCGCTTTGTTTCTGTAACACCAGCCGCAGAAATGGGCCCTGAATCCCCCGCATGAAGGTCAAAAGAAAATAAAACGCAAACCCCCACAGCGTTCCTGTCAAGCCGAGCCCTGCGTAGCCGGCTATGATCAGTACTGCACAGAGACAAAGGATTCCGGCGGGGCCAAGATGAAATTGCAAGCGGTAACTGGTGACCGAGCCGAGCGAGACACTCAAATTAGCGACCGCCCAAACCGGGCCGAACCAAGCCAAGGGAACGCCATGCTCTTGCATATAGGGCTGAATCAGCCAAACTGGATAAAACGATGCCAAACCAAGGAAAGCAGCTAAAATAATAGACCAACGTAACCCCGGGTGACCCCAAAAAGCTTTTCGTGCAATTTCAATCGCATGCCGAAGATGCGAGTGGGTGGCTTCGAAAGGTTCCGACGGAGTTTCTTTCAATTGGTAACAGACAACAAGAGCTGTCAACCAAATGCCAATTTGAAGCAAGAAAGGCAAGAGGGGAAACCAAGCATAGAATACCCCTGCGCCGATGGCACCGCTGGCTTCACCGACCTGAGCCCAGGCGGTCATCCGACCGTCATAAGCTGCATACTCTTCCTCGCGTCCATCCTGACGCAAGGTTTCATAAAGCAGAGCACTGTCGGCGCCGCTGACAAAAGCATAAGACATACCCAACTGGATTTCGGCAACCAAAACCCCTGTAAATGAGGTGGCCAAGGTGTATGAAGTCCAACCGCTGATGCCGAGAAGAGAGGCAAGAAAGAGCGCTTTACGGTAACCGATTCGGTCGCTTAAGTAGCCCGAAGGAAATTCCATGATCACGGTTGCCAGAGAGAATATCGCCTGCAGGAAGAGAATTTCTGTTAGCGACAAGCCGATCTGGTCTTTCCAAAACAACGTGATAATGGCCATAGGCAACAGGGCCATCTTTAAAAAGGCGAACGCATTAAGGAAGGGAATATTTTTAGCGAATGCCCCTGGCTCAGGACTCGGTGGGAAAGGCGAGAAAGCTTTGGTCCCGCTCACATCGTGCTGAGCGTGCTCATTCAAGGAATCAATCCCAGTAGATGCAGGCAGCAGGACAGCTGTCCATGGCCACCTCGATCCGTTCTACAGACGCTCCAGAAGGATTGTAGACAATCGATTTGTGATCGTGGTCATGACCGCTGCCTTCGTCACCTTCCATACGGAACACTTCCGGGCAGAGCTGAACGCAGACTTCACAGCCGATGCAGCAATCTTGATCGACAACTGGGCTTTTGGCCATAGGGCCTCCTTCGGCAACAATTTTGCCCACATCATAGCAGGGTTGTCAGGGTTTGGCCACAATTTCCAGAGCTCAAATCAAAGCAATCCAAGGGATTGAAACCGGCAGGTTTTTCTTTCTACTCAAGGTCTTTTTCGCTATCATTGCCAGAATCTTTAAGAGACTGGTCTTGCCAAGGTCAACATGAAAACCGGGTTACGAACCGAAATAGTTGTCAGCATTTGCATATTGCTTGGAGCCGCTCTCCTTTTTGCTGGGTTTCTTTTGCTCAAACTGACTGAGCAGGAACTTTTGGCTCAGAAACGGGATCAGGCAAGATCTGTACTCATCATTTTGGCCAAATTGATAGAGACGGCAAAAGCAAATCCGAGTCAGTTTTATGCCGCGTTTGATCAGCTGGATGAAATTGTCAGCTGGCGGCTTTTAAACAATCAACTCTTGCTTGTTGCCGAGGCAAATCAAGATGGTTCTCCCGCGTTTGATTCGTTGCCAGCTGTTTTGCCCTCTGCTGGTCGAATCTTGGAAGACCTTTCTTACTCGTCGGAATGGTTGCCAGGCACAAGGACAACCCCAAGCTTTATCGACCTGTCAACATCAATCGGCTCAGATGACAATACAAACTATCTTCTTCAGGTGCGTTTTTCCCTTGAGGACCTGGCGCGTCGCATTCACCGCGCTCAAAAAATGATCTTGATCTACGTCTGCGTCTACGGCGGAATCCTCTTGGCTTTTGGTGTGGTCCTTCTTAACCGTCAAGTGGTGCTGCCGATACAAAGACTGCATGCCGCCACAGCTGACGTTGCTGCTGGTAAACTCGCACAAGTCAATATCGTACGCGCTCCAGCTGAGATTACAGATCTTGCAGCCAGTTTCAATCATATGATCGTTGCCCTAGAGGAGAGTCGTGGTGAGACTGATCGCCATATTCAGTCTCTGCAGGAAGCTAATCTCGCTCTGAAACAGGTACGTGACGATCTCATCCGTTCCGAAAAAATGGCCACTGTGGGGCACCTGGCAGCAGGTATGGCTCATGAAGTCGGCAATCCCCTCGGTGCATTAATCGGATACTTGGGGATTCTTGAAAGTGAAGCTCATGACCAGAGCACCTCTGAATTGCTCAAACGTTGCCTGGCGGAAGCCGGACGCATTGATGCCCTCGTCCGTGAGTTGCTTGACTACGCCCGTCCTGGGAAGATGCCATCTGAGACCTTTTGCGCCGTTGACTCATTGCGTGAGGCCGTTGAAATGCTTACTCATCAAGGACAATTCGACAAAGTCCGGATCAGGGACTGCTGCCATGGCGGGCGGGCTCCGGTCTGCAGCAATCGCCGCAGGCTTCAACAAGTTTGGGTCAATCTCTTGCTGAATGCGCGCGATGCGATGCTCCACGGTGGGGAAATTCAATTGACCACAACTCATCAACCAGGAGAAATCGCATTAACCATCGCTGATCAGGGCTCTGGCATTTCCGAAGAGGCTGCCAAGCATATTTTTGAACCCTTTTTTACCACTAAAAGTCATGGCCGCGGCTTTGGCCTCGGTCTCGCGATTTGTCAGCAGATCATTACAGAACTTGGAGGCAGTATCGTCATGTCCACTCAGCCGGGACACGGCGCAGCATTTACCGTCAGCCTGCCCACACTTTCTCAGCCTGATGCGGAGATTCCAAAATGAACAAATCACAGCGTCATGTTTTGGTCGTCGACGATGAAGAATCCATGCGTCACATGATCAGGTTAGTCCTCAGCCGTGATGGCTATACGGTCACGGAAGCGACCAATGGTCGTCAAGGAATCGACCGTCTTCAGTCTGGACAGTACCCCTTGATATTGTGTGATATTCGAATGCCGGACATGGACGGCCTGGATTTTCTTAAAGAAAAGATGAAGTTCCACCTCAAGGGCACGGTGATCATGATGAGTGCGTATGGAACCCTGGATACGGCTGTGGAATGTATGAAACAAGGTGCTTATGATTATATTGCTAAGCCATTTCGACCAGACGAGGTCTTGTTGGCTGTGCGCAAAGCAGAGGAAAGACTCCAGTTGCGCCAAGAAAATGTCAGGCTGAAAAAAAACATCGAACGGTCTGAACGGCCCCAAGGCATGGCAGCCATTGTTTATGAAAGCACTTTGATGTCTCAAGTGGTGGACACTCTTAACAAGGTTGCTGCTGCTCCAGTCTCCGTATTGATTACCGGCGAGACAGGGACGGGGAAGGAGTTGATAGCCCGCGCTATTCATGCGGAAAGTGCGCGACAAGATGGTCCCTTTCTGGCGGTGAACTGCAGCGCGATCCCTCCCGGGTTGATCGAAAGTGAACTGTTTGGGCATGTCCGGGGGGCCTATACGGGAGCGGATCGGGATCGAACTGGCATGTTCGGGGCGGCTGAAGGGGGGACGCTGCTGCTTGATGAAATCAGTGATCTGCCGCTGGACCTTCAGCCGAAGTTGTTGCGAGTTCTCCAGGAGCAGGAAATCCGCCGTGTTGGTGAGAGCCGATCTCGTAAGATAGATGTCCGGGTTCTCGCTGCAACGGCAGTGGATCTTCAGCAGGCAGTGCAAAGCAGTCGTTTTCGAGAAGATCTTTTCTATCGGCTTGCTGTGGTCACGATTTCGCTGCCCGCATTGCGTGACCGCCGCGAAGATATTCGCCGTTTGATTGATTGTTACCTACCGGTTCTCGCGCTGCGTCATAAGCGTCCCACCCCAAAATTATCAGAACAGGCCATTTCAGCGCTCGAGCAGCATGATTGGCCAGGGAATGTCCGCGAGCTGATCAATACCTTGGAAAAAACCCTGGTGTTGTGCCGAGACGACCTGATTGACGAATCGGCACTTGCTTTTATTGATGCTCGGCCGGCACCGATGCCCAACCCTGCCGATCTGTCATTAAAGAAGGCCATTCCCGCCCTCGAGCGCGATTACATTGCTAAAGCCCTCTCCCTGACAGAGGGCAATAAGACCCAGGCGGCTAAAATCCTGGAAATCAGTTTGCGCTCACTGATCTATAAGATCAAAGATTACCAGCTCTGATGGAACCGTCACCCGTTTTCGCCTGGATGAGCATTCAAGAATAGGTGTAATTCGTGCGCAGTCAGTCGTGCAAAATTTGCATGACTGACGGCCTGAATCGCAGAAAGAAATTTTTAAATCAAGTAAAATCAACGTATTAGAAGTGTTTCTTTCTTTGTCTTCTTGGTATGTGTCTTGCTTGACTCTATGATCAACCATTAAGCGTGGAGAAAGTTATGTCCAACAAAAAAAACAGAGAAGATTGTTTCTCGATGATAGAGATGCTGATAGCAATTGTCATCCTGGCCATAGGCCTCCTTGGTTTAGCCGAATTACAAATCTCAGCTATGCGCAGCAATGCCAAGTCTGGTTCAATCGTCGCCGC
>JAFDBS010000104.1 GCA_019313185.1 Deltaproteobacteria bacterium | reverse complement strand
TGGGCGATTTCCAGCGCCCGATGCTTCGCGCTTATGTTCTAGAACGATATTCGGTTGCCGATACAGCATTGCCGCTAACATTGATACAGGCTTTGCCCAAATCTGATAAATTCGATTTTGTTCTGCAAAAGGGAACCGAACTTGGGATCACGGCATTTCAGCCTGTGTTGACTGCACGCTCAGTGCCTCGCCCTGACGAAAAGCGAATCAGTCATCGCCAGAATCGCTGGCAGAAGATCATTCAAGACGCCTCTCGCCAATCGCAGCGTAACCATTTGCCGTCAATTCGACAGCTGTCTCCTTTGGCGGAAGCCTTGCCGGCTGAGCCCGGGCATCTGAAACTGGCGTTGTGGGAATCCGGGGCCAGGCCTTTGGTGAATGTTTTGCCCAAAACCTCACCTGAAGGGGTAACCATATTGGTTGGACCTGAGGGTGGATTGGATCGGTCTGAAATTGCGGCAGCAGAGGAGGCAGGTTTTGTGCCTGTGCATCTTGGCCCGCGCATCCTGAGAACTGAGACGGCGGCATTGGCCATCATCCCAATACTACAGTATCTTTACGGGGACTGGATGATAAGTCCCGGTGATTAAATCAGTCAGTCAAATTAAAGGCGTTCCAATGAAATGCCCCAAGTGCGGTTACCACAGTTTTGAATTTCTCGATATTTGCAAAAAATGTCAAGCAGACCTCAGTGCACACAAATCCAAATATCGGATCAATGGTTTCATGCCTGCTCCGTTCAGCAGAAAAATTGAGACCAAACACCAAGTCAATTTGAATGATGATGAAGAAGCCATCGCGCCAAGTGGCGAGGCAGGACCATCCCGTGCGCCGCTCGCCCGGCAAGGCCTATCAACCGAAATTGACATTGAGCCAGATCTTAAAAAAGCCGTGAACGGCGCAAGCTTGCCTGAGCAATTCGGGGGTTCCTCAATCCCTATTTTTCTCGACGATGATGCCAAGATTGATATTGAGCAGCCTTTCAGTATTGACAGTGAAAGGCTTCCCGCAGATATGGTTCCCCCGAAAAGCACTACGGAACAAGACAAGAACCCCTAGCTGTTGTCTTATGCAGTAAAGGTCTTCTAAATATGGCATATGTCTTTCTTGTCTGACCAAGTGGCGTTATCCGCAACGCTGCAAGATCATCATCACCTGTTGACATTGTTTCAAACATCGTTTAAAACAATGATTGAAAGTTGCCATGGATACGTTAGGTCTTCAAAAAGATACCAAGTCGGCATTGCTTGACTGTGCGGAACAGCTTTTTCTCGAAAAGGGATTCGAACGGGTTAGTATTCGTGAAATCACCGAGGCGGCTGGTGCCAATGTCGCAGCCGTCAATTATTACTTCACCAGCAAAACCAATCTCTATCGGGCGTTTATCTCCAGGCGTTTTGCCACGATTACCCGTCGCAAAGTTTCGCTCCTCAAGGGACTCCTGGCGAGCAACGAACCTCCCACACTGAACCAAGTGGTTGCTGTTTTTGTTCGCAGTTACTTTGACGACATGCTTGAATCCAAGGATAGTGAACGGTTGCTGCAACTCGTTTTCAGTGAAATGGATGCGGACGGAATTGCATCGGATTTGGTGATAAGAGAATTGGTGGTACCAATCCATACTGCCATGCTTGACGCGATGAAGGCGGCTACCCCAAGCCTAGCTGAATCGCATCTTTCGCATTGCATCAGCAGTATCGTTGGCCAAGTGCTGCACTTTATTCGTGCACGCGATGTGATGAAAGCCGTTTCATGGCGTGATGCTGGCGATGACTACACCGAACAGGTAATCGAACATATCACTGAGTTTTCCCTGCGCGGAATTGGGAGTGGGTCAAATGCTTAAATTTGCAAACGCATGCTTGTTGGTGATTCTTCTCGGCCTTAATGTTGGATCGGTCTATGCTCAGGATTCGCCAAAGAAACCTGGCGGAGGACCACCGCCGATGCTGGTTGAGGTCGAAAATATTCAAGAAGGCGATGCTGAACCACTGACAAGCTTTGTCGGCACGGTTTTCTTTGCCAGAAGTGCCAATGTTGCGGCGGAAATTGAGGGCATTGTGCAACAGGTACTGGTAGAAGATGGCGAGTCTGTGCGCAAGAAAACACCTTTGGTTGTGCTCGACGATGACTTGTTGACGACTGAAATCGATGGTACGCGAGCGGCATACGAACAAAATGAAGTAGATGTTTCTCAAGCGCGTCGCGACTTCGAGAGAATTGCCAACTTGTTCAAAGAAGATTCAATTGCTGAAACAGAATATGAATCTTACCAGACAACATTGCGGCGCTTTGAAAAGCTTAGCATTGTACTCAAGGCAAGACTGGACAAACTGCTACTCGAACAACAGAAAAAAACCATTCGGGCCCCTTTTGATGGTGTGGTGATTGAGACCTTGGCTGAAGAAGGGGAATGGGTGCCTGAGGGAGGAGCCGTTGCGCTGTTGGCGGACAATCGCTCATTGGAAGTTCAGGTGGATATTCCAGCAGAAATAATTGGATTTCTCAATCAGGGTCGTACGGTGAGTATCACGGTCAACGGTTCGGTACTTGACGGCACCTTTCTGACAGTGATCCCCAAAGGTGATATTGCGACGAGAACCTTCAGCGCGAAATTCAAGGTCGTGGAGGCGCCAAAGTTAGTCGAAGGAATGGAAGCCCGTGTTGAACTGCCCATCGGACCTGCCAGTAATAGTCTCCTGGTCCCGCGCGACGCTGTGGTTGATTCGTTCGGCAAGAAGGTTGTGTATGTTGTCGAGGACAATCAAGTCAGAATGGTTTCAGTGAAAGTCAAGGGAACCACAAGCCAACAAGTTGCCATATCCGGTGATGGTCTGGAGGTTGGGCAACCTGTTGTTACCAAGGGCAATGAACGAATTCGAGATGGACAGACAGTGCGAGTCGGAAAGTAGTTATTTATGGACTTGATTCAAACCTCCATTAAACGTCCAGTGACGATTCTTTCCGTCATCATCATGGTGGTAATGTTCGGTTTAATCTGCCTTGAAAGGATCCCTTACCAGTTAAGTCCTTCTGTGGTGGAGCCGGAAATTACCGTGACAACAACGTGGCGTGGCGCGACACCTTACGAAATTGAGCGTGAGATAATAGAAGAACAAGAAAACACTCTGAAAGGGCTGCCCAATCTGGTGGAAATGGAAAGCACCTCCCGCAACGGGCAGGGATCCATTACCCTCAAATTTAAAGTGGGCACCGATGTTGAAAATGCGCTGCTCCGCGTTTCCAACAAACTGAACGAAGTTCCGGCTTATCCCACCGAAGTTGACAAGCCTGTGGTGACAGCCTCGGGGGCGTCGGCTTCTCCAGTTGTCTGGATTATATTTAAAACCCTTCCCAATAATCCTCAGCCAGTCGAAACATATTTAACATTTTTTGAAAATGAAATTCGCCAACATTTAGAGCGCGTGCGCGGCGTGTCTGACCTATTTATTGGCGGCGGCACAGAGCAGGAGATGCACGTCATTGTTCGCCCTGAACAAATGGCTGCCTACCAATTGACGATCGCTGACCTGATAAATGTTTTACGCGGCGAAAACGTAAACGTTTCAGCTGGAACCATGGGTGTCGGCCGCCGGGAATTTCGCATTCGCACGACTGCCGAGTTTAAAACGCCCGAAGAGATCAGCAAGGTCGTCTTGCGTTCAACGGGCCAGAGGCGAATCACAGTCAGTGACATTGCCACCGTCGAATTTGGCTATGCGAAACGAACGGGCGTTGTAATACACAATGGAGATAATGGAATCGCTCTCGGTGTTCGCCCTGAAGCGGGCGTCAATATTCTTGAGATGACTGACAACCTTGAGCAGACGGTCAATTGGCTTAACGAGGACAAACTCCATCCCAAAGAGTTGCACTTTGAGTGGGTTTATGATCAACGGTTCTACATTCGCAGTGCCATAGATTTGATCAAGCAGAACATTCTCATTGGTGGGCTTTTGGCGGCAGGAGTTTTACTTTTGTTCTTGCGGTCTGTTCGGGCAACTCTGGTTGTTGGCCTGGCTATTCCTATCAGCATAATTGGCACCTTCATAATGCTTGATCTCATGGGCCGCAATTTAAATGTTGTCAGCATGGCTGGGATTGCTTTTGCAGTTGGGATGCTGGTTGACAATGCCATCGTTGTGATCGAAAACATCGACAGGCACCGTAAGATGGGTAAGAATGCATTTGAAGCGTCCTTGGAGGGGACCAAGGAGGTTTGGGGGGCGGTACTTGCCTCTACAATCACGACATTGGCAGTTTTCCTGCCTGTTGTCTTCATCGAAGAAGAAGCCGGTCAACTCTTTCAAGATATCGCCATTGCGGTAGTTGCCGCTGTCTCATTGAGCTTGCTTGTCTCGATTTCGGTTATCCCGATGTTTGCCAATCGGCTATTGGTGTCCGCCGCCAAAAAACCGCCAAGAGCAACACGACATTTGGAGCGCGCAGGACATCGCATGTCTGACGGTTTGATGAGCTTGGTACAACTTGCGACGCGCAACTGGAAAACTCGACTCACTACCGTTGTCATCCTAATTGGACTTGCAATAGCCTCGGTAGTTTTTCTCATGCCGAAGAAGGAATACTTGCCGCAGGGCAACCGGAACCTTGTTCTAAGTATTTTGGTGCCTCCACCCGGGCTCTCCGTTGAAGAACGAACTTTGATCGGCGAAACTTTTTTTGAGCTTGCCGCGCCCCATATCAATCAGAGCAGAGACGGGCTGCCATCAATCAAAAACATGTTCTATGTGAGCCGGGAAGGGTTCATGCTTGTCGGCGCGGTTGCCGGTGAGTGGGATCGAGCCCGAGAACTGTTGCCGCTGTTTAATCGCATGATCAATTCTATCCCCGGCATGTATGGTGTTAGCCTGCAGCCCGGAGTGTTCCAAAGCAATCTTGGCCGTGGCCGAAGCGTTGAAGTTGACGTCAGTGGCGATGACTTGGACAAGATTGTCAGTGCGGCAGGTGCTCTGTTCGGACAGTTAAGGCAAACGATGCCGGGTTCGCAAATTCGGCCCGTGCCCTCTATCGAACTAACCTATCCAGAAGTACGAATTGTTCCCGACCGGGATCGTTTGAAAGCAAACGGCTTTTCTGCCCGAGATTTTGGCGTGGCGCTCGATGTGCTCATGGATGGAGCAGAGATTGGGGATTTTAAAGAAGAGGGCAAAAAAAAGATCGATTTGGTTGTCAAGACGGCCGAGACAAATATCCTGACACCGGAGGAATTGTTTGCGGCTCCATTGGCCACACCGCAAGGAAAGATTGTGCCGGTTTTTACCCTGGCCAGGATGGAACAGACTACCGGCATGGACCAGATCAGACATTTGGAACGAAAACGGACTGTAACTCTTCAAGTTACACCTCCCGTTGAGGTGCCTCTCCAGCAGGCGATGGAAACCATTCAGGATGAGGTCCTCCCCTCTCTGGAAAGTTCTGGATTAATGAGAGGGCTGGAAGTACGTCTTGGAGGGGCCGCTGACAAACTTGTCGAGACAGCAAACGTCTTGAAATGGAACTTTATCCTTGCCGCGATGATCGCATATTTGTTGATGGCCTCAATGTTTGGCAACTTTATCTACCCAATGATTATCATGCTGACCGTGCCCCTCGCTGGCGCAGGAGGGTTCCTCGGACTGCGCCTGCTTAATGTGTATTTGTCAATCAGGGGCGAGCCTGCACAAGCTATGGACATCTTGACTATGCTGGGTTTTGTAATTCTGGTAGGTGTCGTGGTGAATAATGCAATTTTAATTGTTCATCAGGCGCTGAACAATTTTCGATCAGGAATGGATTATCAAGACTCTGTTCTTGAATCAACCCGTAGCCGGCTCCGTCCAATCTACATGAGCGCCACAACGAGTATTTTTGGCATGCTGCCTCTGGTTCTGGTCCCTGGTGCCGGTGCCGAAATGTACCAGGGGCTTGGCAGTGTTCTCCTTGGTGGGTTAGCGGTGTCGACCGTTTTTACAGTCTTTGTAATCCCTTCGATCCTGATTTTCGTGATACGCATGGAGAAACGCCCGGACACGAAGGAGGGAATGGGATGAGAGCTTTTCTGCTTTTTATAGCTTTCTCAGCAATGATTAACTCTGCGCAAGCGATGGACATCAATGATGCCGTCAGAAAGACCCTGTCTCATAATCCTCAAATTCAGCAATTTTATGCCCTTGAGCAAGCCGCTGCAGCGCGCGAAAGTAAAGCTCAATCGCCGTTCTGGCCAACCATAGAGACTGGTTATGCCTATTCGACCGGTGAACAGAACAGACAAATTGAAGACGATGAGGCAAGTGTTGCGGCAGCCAGCGCTCGTTATAACCTGTTCAACGGGCGAAGTGACTATTTTCGACTCCGAGAAGCCGGATACTTGGCCAGCGCTGCAGTGTACCAAAGGCAAAGTGTTGTCGCCGATATCGTTTTGGCTGCCAAAGGCGCATATATAGAAGTCTTAAGGGCGAATAGCAACGTTGAAACCGAAAAGAAAAGTGTAGAACTCCTTGAACGCCAGAAGTTCGAAAGCGCTTTGCGGTTGCGCGAAGGCTTGATTGCCCGCAATGACTTGCTCCGTGTCGAAGTGGAACTTTCCACCGCCCAGCAACGATTATTACGTGCCATTGGTGACCAGGCCAACGCACGTGAAAGGCTTCGTCGGATCATAGGCTTAAACGGCTTGGATCTGGAAAATCTACAAGACCTCGCGGCCAGGCCTTTACTGCCTTCTCGCTCTTATGCTGATATGCAACAGGAGATGTTTTTCGCCCGAAGTGAGTTGCGATTTTTGCATAACCGTCTCGCAGCGGACAGGGCCGCGCAGAAAGCTGTCTCCGGAGAATATTTACCAAATGTTGACTTGGTTTTTAGCTATGAGAGGTTTGGAAATGGTGCTCTGCCAGAACCCAGCGACCCAGACTACGACAGTGACTCTCGAGCCATGCTTGAGGCCTCTTGGGTTTTATTTAGTGGCTTCGACACTCACTATGAAATAAAAGCACGTGCAAAGGAGATCGATGCACGTTATCAGGAAATTCGGGCTACAGAAGATTTGCTAACGCAGCAATTAAAGATTGCCCTCGAAGAATTGCAGGTCGCGGAAGGGAACTTGCTCACTGCTGAAACAGGATTGGTTCAGGCTGAAGAAAACTACCGGGTGAACGAAAACCGCTACAAAGCTCAAGTGGCTACAACCGTTGATCTGCTCGATGCACAGGAATTTCTAACGCGCGCGCGAAATGAGAAAGTCAAAGCTTTTTACGATTTTCATCTTGCAGATGTCGCCCTTGAAAGGATTCTTCAACGGGGTCCAAAACTGGCGGATTAAAACCCAGATGCCTTTGCCGATCAATAGATAAAGACATCACTGCTTGGCCAAACCTCCCTTGATCCAGTCAATCTCTTGGTTGCCCCGGAGCAGGTCAAGTCATCCTAAGACGAAAGAAGCTGTTCAAGTCTGGACAATTCAAATAGTCGTTGTGTTCTCTCTCAAAACCGATAGTGGAATGCGGCCGGGGGCCGTAATCATGGCCAGGGTAGACCAGCGTTTCAACGGGGAATGCCGCGAGCCTCATCAAGCTGTGGTAAAGTGCGGCAGGATCGCTCCCGGCAAAATCTGCACGGCCACAGCGTGTAACAAACAAGGTGTCGCCGGTAATCAAAGCCCCCTGGGGGTTGAAGACCACCGAACCAGGAGTATGCCCCGGTGTGTGCAGAACAGAAATTTCCAAGAGGCCTGTTCTGAGCATGCTCCCCTCGCCAAGTGCAATATCAGGGCTCTTGACATCCAGAGGGTGGGCCGCGAGTTTCGCCCCAGTGGCTTCCAGCACTTCTTGGTTGCCAGCAATGTGGTCTTGGTGGCCGTGTGTGTTAGCCAGTATCTCTACCTGCACCTTGCGCTTCTCAATCTCCTGGAGAAGGCTTTCAGGTGATCGGCCTGGGTCAACCGCCAACGCTTTAAGCGATTTGGGGCAGATGATCAGGTAGGCAAAGTTGTCAGTCTGACCGACGCGGATTTGAACGATATCTGGAATCATTCCAACCAATGTTCTGAAGTAAAGGGTCGATTGCCTATTTTTTTGATTTCACCTTCAACAATCTTGAACAGATCACCGGTTGACCGGACGTGCCACTCGTCTCCTTCTTCTGGAGGGAGTGGAAATTCCCTGCTCCCAAGATATACATCCTGATTATTGATCATCCCCCACCAATCGAGAGCACCAGTCTGCCATATTTTTGTTTTGAGATTGTATGCCATGAAATTCCCTGTCCCCCATATTGAAAGCATAGCATAGATGTTTTTTTGATCGCCACAATCGGACTGAGGATTGAACAATTGATCAGTCCTTTAATGGATCTTCTCCTGCCTGCCACGAAGGCAAAACCCGGTCACTCAACTGAAAGTCAGGACCGTCATGCTCCGTATAGATGACATAGATACTTTCCTTTGGAATCTCCCAGAGACGACTTAACTCGGCCATGATCTCCAAGCCGAGCTGTCTTTTCTGCTGTGCGCTGCGGCCGACACGAATGTCGGCATTGAGAAATGCAATTTTACCATTGCCGGCCCGGCCGAATACCAAATCATTTGCGCTGTAGCAGCGCAAAGTGATGCCGATGTGATCTGTTCCGGTATTCATTATCCGGGCAAAAAGTTGTCGTACAGAATGCGCAAAGCTTTGTTTGTCTTGTGGATTTGGGCTGAAATTGAGTTCGAACTGTAAATGGGGCATGTTTCACTCCTCAGTTGATTAATAATTAAGCATAACAGACCTGACAGCAAGGGCAATCCAAACAAATCCCCGTAATGGTTGTGGTAGACTGATCTTTGTCGTTATAATCAGGTAAATACGAAGTCTGCATCAAGAACTTTTGAAAGGCAGTTATGAAATTTACCAAAATGCATGGTGCCGGGAATGACTACATCTATATCAACGGTTTTGATACAAAGGTTTCCGACCCTGCCAAGCTTGCAAAAGAAATCAGTGATCGACATTTTGGTGTTGGCAGCGATGGTATGATTCTGATCCTGCCATCAAAAGTTGCCGATGTGCGCATGCGCATGTTCAATGCGGATGGCACTGAAGCAGAGATGTGCGGCAACGGGTTGAGGTGTGTGGGCAAATATGTATATGACCACAGCTTGATCAGAAAACAACACATTACTGTAGAGACAGGTGCGGGAATATTAGCGCTTGATATGAGTATGAATGCCAAAGGACATGTCAACCGGGTACGAGTGAACATGGGACGGCCCAAGTTATCGCGTGGCGAAGTCCCGATGACAGGTCCATCGCAGGAGCGGTTTGTTGATCAGGAACTGTCGGTGCTCGATCGGACTTTCCAGGCGACGTGCGTGTCGATGGGAAACCCTCACTGTGTCATTTATATCGAAAATATTGAAAACTTTCCCGTCCATCTTTACGGACCCGCGATTGAAAACCTGCCGGATTTTCCTCAGCGCACCAATGTCGAATTTGTTGAAGTCCTTGATTTAACAGAAGTACGCCAACGCACCTGGGAGCGAGGCGCTGGAGAAACCTTGGCATGTGGCACCGGCGCTGCAGCCGTAACGGTCGCAGGAGTACTGACGGGAAGAACGAGTCGGACACTTCTGAACCACCTTCTAGGCGGAGATTTGGAAATGGAATGGGACGGTGAAAACGATGTATTCATGACCGGACCGGCGGTCGAGGTGTTCAGCGGGGA
>JAFDBS010000103.1 GCA_019313185.1 Deltaproteobacteria bacterium | reverse complement strand
TTTATGGCTCCATGTATCTTCCATGGATCCGTCCATAAAGATTTTTAATTTCAACGAAATGTTCGTCAGCATTTTCAACAGGCTTGAGCAAGTGCTTTATCAAACTTTGGTTGGTCTGTATGAATTTTAAAATCTTTGTAACGTTTCGTTGGTTTTTGTCAATAGCCATCGAATCTGAGCCCATTGAATATCAGAGTTATAAAGCATTTCAACTAATTTATAAACGTAGAACTACTTACTAAAGCCATGGCTGCGCAGACAGACTCGTTCTAGCAGTTTTTTTACCCGCTTTATTGGCCAAATCATTGATTCCAAGAGACTTAATATTTGCGCCTGTTAAAACATCAGCATTTTGAACTGTTAGTGTTTTCGAAGATAGTGTGAACCCGTTTAGCCATTCATTTCGGCCACACCGGCGCGTTCCGGCAAAGGTTTCAATCGGCCGTGCTAAGTTGGCTGGGTTTGTACTGTCAATCAATTATTACTGACTAGCCAATGATTGATAAACTGACCTTAATTTATTTTGAGCACAATCCAAATTTCTGACTCGTCTGGAAAGGTGTCGCTCAGCACAGTTCGCTTTTAACTGAGGGCATACACTTAAGGCAGGTTGTCTATAGCCTTGCAGAGATGAACCTGTTTTTCGACAAACTCTATACATCCAGTTCATCTGCGCTAGAATGAAAAGTAAACATTTATTGAATGGAGCACTCATGTCCCAGAAAATACCTCCTTGCGGCTCTTGGCTAGGCAACTATCTGGTTTGCCGCAGCCAGTCAATCCCAGAACTCAATCTAACCGCAGTCATTCTGAAACATCAACCGACGGGAGCCCGTCTGTTTCATATCAATAACGATGATCCAAATAATGTATTTGCAATCGGCTTCCGTACTCCACCACCAGATTCTACCGGAGTCGCCCACATTCTCGAGCATACTGTATTGTGTGGATCCCAGAAATATCCAGTGCGCGACCCTTTCTTCGCAATGCTTAAGCGGAGCCTGAATACATTCATGAATGCTATGACCGCTGCAGACTGGACCCTATATCCAGTCGCCAGCATGAATCCAAAAGATCTCAATAACCTAATTGAAATTTATTTGGATGCCGTGTTTTTTCCATTGCTTCGCAAGACCGATTTTTCTCAAGAAGGACACCGACTTGAATTTTCTGATCCAACCGACTCAAAGTCTAACCTTCAGTTTAAAGGGGTTGTTTTCAATGAAATGAAAGGCGCAATGGCAGACCCCTCTTCCCTGCTCGGGCGTAGAATGAACCGCGGGCTTTTCCCAACCTCTTGCTACGGCAAAAACTCCGGTGGCGAGCCCTCTGAGATCCCTGAGCTTACCTGGGAAGACCTTCGGGCTTTTCATCAACGTTTCTATCATCCAAGCAATAGTTGGATATTTACATACGGCAACATGCCGCTTGAAGGTCATCTCGAAAAATTCGAGACTCTGGCTTTAAACAAGTTCCAGACTCAGTTTGTGGAAAGTGAAATCTGGCACGAGCAGCGTTTTCGTCATCCAATAAAAATTACAGAGACCTTTCCGATTGGCGAAGATGAAGATCCTTCGCAACGCTGCATGGTCCAGCTTGCCTGGTTAACCTGCCCGATTGAAGAGACCTTTGAAAGGGTTGCGACTGGCATTCTTGCCAATCTACTTCTTGGCAATCCTGCTGCACCTCTTTATCATGCTTTAATTGAGAGTCAACTCGGACAAAATCTCACTCCCGGCACTGGATATCACGATGATTACCGTGACACTTATTTGGCTGCTGGCCTGCAAGGAACCCATCAAGACCAAGTTGAAAAAATCGAGGCTTTGATCATGGAGACTTTGGAACGTATTGCTGACCAAGGATTTCCTAGAGAACGAGTCGATGCAGCTTTACACCAATACGAATTCTCGAACCGAGAAGTCACAGGTGATCAATACCCTTACGGTTTGAGTTTATTGATGCGCTTTTTTGGATCATGGCTTCACGCTGACAACCCGATCGACCCTTTGTGCATTGATTCCACCCTGAAACAGCTTAAAAAAGCCACGAGTGATGATACTTTCTTGCCAAAGTTAATTCGCAAACATTTTTTGAACAATCCCCACAGAGTCACTCTTTTGCTCAAACCAGATAAAGATCACGATCGACGTCAGGAACAAATCATTCAAAGCCGCCTTGAACAGATCAGCAAAGAACTTGATGAGACCAAAAGAAAAAACATTGTTGCCAGCGCAATCGCATTGCAAAAAGCTCAAGAATCTCATGAAGATACAAATTGCCTGCCGACTTTGGAAATCGAAGACATTGTTCCTGAAGAACGAAAGGTATCGTATCGGCTCGAGGAATCCTTATCTACAAAGGTCTTCCACTTTGAACAGCCAACGAACGGCATCAGCAATCTTACTTTGCAATTCGATTTAAACGGTCTCCCAAAAAGCTTGCATTCCGATGTGCCGCTTTTTTGCACCTTGCTCCCACAGATCGGTGCAGCAGGTCACAGTTACTTAGATATGACGCGGAGGATAACAGCGGCGACAGGAGGGATTCGTTTGGGTGCAAATCTATTGGAAGACCCTGACACTTTAGAAAATATGCGGCCTGTTGTTGACCTAAAGGCAAAAGCCTTAGACCGCAATCAGGCAGAAATGACCTCCATACTAAAGGACATGCTGACCTCACCGAATTTTGACGATCTTGATCGAATGCGCACCGTCATCGGCCAAGTCAAAACAGCAATGGAAAATTCAATCCCCGGTGCAGGACACACTTTTGCCTCACGGGCTGCAGCCGAAAGCTTGACTCCAGCCGCACATTTGCGGGAAGCATGGTCTGGCATGTCACAAGTCAAAAGAATCAGACAAGCTAGTGTCTATGAGAACAGCCAATTGACAAGCTTGGCCGACAACTTCAAGCGCATCGCACAAAACATTTTAGTAAGACATCGAACAACCATAGCGCTTACTGCAGAACCGAAGAGTCATGATGCTTTTCAACAAAATTTGAAGGACCTCTTAAACAGCCTGCCAGAGAATGCGACACATGTGGTAAGAGAAAACGATGAATTCCGTTCAAAAGCTGCAGCAATTGGCTGGAACTATGCCCTCCCTGTTTCTTATGTTGCCAGGGTTTTTCGTACCGTACCATACTCACATCCCGATGCAGCGCCTTTGCATGTCTTGTCCAAATTGCTTCGTGCCAATTTTTTGCATCGGGAAGTCCGTGAAAAAGGTGGAGCTTATGGCGGGCTTGCCGGTTACAGTCCTGAAGGAGGGCTTCTATCACTTCTTTCATATCGCGATCCTCAGTTAGCCAGAACGTTAGACGTTTACCGTCAAGCTGTAGATTGGGCCTGTCATGAGAAGTTTAGCCAGGAGATGCTCAAAGAGGCCATTCTTGCTGTCTTTGGCGAACTTGATCGACCGCTTTCGCCAGCAGGCCGGGGCTATCATGAGTTTACCTTATTTCAACAGGGGATCACTCCTGAAAAACGCCAAGCTTATCGATACCAAGTTTTGTCAACCACAGCAAAAGACTTAAACAGAGTTGCCGAACATTATTTGCTAGGCCTTTGGCAGGACAGCTGTGTTGGCCTCTTGGCCAGCGAGCAAATGCTTAAACAGGCGCAAGGAGCATTAGATGGCATGTCACTGCAGACAAACAAGCTTTAGCCCCCGATTTGTTCAAACCATGTAATTTTGGCAATATTGAAAACCTGGCCAAATACTGACCTTGCAAAACGTTAGAACCATTGACAAAACATCTATTTTTTTGGCCAGCGAAGAGGTTTCTTTTATAAAATATTTTAACGTCCGCCCTGGCAATCCTAACCACCATCCCAGTTGAACATTAATCTGTTAGCGGCATTATTTTGAATCTGACTGAAGAGCTTCTTTGCTGTCAGTAGAAAGAGTGCCGTTTGGCAAAAGGCAGATGTTGTTCTCTTCAGGTCACCGACAGAAAACGCTGCGCATTGCAGCATAACCAGACTTAGATATTGAAGGGAGTAAACGAAACTGAAATCCGGGGAAATTTAGCTATACTTATTATGACTTCCAACTTTGTGGTATTGGCGATGCGTAAACATTGGTGCTGTGTCCCGCTATTTGCTCTCTCTTTGATCATCTCGCCTGTATACCATGTAGTCTTGTCTCAAGATGATCAAAGAACCATCGAACGAAGAGCTATGGTTGATGAGCAAATCATCGCACGTGGCATCAAGGATAAAGCAACTATAAAAGCTCTCCTTGCTGTCCCAAGACATCAATTTGTTCCCTCCAATCAAATCGCTTATGCGTACAATGACCGTCCATTGCCAATCGGCTTCGGACAAACAATCTCTCAGCCATATATTGTCGCATACATGACAGAATTGGTTGCACCAAATCCTCGTAAAAAAATTCTTGAGGTTGGTACCGGTTCTGGTTACCAAGCGGCCGTCCTTGCTGCAACCGGTGCTCAGGTGTTCTCAGTTGAAGTCATCCCCGAACTGGCGTCCTCTGCGAGGCAGCGGCTTATTCAGCTTGGCTATAAGAATCTCAAAATACTTAATGCAGACGGTTACTTCGGTTGGCCAGAATTTGCACCTTTTGACGCTATCATTGTGACCGCAGCTGCGGCATCTATTCCGCCTCCTCTGCTCGAACAGCTTGCCGATGGTGGAAAGATGGTCATACCCGTAGGCTCTCCTTTTTTTGTCCAGACCTTAATGCAGATTGATAAAAAGGGAGATCAATTCGAGAGCAAAAACCTCATGCCTGTCCGATTTGTTCCTTTCCGGAGATCTGAATGACTTTGGCCAGAACCGCCTGGAATCGTCATATCGCTCTAGGCTTGGTGTCTGCTGCCCTTCTTGCAGCTCAGGTCGTTATGATGCAAATTCTGGCAACCAGCCAATGGAGTCATTTCGCTGCATTGGTTATCTCCATTGCACTGCTCGGTTTCGGTGTTGCTGGCAGTCTTTTGGCCCTTAACCGCGAGAAGATGTTAAAAGAGCAGGCACGATTACTTCCTGTTTTATTTCTGATTTGTTCTATCACGCTCGTTGGACCGTTTGAATTTGCACAGTATTTATTCGGCGGATTCGACTCTTTGATGTTGTTTAGCTCTCCAATCGAAACAGCAAAGCTCGGTCTCTCTGCCTTGATTCTCATGTGTCCTTTTGTTTCTGGGGCGCTTGGCATTGGATTGGTATTTACTGCAGAAACCCAAAAGATTGGAAGTTATTATTTCAGCAACCTTATTGGTTCAGGTTTCGGTGTCGTGATCGCCTTGTGGGGACTCGACCAGCTCTACCCGGAATATATGCTGCCGTTATGTGCTCTGTTGCCTCTGATTGGCGCAATGACACTTTTGGGCCGCAAACCTTCGGTTTTATGGGGAGGGATGATTTTAACTGTTTTCATCATCGGTTTTTGTTTGGCTCATCCAAGACAAATTCAGCTGTCTCAGTACAAAGATTTACAGCGCACCCTTAACTTGCCTGGAGCTGAAATAATTGCACGACAACCATCTGCTGCCGGGCAAATTCATCTGGTTTATTCTCCGGCTTTACATTCTTCTGATGCCATCAGTTTGCGCTGGCAAGAGAAAGCCATAAATGCGCCCACTGTTTTTATAAACGGCAACGCCTATGGTGCAGCCATGATTAGCGAGGAGGCATCCCTATCTCTCGATGCGACGCCGAATTTTTTGCCGTATGCCTTGGGTCGGCGAAACAAGGTTCTGGTACTCGATTCCGGAACGGGGACATACGTTCAACACGCCTTGAATCACGGAGCGACTCAAGTCACAGCAGTTGAAGCCTACCCTGACGTTTTAATGATCCTGCAGAAAACTCTATCAGACCGTTACAACCAACTTCTGAAACATCCAAACGTAGACTGGGTAACCTCTTCACCGAGAGTTTGGCTGGCACGTGACAATGAATTATATGATTTGATAATCCTGCCCGAAGTCGGTTCCTTTGGAGGCGATTCCGGCCTTTTTGCCCTTGCTGAAAGACCGCTTTTGACCACGGAAGCGCTAACTGATGCCTTTGGCCAACTCACTCCTCATGGCTGCTTGATCGTAACAACTTGGCTTGATTACCCGGTACGCAGACCTGTTCGACTGCTGAACACAATTGTCACAGCCATGAACAATGCAAAGATGTCTCCCGCAAAGCCATACATAGCTGCAATTCGGAGTTGGGCAACCATAACATTTTACATTAAACGCACACCGTTGATTGCAGAGGAGGTCGAAGCAACCCGACGTTTTGCTGAGCAGTGGCAATTTGACTTGGCCTTACTCCCGAACATTCAGACCCACGAGCGCCAACGGTTTCACAAGCTTTACGATGACAGCATTCTAGGACAATTAGATCTTATTGTATCGGACAAATCAAAAAACCTTTTCGGCAATTATCCTTTTCGAATCGATCCTCCTACTGATAACCAGCCCTTTTTTGATCAATTCCTTCGTTGGCAAACGCTTCCTGAACTGTCAAAACTTTATGGATGGCGAACCTTGTCGTACATCGAAATTGGATGGCTGATCGCCGCTCTTTCAGCCCTTATTCTGTCCAGTCTAGCTATCATGCTGATCATATTTCCGCTTTTGAAGTTACCCAAAAGCACCAGGACTTTCAGGACATGCCTATATTTCGGCGGACTCGCGTTCGGCTATATGTGGGTGGAAATGGGCTTGATACATCAACTAACTGTTTACTTGAACTATCCAACCATAGCTGCAGCAGTCGTCATTGGAACCATGTTGATCGGTTCTGGCCTCGGTAGTTTTTTTTCCGTTCGAATACTTGAAGCAAACAGTTGCCGCATTGCTTCGTTAATTTTTTTTGCAGTCATGGGTTACGCAATGCTTTTCAGCCCGCTACTAACCAAAACCCTTGATCAATCTCATTTGACAAGGGCATTGGTTACTATCTCTGCAATTTTGCCTTTGGCTTTTTTAATGGGAATGCCGTTTCCTCTTGGTTTGCGTTGGCTCGACAAGACCCGGCCAAAAGAGGTCCCTTGGGCTTGGGGCATTAATAATTGTCTTTCCGTAGCAGGAGCTGCAATCGCAACCCTTTTTGCTGTCGAATTCGGATATAAGTTCCTCTTGATCGCTGCGGCAGTGGCTTATGCTTTTCCAGCTGCGATCAGAATTCGATAGCAAAAATTTGAATATTAGACATAGGCTTTTGGAAAAGGCAAAGAAGAGAGATTACAGTAATTGCCCAACTCGGAACTATTAGCGATTTGATAAATATTTAAAGCGGTCGACAGCTTCGGGAACTTGCTCGGTTGTTAAATTACCGAATGCAAGACGAAGGTAGGATTTTAAGCCAGGGCCGAAAGCCTCGCCAGGCAGGCAGATCAAATCAGCTTCATCTAGAACTCGTTGCGCTGCAGACCGACTATCCAGGCTTTTCCACGGATGCCTGACCCACGCAAAAAAACTTCCGCTGGAGACACACTCAAACGACAAATTTGACTGATCCCAAATTTCTCGGAATCGCTGGTGTCTTTGCGCCATCATTGAAACCTTCTCATCTAACCAGTCATCGAGGCAATTGCAGGCGAATTGAACAGCCAGTTGAGTCAGATGCGGCTGACAAACCGCCATAGTATCTTGAATTTTCAAAGCATGACGAACCAGCTCCGGGCTGGCGATCAACGCTCCAGCACGGTATCCAGTTAAAGCAAAGGTCTTTCCGAAGGAAGCCAAATGAATTAATGTCATATGCCAGTTCGGTATATTAAACAAGTTGTGAGGCGTGGATTCATAGGGCACAAAAGCATTGTAGGTTTCATCGAGAATCAGAGCCAAATTATGACGGTTTGCCAGATCAAAAAAATCGCGAAGAGTTTCTGGAGCGAAAACGAGACCAGTCGGGTTACTTGGTGTAACCAGCAACAAGGCTCTGGTTTTAGCTGAGATTCGATCAGCAAAGTCCTTCACATTTACCTTGCCATTACCCAAATCTTCATAAGGGACCCAAACCATGCGTATACCGAGTGCACGCAAAGCCATTGCATGATCAAAATAAGCCGGAGAAGCTATAATCACCTCGTCTCCAGTTCTGCATGTCGATAAAATGGCTAGCCAAAAAGCTTGGCTCGCCCCAACAGTCATGCAGACTTGCTCGGCCGAAGGTGCAGTGCCGTAACGTCTTTCGTACCAGCTACAAACACTTTGGCGAACTTCCAGAATCCCTTCATCAACTGTATAGCGACTTACGGAGGCATCCTTGACCCTTTCGCTTAAAAATTCAGTCAATTGCTGCGCAGGAGGATAGTTTGGCATTGCTTGACAGCAATCAATTAGCGGTTTTTTGCTGGGACAGGTTCTCTTTTGTAACCAAGATTTGACCTCTGCGATCGGCGGGTCTTGAACGTCAATCAGAGATGAGTTAAATCGCATGGCACACACTCAAGGATAAATGCTGATCAGTTGTCTTTAATTATTGCGACAAGAAGTTCTACGACATGAACCATGTCGGCAACAGCGACTTTTTCATTGACAGAATGAACATTTTGCATCCCTGTTCCGAGAATAATTGTCTCTATCCCGTTTGCATTGAACATATTGGCGTCACTGCCTCCTCCGCCAACCCTGATTTTAAGGTCATGTCCAATCTTTGCTGCCGTTCTTTTGATGAGTGTCACAATTTCTGCATCTTCAGAAACCGCCATGCTTGGGTAGTCCGGGTGCATATCGATTTTTAATTGTGGCCGAAATGTTTCGTTATCAATTTCGCAAGCCATTGCATCGGCAGCCATATGTAAACATTCAATCATATGCTCTGTCTGTGCCTTGAGCTTGACTGGGTCGTGGCTTCGCGCTTCGCCTTCCATATAAACATGACGTGGTACAATGTTTCTGGCTACACCACCATGGATTGTGCCAATGTTGGCCGTCGTTTCAAAATCTATCCGGCCCAAGCGCATTCTTGACAGCGCAAGCCCAGCTGTCAAAATGGCTGAAACCCCTTGCTCGGGCGCAACTCCGGCGTGCGACTCTCGTCCCAAAATCTCAGCTTTAATACGATTCGCACCAGGCGCTTTAAGAACCATCCAATCCACACCAGGGGTGTCCAGAGCAATGCCGCGACGTGAGCGAAGCAGTTCATAGTTGAGGTGCTTAGCTCCAACCAATCCGATTTCCTCAGCAACGGTTATGACAACCTCAATCTCACCGTGCGGAATCTTCTGTTCACGGATGATTTCAAGCGTTTCAATAATTTCTGCTATTCCTGCTTTATCATCGGCGCCAAGGATCGTTTGTCCGGCGCTGCTAAAAACACCATCTTTTAGGACCGGGACAACCATTCCACATGGGTCGACCGTATCCATATGTACAGAAAAAAGCAATGGCTCTTTGTCAAGGCATGTCGATGGCAAATAAGCAATCATATTACCGACTTCTCCCCCTGTTTTGTTTGCAGACTCATCGAAAACTACCTCAGCACCAAGTGTTTCAAATCGCTTTTTAAGATATTGGGCAATAGCGCTTTCCTTGAGTGGGGGACTATTGATTGCTGCTAGTTGGGCAAATTCATCGGCAAGACGCTGCGAATTAATCATGATCGAATTGAATCCTCTCCCAGTCTGATTATCCTACTCTCTAAACATAAGCCAAGTAAAACGCTTAGGCAACAAACTTTCCTAACACTCTGGACAACTTAATCAATCCCCTGTTAGAATACCAAGTTATTGTTATGTAAACAGGTGAAACGCTTTGCATATCGACTTCAACCCCCCCATACGTGGTTCTGCAAAACGCCTCAAGAGAACATCACGCCTTCGATTCTGGCTGTTGCTGGCATTGGGGACATTGCTGGTCTTTAGCTTCTTTTTCCGGTCAAATGTGAATGAGAATGACGTAAGCATAGTTGAGGTCAGCCAACCTACACCACCCAAGCCACCTGAGATTAAACGCGAAATTATTCGCGGAGAAATCGCTTCTGGTGATACGATTACAGGTCTTTTAGGTACATATTTTGATGCGAAACAAATACACGCTTTAAACCAGGTCAGCAAACCTGTTTTCCCTCTGAGCGGCCTCTGCGCTGGCCAACCTTATCGGCTATGCTTGACTAACGGTGAATTTGAACGTTTCGAATATGACATTGATAAAAACGAACAATTGATTATCAGCAGAGACTCTGAAACTTTCCAAGTAGAGCGCCAACCAATTCCTTATACAGTTGCCATCGAACGCGTTAGGGGCAAAATTGATAGCAGCCTCTTTGAGGCTGTAACGCAAATAGGGGAAAGTGAAGTGCTAGCGATGAATCTCGCCGATATTTTTGCCTGGGACATTGACTTCATACTTGACATTCGTCAGGGCGATTCTTTTCAAGCACTCGTAGAAAAGCGCTTCCGTGAAGGCCAGCCGGCCGGTTATGGGCGGATACTTGCTGCTGAATTTACAAACCAGGGCACCACCTTCGAGGCCATTCTTTACCAAGATGGGGACAAACGTCCTGATTACTATGATGCTGATGGCAAGAGTCTGCGCAAAGCGTTCCTTAAAGCACCACTTGCATTCTCAAGGATTTCTTCCGGCTTTACCATGCGCCGTTTTCACCCAATCACGAAAACCTGGAAAGCGCACCCGGCGATTGATTATGCGGCCCCAAGAGGAACACCAATTAAAAGTGTCGGAGATGGGATAGTCATTAAAAAAGGCTATACCCGCGGGAATGGCAACTTCATCAAAATTCGTCATAACAGTTCATATGAAACCCTCTATCTCCATATGAGCAAATTTGCACGGGGTGTCAAACAAGGTCACCGAGTCAGTCAAGGGCAAACTATTGGCTATGTCGGCAGTACCGGTTTGGCAACCGGACCTCACCTTTGTTTCCGGATGTACAAAAACGGCTCGCCGGTAAATCCTCATCGTGTGCGAACACCTTCTGCCGCGCCTATTGTTAAACAGAATATGCAATCATTTCAAGTACACAGAAGCACAGTTCTTGGAGAATTGTACGAGCAACCGATTAAAATTACCAAACAAGACAACGTTGCACAGCAACAATCAAGCCAAAATTAACTCAGTACAGTTTTCAAACACCAGCCATTGTGAGGGAATATGCGTTTAAAGCTTGGTGAATTTTTAATCAATCATGGCATCATCACTCAAAATCAACTTGAGGAAGCTCTGCAGGCTCAAGTTATCTTTGGTGGAAAGCTTGGCACCATTTTAATTGAGATGGAATTGATTTCTGAGCGGAGCCTCGCCGCAGCCTTAAACAGGATTCACCGTTACTCTTGCGCTCAACCAGATGAGCTGGAGAACATTCCCGAAAGCGTCATTCAAATCCTCCCCAAATCTCTTGCCGCAAAATATAAAGCAGTTCCTATGGCAGTCAGTGGACGCAAATTAAAGCTTGCGATGTCCGACCCAAAAGACCTTAAAGCCATCGATGAGATCGCGTATCGAACCGGTTATGTTGTGTTACCAGTCCTCGCACTTGAGATGCGACTGGCCCTGGCTCTCGAAAACTATTACGGAATCAAACGAACAATGCGTTTTATAACGCCTGCAAAAAGTGTAAGTGATGAATTGGAATTGTTGCACACTGTGGACACTGCTGTTGAAGAGTGTAAACACCATTTGAACGATCCGGTTCCACATGAAAAAGCTCTGGACAACTCCAGCGAACAGCCTATCGTTCAGGCCGCTACCAAACATGTTTCAGACCGATATCTCGAGAGTGCAACCCAGGAGACGCTGCATGACAACGCCACAACAGTAGAAAAGACGGCACTCAAACTCGCCAATGCATCCGATCGCAATGATGTCGCTGACGCCCTGGCCGAATTTTTGGCGCCCCGATATTTCCGAGCCGCGCTCTTTATGGTTGTTAGCAACACGATAACCGGATGGCGCGCTATTAAAAATGGGGCTCCGATCGATGGTATTGAAACGTTTCAGGTGTCACTCGCTGAACCTACGGTATTAAAAACTGCCATTGATAGCCGAAGTTTTTTTCTAGGGCCAATCCCTGAGAGTTCAGCGAACCTGCCATTCATAAAATTGCTAGGGGAGCCAAAGCCTCAATCTGCGATTCTTTTGCCTCTGGTTATGCAAGGAAGAGTTGTCGGATTGATTTATGTCGATGATCCTAACATTGCCCTGTCAGACAGATTAACTGAATTGCAAGAGATATCACACAAAGCCCTTATGTCTTTTGAAATTCTGATTCTTCAAAACAAAATTCTCAGACATTAATTTTGTGAATTATCTGGTCCATCTTTACCTGGCCGGCCCCAGCAAAATGAATCGCCTTGGTGCGATTATGGGTGATTTTGTAAAAGGGCAGCTGGATCAAAGTCTTCCGGGTAAAATTCGTCAAGGTCTGCAGCATCATCGCAGAATTGATTGGCTGGCTCACACAAGTTCCCACACGCGCCGCAGCCGTCAAAGACTGGACCCTCGATTTGGCCATGCGCGGACGATCCTAGTAGACATTTTTTATGATCATCTGCTGGCTTGCTTTTGGAATGAATTCTCCTGCCAAAGTCTAGAGGCTTTTGCGTCAGAAATTTATGCTATGCTTTTTGAAGAGCAGGACAACCTGCCAGAGGGGCTAAAAAGAATTGTGCCACACATGACTCGCAACAATTGGTTGGTTTCCTACCAAAACGTGGCTTCGATTGAAAACGCTCTGTCCCGAATTGGCGAACAGCTCAGCAGAAAAACCCCCTTGGAAGAATCAATAATAGATCTATCCATCCACCATGATGATTTACGTATCGACTTTGAGGAATTTATAAACGAGGCAATCATTCTTGGGCAAGAAGAATTTGGGATAACCATTCACTCTAATGACGACTGAAATTCTTCGCAAGATCGGACCAACAATTTTACGTGTCGCAATTCTTCATCAGAAACCAACTCAAATAGGCGGCCACTATTTTCATCAGTGGCCAGACGTTGTAAAGTCAAATAATGGTCGTAGGCATTGATTTCCAATGAGATGATAAAGTCCAGCAAGTCGACTGTTGAAAAACTTTTGATCCAATTCAAGGCATCGGTTAAAACCATACCGCCTTCTAAAAAATCATGTTCTCGAAACGTCTCAATTGCATGTGGAAAGGCAGTGGGGGCAGCACGTCGGGAAAGCCCTTCCCAAATTGCCTTGATGGTAGCCTTGTGGTTAGATTCATCACCGGCGAGCTTAGCAAAAAGGACTTTTAATTGGGAGTTTTCAACTGTTTCATTGATGGCTCTGTAAAGACGACGGGTGTTCTCCTCCAGCTGCCAGGCAAACAGAGCATGGTCTTCGGCCGTATTGAGCATCGTGAAAAGCTCGTTGACTCTACTATCTGAAAAGGTGGTTAACCATCCAGGCCAGTTTTGCACCCCCCCTTTTAAGAGACAAACCTTTTGAAATCCCCGGCGAATCAAAATTTGTGCAGCAGCATGACTGCGTAAACCATTACGGCAATATAAGATAGTCGGCTTTTTCGAGTCTATGATCGTAGAGCCTTCTTGTAGCTTTGCCAAGGGAAACGACTGTGCCCCGGGGAGATGGTATTTTTCAAATTCAGTAGGTTCTCTGACATCAAGAAGTTGGTAACTTGCAGGATTACTATCGCTCAGGAACGAACTTAATCTACGATGTGACCATTCAGGAACTTTGGGAAAAAGGTCAATATAGCTCAAAGCTTACTCTCCTGAGAAATTTCGCCCAATTCTCCGTCTTGCTGCTCACCAGACACTTGGTAACGCTTCATAAACTTTCTGTCGATCAAGTCCTTGAGGAAAAAAGACCATCGCTGATTTGCAACCAGATTTCGGCGGCACATCACGCCATGACCATCTCCCAAGTTCAGGATCAACAAATAGTTTTTTTGCGGCTTGAAGGGCTTAAGTGGTCGGTTTTCGAGGTTGGCGAGCAAATTATGAAGCAAAACCGGATTCTCTCGCACAGCAAACACACCGACTTTGTCCAAGGGCTGATCAAAAAAGTCAATACAATCCCCACCGCCAAAGATATTTTCAGCATCGACAGATTGTAAAAATCGGTTGACTCGCAAACCACCATCCTGACCGATAGTGAAACCAGAGTTAGCAAAAAGCTGAGGCGGCTTTATTCCGGTAGCAAGAAAAATCATATCGAAAGACAGACACTGTCCGTTGCTCAAAGCGACTTGTCCTTTGCCTGCTCCAATGACTTGACAGTTTTCGTGAACGACAATATTCCGCTTTCTAAAATTCCCCAGGACCTTGGTTCGAACAGTTGCTGGAAACGTTGGCAATAGCGCAGAGCCGGCAAACATGGAAACTGTTCCTGTTCTTTCTGTTTGTTCAAGAAGTCTCTGCAAATTTCCAGCAACTTCTGTTGCTGCGGCACCACCTCCAACAACAGCCAAAGATAAGGGCGTTTTGCTCATTTGCAATATTTTTCTTCTGGCTTTGACAAGATTGATTATGGGTTTGACTAAAACCACTTGGTCATCAACACCTATGTTTCCTTTGAAAGCGATCTCGCTTCCTACGTTGCAAGACAAGACGTCGTATTTCACCAAATTGCCGGTAACGAGAGATATCTCTCGGTGGACAGGGTCAATATGGGCAACTGAATCTCGAACAAAGTCCCCGTTCCGCTCGCAAACCATTTTTTTAACATTAAAGCAAATGTCCTGTAGTCGATAGGCTCCCCCCAAAAAACCGGGACCCATTCCAGAATAGAAATGCAAGTGATGAGGGTTGATCAAAGTAACATGATGGCCAAGCCTCTTAAACTTTTGGAGTTCCCGCAAAACCAGCAAGTGAGCGTGACCTCCTCCAACAAGGACCAAATGGCGCTTCATCGACGTAAATCCTGTTTAGCTGTGATCAAGGCTATTATTCGCTCTTTCGATGAGATCAGATCGGCCATTCGGTGGCATATCCAGCTGGAAAAAACGTTTCACGCGTGCGATTAAAATATCCGTATTGCAATTCCGGGAATAGAGACTTAAGTTTCTGAAGCATCGCCAAAACACCAAACCCAGAAGAAGGCAGTTCAAGGCTAGCGAGGTAAACAGTAGGGTCCATGCTCAAATTGCGCAGTTGAATCATATCAACACCATAATCACCAATTAATCGCGCTAAAGATTCGAACTCTTTATCTTGATCTGTAACTCCTGGGAAAACGAGGTAATTCAACATCACGTACAGACCAGCTTGCTTGGCGATCCTCAATGATTCCAGGACATCGGAAAACCGATAGTTCATTGGTCGATAGTAGGCATTGTAATATGCTTCCTGCGCTGAGTTCAGAGAAACGCGAATCGAATCGATGCCAGCCTCAGCCAATTGACTTACTGCTTTGGGTATCGAAGCATTCGTATTAATGTTGATCGTTCCTCGTGAGGTTTTCTTGCGCATCCGCCTTATCGCACTACTAACTGTGTTCACCTGTAAAATTGGATCTCCTTCGCATCCTTGACCAAAAGAAACGATGGCATTTTCAGCTGTTTCCAAATGCGGGACTGCAATTTCACAAAGCTCTCCAACTGTTGGAACAAAGCTTAACCGCTCTTGGCTTGCCGGACAACAATCAGATTCTTGCAGTGAAATGCAGCCTAAACAACGTGAGTTACAGACCGGCGAGCAGGGCAATGGAGCCTCCCACCTTCTCAAGAAAAGATTCTTGGCTGCAAAACAATGGTAATCTAGGGCACAGCGAGCTAACTGTTCTATCAAACGGTTATCAGGAAAATCCCCCAACGCTTGATTGACTCGAGGTTCGAGCAGGCGATCATCAAAATTTTTTGCCTGCCATTGCGTATTGCGATCAACCTGCACAGCTGCTGTGTAAAAACATTCCTCTTCCACGCACCAGCCCACAGCGGTATAAGACCAAAGAGGTAACATCATGCGTTTTCTCTGGTAATCGGCAGCGGGAAGCAATGTTCGAGTAAAACCGGGGGATAAGAATGCTGAGACAGCTTGAATGCTCTTTCCCCGCCATTCTGCCGGCAATCGTTCAACTGTTTTCTGTTTGCCAGTCTTCGGGTCAAAACCCACGGGTGGTGTGTGCGGAATTGTAAACAGGCGGCTATCGGAGGGCAGAGGAATCATTTCTGGCTCCTCTGGTCGCACAACAGAATAACCATTCATTCCGGCCAACAACAATTCAGGAAGTTCAAAAACTTCTCCCTGTTCGTCAGCCACAACGGTTAGAAACGTTCTGTGTGACATGTCTGATCTCCTGTTTTGGACATTATCACATCCAAGCAATCGCCACAATTTCCTTTATCTGCGGCCTCGCCTTGGCTATTCTATTTCCATGCGTACCGTTCTGACCACCCTACATAGCAAATTTATTCATTCTAGCCTTTCGTTGCCGTGTCTAGCGGCTTTTTGCAAGGAGGGCTGCGGTGAGATAAGGATACGAGAATTCACCATTCACGAACCACGTGAATCCATCTTGAGAATGCTGATGGATGAAGATCCTGATGTTGTAGCTTTTTCTGTGTATATCTGGAATCGGCGGCAAACATTTGATTTGATCGATGCGCTATCTGTGGCGATGCCCGGACTGCGTATTGTTATTGGTGGTCCAGAAACATCCTGTGCCGGAGAAGAACTTTTTAGACAACATCCTGGCATTACTGCTTTGATCCATGGTGAAGGTGAATTGCCTCTCCGAGATTTACTGAGAGCATGGAATCAACGCAAAGAGCCTGGGCCCATACCACGATTGACCAGAAAGGCTGGAGCTGCCATCATTTCAGGTCCAGATGGCCCAGTCCTAGATCCTCTCGATAGCCTGCCCTCAGCACTGCTGCTGAACCTGGTGTGCTTAGACCATGGCTTTGTATATTACGAAACCAGCCGCGGCTGCCCTTTTAAATGCAGTTTTTGTTTGAGCGCGAAAGATAGCCAAGTTCGTTATTATTCAATGGAACGCGTTGAAAGCGATCTTCTGTTTCTCATGCAAAAAGAAGTCGCCAAAATAAAGTTGGTCGACAGATCATTCAATATTCATCCGGAGCGAACTCGCAAGATTTTTCAATACATTCTCAAACATAACCGGTCCTCCCACTTTCATTTTGAAATAGCCGCTCATCTTCTTGATGAAGCAACTTTAAGTCTCCTTGAACAGGTTCCTCCCGACATGTTCCAATTTGAGATCGGCATCCAATCTACTTTGGGAAACACTTTGTCGACAGTGGATCGAGATACGGACTTAAAGCTTGCAGAACAGAATATTTTGCGATTGAGAAAGAATACAAAAGTCCATCTGCACCTTGACCTTGTTGCCGGTTTGCCCGGAGAGAGATACTCGGATATTCTGAACTCAATTGACCGTGTTTTGTTTTTGTGCCCACAGCATCTTCAGATTGAACCACTGAAAGTTCTTCCCGGGACCCCTTTATACGATCAAGCGGAGGAGCTATCACTTCATTATGACCCGAATCCGCCCTATACAATCCTCAAAACGAACACTATCGATTTCAGTCAACTGTCCCGATTAAATGAAATCAGTCGCCTGGTCGATTTGCTGTATAACTCTCATAAGTTTTCAACGTTTTTGCAAATTCTCTCCGAGAGTTTCGGTTCCTGTTCTGCTGCTTTAGAGGATTTGGCAGCATTCTGGCACAAACAAGGATGGTTTCGTTTTCCAACTGCCCGTCAGATAATTTATGACTATTGCTGGACGTACATCAAATTAAAATTCCCTGACAAACCATGCCGCTTGAAAGAAGCCCTCGCTTATGATTATGCAGGAGCAGAGAGAATTACAACAAACCGAGTTCCGGAATTTCTGCAAACCGAATTAACCACTTCTGAGCAAGCTTGGATACGCCAACAAGTCAAGGCGAAAACCGAGACCGTCAAAGGAAAGGGTATCAAGCTACAATACTTCGCCGCACAGTTCAGCAACTTGCCTGATGTAAGCTCTCGAACCATAATACTTTTTTTCTATTTAACGCAACCCGGCGAAAAAATGAAAACCGAAGAGCAACGTTTACCTGACCGACCAATTGACTCCGCAAACTCCTAGATCGGCACTTATAATGTTCACGGGAAACATCCTTAACCGGGTTCCAGGTTTTTGATGAACACGACACCGGCCACTTGGCATCAATGCAGGATTGTTTCAAATTGAAGCTGTGTCTTCAAGGTTAAAGTGAAGTATTTAGATAGGCTTGTTGAACCAGACTCAAAGCAACTCTACTTTTTAGCTTATTGGGCTTTAAGCAGAAAAAATCCTTTCAGATCTGGGCGTCAGGGGGTTGTGTTCGAAACAATCTCATCAAGCGTGATTGGAAGTTTTTTGAGGTGACCCAGGCAGTTTAAATACGTTTCAGTACTTGACGGTGATTGCGCACACCCAAAACAGGTCAAACGCAACATAACTCCATGTTCAGTTATCTATCTTGACTATCAGACCATTTATGTAACGAGGATCGAGGTTTAGAGGATTGACAGGGCAAAACTCTTCGTTCCAAACATTCAACCATTCTTCTCCCCATGCAGATGCCCCCGGAACCAAACCATCAAGCCATTTGCAGACATCCTCTATCAAACCCTTTTTAATTCTCTTTTGCTCGGTTACTGCCTGATGCAAGACGGGCAACTCTTCTTTGACAATGGGCGTTGGCAGGAATGCTCTGCCTAAAAGTTGATTGGCAAGAGCTGTCAAAAATAAAATGTCAATTTTAATCCCAGCTGGAGAATCCGGCTGACATTTTTCAAGATCGATAAATTCTGGGTCAGGAAGTTCGAAGAGAAAGCCATCGAAAAGTTTTTTCAAGAGTTCTAAGCTAGCAAGGCGGGCATTTGCTTTTTCGAGATCATCCAACGTTTGAAAACGGCGCAATTCATAATTGTTGGACAAGGAACCCTTGCTGTAAAAAAGTGGCGTTTTTCGCATCAAGCCGCGGACAAAGAATTGTTTGTTCTCGTCTAAATAATTGTAGACATTACATTCTACAAACTTTTGTGACCGCCGCTGCAACGGAAGAGTCAGGTTGAACCCAACGCGAAAAAGCTCTTCGGCGTAGCAAGAGGCAATAAATTGCTCTGCCAGTTTTAGGTCTCGATCTGCCAGCCATTCTAAAGACAAGTTGAGCGTTTCATAAACCTTGCTGATTGTATCTCTCAAATGTCCTTGATCACCATAGTCGACTTGATCTGCTAAAGCCACCTTATTTACCAAACTTGCTAGTTCCCAAACAAAATCTTCATTCAAGCCTTTTTGCAGCATTTCGACAAAAAGACCATCCGACTGCTTGGCCATTGTTAACACAAAGGTGGGGGCGGCGCCCGAATCGATCAAACCCAGTGTCTCTTTAGTGTGCTGGCACTTACGAAATGCCTCCGTATCTATCCGGGCATAGACCTGCCGGGCAGAAAGAGGATTACAAAAACCAATATCTTCCATACGTTGAGTTCGTTGCTGATATACATGTTCTTCAATCATACTCAGGGTTTCGACCCGCAAAGTATTCAGCAGATATCGATAGAAGTCCGCTGATTGCTCGAAGACCATCTTCAACAGACCGCTGAAGAGGTTTGTCCCTTCTTCATCGCGATAAATGATCTGATAGCCTCCATCGCGTTGCAAAGCCTCAAGCTGAGCGTCATCATCTTCTAAATCTTCTGGACCTGCAGGGACCATAATTTCATTTTTCAGAATTAAAATAAGCAGCTCAAAATCCATGCCTAGCAAGGATTTGATGATATGATCTACGTCCGCTTTTAAAAGCAGTTGTATCCATTTCCTGGCCTGTACCGAGTCGAAATGGTCTCCGCGCCAACAGTCCAAATCAAAAAACCCTGTCCAATGTTCAGGGCTTATTAGATTTGCCAACTCACTAGCATCATTGGGATCAATCTCTTTAACCATCAGATAAACATCCTGCACGGACAATTTAGCCAACAACTCACGGCCGACGTGGGATTCAATCAAATAGTCTAGCTTGTCTCTGATCTCAACCGCTTGCAAAACTGCCAATTGTTCATGGAATGTGCGTTTTGAAAATTCTTTGGCGGTTAACTTCTGAAGTTGATGCTCAAAGGCCATAAAAACTCCGTGGCGAGGAATTGAATTTACGTGGATGAACCATCAGGTTAAATAATTTAATGCAAGTTATTCGGCATATCAAGACAACAAAAGGGGCGTCTCGTTTGGACGCCCCTTTTGCAAGCAGAATTCATCAGTGATGTTTAGACGCCTGCCGCCTCTTCCAACATTGCTGTGGTGACAGACTTTGGACGTTCGATGCCATATCCAAGTGCTCGGTCCCAAGTAATATTGGCCAAGCAGCCAAGGGCTCTGCCAATACCGAATAGTACGGTGTAGAATTCATACTGAGTGACGCCATAGTACCATTGGATAACACCTGACTGGGCGTCGACATTTGGCCACGGATTTTTGGCTTTACCATGTTCCATCAGAACACCAGGAGCCACTTCAAAAATCATCTTAATCAGTTGGAACAGTGGGTAATCCCTGAGGCCATCGGTCTTCAGGCAGAATTCTCGCTGTGAAGTGTAGCGGGGGTCGGTTTTGCGCAACACCGCATGGCCATATCCCGGGATGACCTGGCCACTGTTGAGCGTCGCCCACAGGGCTTCCTTGAGTTTCTCTTCGGTCGGCACTTCGCCGCCCAGTTGTTGCATGAAGTTCTGAGTCCATCGCAACACTTCTTCATTGGCAAGCCCATGTAAAGGACCTGCCAAACCGTTGATCCCTGCACTGTACGCATAATATGCGTCTGATAGAGCAGAGGCAACCAAGTGTGTCGTATGTGCGGAAACATTGCCAGATTCATGGTCCGAATGCAGGATGAAATACATTCTGGCGACATCGTCGTAAGGAGCGGGGACACCCATCATGCGGGCGAAGTTGCCTCCCATATCGAGGTCCGGATCAGCGGCAATATGCGTATCTCCCTGATACTTCATCCGGTAGATATAAGCACCTATCGGCCCTAACTTAGCCATCAAGTTGTTGGCATCTTCAAACATGTCTTCCCAGCATGTCATCTTGTTGAACTTGCCCGAGGCATACGTCTTTGCAAACACCGAATCGCGCTGCATCGCCAAGATCGCTGAAGAGAACATCGCCATCGGGTGAGAGTCTCGTGGCAGAGCGCGGAGAACATCGATAACATATGCTGGGATCTGGGACCGCTCCTTCCAGTCTGCAACAACCTCGAGGGTCTGATCCATTGTCGGGACATCGCCAGTCAATAATAAGTACCAGAACCCTTCGACAAATGGATAGTCACTGCCTGGAACCTTAGGCAAGGCATCAAAGGTTTCAGGGATGGTCATCCCTCGAAAGCGAATACCTTCATAAGGGTCCAAATAAGAGATGTCAGTCACAAGACATTTGACTCCACGGGCACCTCCGATAGCTTGGGCTATGGTCACATCTCCTAACTTGATGTCGCCAAATTCTTTGACCAGGCGAGTGGTTCGGGGACGGTGCTCGTCAATTTTTTTGCGTAGGACTTCTTTCAATGTTGACATACTCTCTCTCCTTTTAATTGGAATGGTGGCGGGTAAAACCCACCGAGTGATAAACTGTCCCTTGTTTCAACAAAATCAAAAAAAATCAACAAAACCCGTTAACAAACAATTTTTTAGAATGCAATGCATAGCCATCAGATCGGCAAATCATCTATGCAACGGGAAACAAAATATCAGAAAGAATAAAACCCCAGCGACTCGAAAAGTCTCTTTTGCCAAATAATGTTCTAACAACTCACCTGTCAGCTGTCAAGACGAATCTTGTATACAGTATGCGATTTATTTTTTCCAAAGAGCCGTGCTTTCTCGGTTGCATTCAGCACCAGAAATGCTAAAATGCACAAAATTTAGGCAGACAAGAGTTATGCATATTGGTTCACTCGAACTAGACAACCCAATCATTCTTGCACCAATGGCAGGGATCACAGACTTGCCTTACCGGTTGATCATGAAGAGTTTCGGTGCGGGGTTGGTTTTCACAGAAATGATCAGTGCCAATGGCTTGTATTTCAACGGGTCAACAACTCGTGAACTACTGAAAACGGTCCCCGCTGAGGCCCCTCTTGGCGTTCAATTATTTGGCGATCAGCCACAACGCGTTGCTGAAGCGATAAAAGTTGTTGAAGAAACCGCACAACTTATCGATATTAACCTGGGGTGTCCTGTAAAAAAAGTCGTTCGGTCCGGCGCCGGCAGTGCCTTAATGCGTGATCCAGTTAGGATTGCTCAGTTGCTACGCGCAGCTAGACAGGCAACCGACAAGCCCCTGACCATCAAAATGCGCTCAGGTTGGGACTCAGAAAATACCAACTACCTTGAAATCGGCCATATCGCCGAACAAGAGGGAGTGAATGCTGTCACCATCCATCCACGAACGAGAGTGCAAATGTTTGGCGGCAAAGCAGACTGGCAACATATCAAAGACTTGAAACAGCGCCTTTCCATTCCTGTCATTGGCAGCGGGGACATCTTTACGGCTGGCGACGTTAAAGCCATATTTGAAACTTCAGGATGCGACGCTATTATGATTGCAAGGGGCGGGTATGGTAATCCTTGGTTAATTCGACAGGCCATTGAGACTGTTTTCGATCAGCCCTTGTCATCGCCATCTCCTGAAGAGCGCTTTTGGGTTGCTCAACGGCACCTGAAATTATCCCTCGAGGTTTTTGGCCCCACTAAAACACTCGGTTTGATGCGTAAACATCTTTGTTGGTACACACGCGGCATCAACAATGCTGCCGCTTTTCGTTTGAAAATCAATCAGAGCCAAAGCATTGGTCAGATGTTTATGTTGTTGGAGGAGTTTTTCATAAATGCAGGCAGATAATAACCGCCAAAACAAACAGACCATTGCCAAGGCTTCCCCTCACTCCGACCCCGGGCTGTACGTTTTGGTCCTAGAAAATATTGACCGTGCGGTTATTGCCTTGGGTCAATCTGGCCGGGTTACTTTGTTCAATCCGGCGGCAGAGTCTTTTATGGAACGCTCGGCGCGCAACAGTATTGGCGAAGATTATCAAAACCTTTTTTGTGGCCAAGAGACATTCCTCTACTTGATCAAGCAGGCATTGGAACAGGGCCGCTCGATAACCGATGATGAAGGTATTTTTTTGGTTCGTGCTAAGTCTCCGCCTTTACCAGTCAATGTTTATGTTGCCCCAATTTTTTCTAAAAGAGGGAACCAAGATGGTGCTGTTCTGATAATCCGAGACCTTAGCCGCGTAAAAGAGCTCGAAGAGACTCTGAGGCGCGTTGATCGGCTTTCTATGCTCGGGACCTTGGCCGCAGGCCTTGCACACGAAATTAAAAACCCGCTTGGCGGAATTAAAGGGGCCGCCCAACTTTTAGAGATGGAGCTCTCCAATGAACCTTCTCTCAGCGACTACACCCAAGTAATGATACGTGAAGCCGAGCGGATCAATGGTATTATTGAGGAGTTGATGGACCTGGCGAGCCCCCGTCCGGTTGAGTTCACAGATGTTAATTTGGCACGTATCCTCGGTGATATCGTTTTATTGCAGAAAGAAGCCTCTCGGGGGAAAAACATCAAATTTATTCTTGATCTTGATCCGAGCATCCCCCCCATCCAAGGGGATGAAAACCTTTTGACCAGACTGTTTCTTAATTTGGTCAAAAATGCTCGTGAATCAATCCAGCGAGACGGTGAGGTAAGGCTTAAGACCAAAATATCATCTGAATACCATTTAACGAGTCCCGGCAGTCGTCCATCGCCCATGGTATTAGTCAAAATTAGCGATAATGGTTGTGGAATCCCTGCTGAAGAAGTGGAAAGGGTTTTTACCCCATATTTCACAACTAAAGCGAAGGGCACTGGTTTGGGTTTAGCTATCTCTCAAAAAGTCGTTGAAGACCATCGTGGTTTTTTAAAAATTGTCAGCACTGAACATGAAGGGACTGAGATCACCATCTCACTGCCTCTTCGACAATAGATCAACTCAGCTTGTGGAGGAAGGACATCATGGCGATTAGACATATACTCGTTGCCGATGACGAGGAGAGTATCCGTTGGGTTTTATCAAAGGCCCTCAGCAAGCAAGGTTATCAAGTCGACTTGGCCACCAACGGCAATGAAGCTTTAACGCTCTGCAACAGGCAGGCTTATGATTTAGCCATTCTGGACATCAAAATGCCGGGCATGTCGGGCTTGGACTTGTTAAGTCAAATCCAGGTCAAGTACCCGCAAACGCTGGTAGTAATTATGACGGCCGAATCGTCAATGAAAAATGCCGTTGAAGCCATGAAACGAGGAGCTTATGACTACATCACCAAGCCCTTTGACCTGGATGCTTTGGACGCAATCGTTTTGAAAGCAAATAAAGCTTCCAAAGTCAGTGAAGAAGTCTGTCGTTTGAAAGATGAGCTTAAAGATCATTACCAAATCGATCGAACGATTATTGGTCAGAGCAAACCAATGCAAGCCGTTTACAAGATCCTTGGCAAGGTCGCACCCTCTGACGTCACAGTTTTAATTTCCGGTGAAAGTGGAACCGGCAAAGAATTAATCGCAAGGGCAATCCACTTTAACAGTCCACGTCTTGGCAAACCATTTTTGGCTTTAAATTGTGCTGCTATTCCGCGCGAATTGCTGGAAAGTGAATTGTTTGGTCATGAAAAAGGTGCCTTCACTGGCGCATCAGAACGTAAAATTGGTAAATTTGAGCAAGCAAATGGTGGCACATTGTTTTTAGACGAGATCGGCGATATGCCCTTTGAGCTTCAGGCCAAACTCCTGAGGGTTTTACAGGAAAAGGAAGTTACTCGTACAGGCGGAAGTTCCAATATTCAAATCGATGTGAGGATTGTTGCTGCGACCAATCAAAATCTCAAGAACAAAGTTCGCGAGAGAGAGTTTCGTGAAGATTTATTCTATCGACTTAATGTTGTGCCACTGGAGCTGCCTCCGTTGAGAGACAGGCAGGAAGACATCCCGGCATTAGTGGATTTTTTCCTCTCTCGTACCCATGAGGAATATGCAACCAATGCTAAAGGTGTGACCAGCGAAGCTATGGACGTCCTGATTAACTATCATTGGCCAGGCAACGTTCGTGAACTGGAAAATGTCATTCAAAGAGCAGCCCTTCTCTCGCCGGACGCCCTCCTCGCTGTCGAGGATTTTCCCGACCTGTGCGATACATCTTCAGACGTCAGAGGCGATTCTTCTCTGGAAGGCTTGATTGCAAACAAATTGGAGAACGCTTTAGCTCAGATGGATTTGCAAGACATGGACAACCTTTACGAGATGGTCTTACACCAAATGGAACGCCCTCTTATCAATATTGTTCTAAATAAAATGCGGGGCAACCAGGTCAGAGCGGCAGAGATACTTGGAATTAATCGCAATACACTTCGCAAAAAAATTCAGACGTTAGAAATTGATATCAAGCGAAATGGTTAAAACGTTTTTCATAGCACGCAAATAATTGAATGAAGACGCGTACACCCAATCCTTTGCCGTATCCGTAGACTGGGTTAAGCGAAACCCAATTATTACCTGTATTATTTTTTACAGCCTCCACAACCAAAAATTGTTAGAAAAGACTTCTAGCTAGACCAGAGACCCGGTAACAGCGCATTTGAAATGCCGTAATTACAGTTTTTTATTTTAAGGTGACTTTTGGCTATCCCAAAAAACACAAATAGAGTCAGTACATTGCGAGAACCTCAGCTTGCGATCGTTGTTGCAATGACTGATGACCGCGTTATAGGCTGCAAAAACCAGATCCCCTGGGACATGCCGGAAGAGAGGCTGTTATTCAGAGAAATGACTTTCGATAACACTGTCATCATGGGATCTCATACATTTCAATCTCTTGAAAAACCATTAGCAAACCGCATCAACATCGTCCTCACTAAATCGCCAAAAAGCTTTCCAGGAGCGATCACATGTCGCTCTTTCTTCCAATCCCTAGTCTTAGGATTGCGCATTGGCAAGCCCATCTATGTGATAGGTGGTGTCGGGCCCTATCAAATGGCGTTATCAGTCGCCGATTGTCTTCACATATCCTGGATCAAGGGAACTTTTAAAGGAGACAGATACTTTCCAGAACTTGATCGGCGAAACTGGCTAGCTGAGGAGAAAAGGGTTTATGAAGGATTTAGCTATGTTCGATACCGCCGGCACATTAAAGCTGTGACTCAGCCATAGTTGTGTAGCTTTAGTTCTGGCAGGTTAAACAGGAACTCTTATGCAATTTTATTGAACAATCAAAATCATGCTGCATAATCATCAGTTCGTTTTGCCTTGCTCTCAAACCGCGTAAATTCACCCAAAAAAATCAATTGTTCTGTGCCAAGAGGGCCATTGCGTTGCTTGCCGATAATCACTTCGGCATTTTTTTCATGATCTCTATCACAGCTTTCGTTGCGATTTTTGCACTTATCACAATAAACCGATTCACGGTAAAGAAACATGATTACGTCGGCATCTTGCTCAATTGCTCCTGATTCTCGCAAATCTGCCAAAATCGGTCTTTTATCGGTTCGGCTTTCCAAGGAGCGGTTCAATTGGGATAGCGCAATGACCGGAACATCAAGTTCCTTAGCCAATGCTTTTAATGAACGGGAAATTTCAGAAATCTCCTGCTGGCGGTTTTCTGAACTGGTTGAACGTGACCCTTGCATCAACTGAAGGTAATCAACGACGATTAAACCGATCTGGTGTTCCGCCTTCAGGCGACGTGCCTTGGAACGAAGTTCGAGCACGCTGATTGCCGGAGTATCATCAATGAAGATTGGCGCTTCGGAAATAATGCCAGCGGCTTTCACTAAGGTCGGAAATTCACTTTGCGCCAAATGCCCGCGTCTTACCCGGTTTGAATCAATTCTGGCAACTGAACAAAGCAACCGTTGAACCAATTGCTCTTTGCTCATCTCTAAAGAAAACACAACGGCAGGGATCGGCTCTGAGGCCCGCATGGTGGCATATTCAACAAGATTAAGGCAAAATGCCGTTTTGCCCATGGATGGCCGACCGGCAATAATGATCAAGTCGCCGCCCTGCAAACCAGAGGTCATGTTGTCAAGGTCGGCAAAACCTGTGGGCACCCCGGTGATCAGTTCTTTACGGTCATAGAGTTTTTCAATAGTTTTGATTGTATCTTTGACGATGTCCTTTGTTGAAAAATAAGATGGCCGGGCTTTCATATTGGCAATCTTGAAGATTTCACCTTCTGCCCAGTCTAGAGTTGCATCAACTTCTCCACCTTCGTAACCTCTGCCGGCAATTTCTGTAGCGACCTTGATCAGTTCACGCGAAACCGCCTTTTCTTTGACCATGCGACAATAATAGGAAACATTAGCCGCCGTGGGCACAAAATCAATCAGTCGGGCTAAATATGCACTTCCGCCAACTTCTTCAAGGGCAGATTCCTGCTTCAAGGCCGCTATAAGCGTCACAAGATCTGCAGGTTCACTTCTTTCGGAAAGTGCAATCAGGGCCTTGAAAATTTTGCGGTGTGCCTCCCGGTAAAAATCATCGGGACGCAAAACTTCCAAAGCGCGGTTGAGCGCATCATTCTCTAAGAGAATTCCTCCAAGAACAGACATTTCTGCCTCAAGGTTCTGTGGAGGCAAGCGATGTTCGGTATGTTCTTTCACCTTCGCCTCGGTCTGATCGCAGCTGACGACCCATTCATTCTGGGCCCTCAGGAGTGTGAAAGAAATGTTTTACAAACGAAGACTAGGCTTCTTCTGACGGTAAATCGGACAGCGTGCTTTTTTCAGTGTTTTGTTCATCAGAAAGTGCGTTTATGTCTACAACATGCACTTTAATCGTCGCGTTAACCCCTGCATTGAGCTTAATTTCTACATCGTGCACACCGAGAGATTTTATTGGGCTTTCAAGTAAAATTTTCCGGCGGTCAACTTCAATTCCCTTTGCAGCCAAACCTTCGGCGATTTCCATAGTTGTGACAGATCCGAAAAGCTTGCCCTCTTCGCTGGCTTTGTGAGCAAAGGTGCATTCAACAGCCTCGATGCGGGCTTTGATATCAGCCGCCTCCTGACTGAGCTTTTCTGCCTTTCGTGTCAACTGGCGCTTGTGGTGCTCAAGCTCTTTCATGTTTTGCTGGCTGGCCACGACCGCCATACCTTTAGGAATCAGAAAATTGCGGGCGAAACCAGGCTTGACATTGACTACTTCACCAATATTACCAAGACCTTTGACGTTTTCAGTTAAAATGATTTCCATGTGTTAATCCTCCAAAATCATGTCGATTTAGGTATTCTTGGCTTTCTAAAATCTACCCATAGATCAAACACGCCGATGCATGTCACCAACAAAGGCAGAGGGTTGACCAAAATCACCAAAATATAACCAACCGTACGAAAAATGGGTGAAAGCGCTTTGCGCTGAAAAAAACTATCGATTACAGCCAGTCCCTGGAGAAAGTAAACCGGTAAAAGTATAACAAGAAGATTCATTGCAAACAGCCTCAGGGCACCATCAAAAAAGAAGACCATAAAGCCGGCAAGAATCAGCAGCCAGATCATTGGCTCCGGGGCTTTCCACTTCATGAATCGTGGGCCAGGAACATCAATTCGACCACGAGCGAGCAAATTGACAGCAAACACCAGAGCAAGCAACATAAACAACGCGACGACAATTACCAAGCCGGCATACACGTCACGCATAAATTCAGTCATGCTCTCAAGAGCTTCTTTTAATCTTTCCAATTCAGCAGGAGGGATCTCTGCTTCATTGAAAATAGCTTGCATGGATTCTGCAGCCAGGCTGACTTCATTGTCGATGATCGCCGCGGCAACAAACATCGGGCTTTTTTGTTGAACAAGAGCTATGCCAAATACACCAACCAAAGCGGCAACGACCATAAAGCCAAGGGTCACGAAAATGGCACGGTCCCAATCAACTCGTCTAGTCATCAACCAAGCAAGGATTCCTGATGGCAACCCGAACTGTAATAGATAAAGGAGCGGAGGCTCAAGTCCAGATGCAAAGAGCAGTAAACATCCGGTCAACAGTATCGTTAGCCAACCCGACTTCAAACCAAAACGAAGGCCGAGATAGAAGGCCGGAAGTGGCGTCAAGAGATTAACGATCAAAGCGGCCAGACCAAATATAGAGTGCGCTCCGAACAGTAAATAGCCGGTCAGAGCGCCAAGTGCTACATAGAGCGCCTGCTGCATAGATCGTTTCTTGGTTATTTTTCCAAAGCGTGGCTAGCCGTAAAAGGCAACAGCGCAATATTGCGCGCACGCTTGATCGCAAAAGTCAATTTTCGCTGATGCTCAGCACAATTTCCTGAAATACGCCTTGGCACTATCTTGCCACGCTCAGAAACAAAATAGCGAAGGGTTCTGATATCTTTATAATCAATCCCCAACTTCTTATCTGCACAGAAACGACAGACTTTGCGGCGACCATAGCGCCGCCGCGGACCATTTGAACGGTTGCCAGCAAAAGCCATAATAAACTCTCCTTGAAATCAGTTGTATTTTCCCATTGAGAACCTAGGCCTCTTCCGAGTCGGTTGACGATATTTCAGCGTCAACTTCTTCAGACGAGGCGTCATCTACTGGAGCCTCTGCCGGCGCCTCGTAGCCACCCTCCAAAAGGACCGTCTGAAATTTGATAATACTGTCATCAATTCGCATACGGCGCTCATATTCAGCAATAACCGAAGATTGAGCTTCAAATACAACCAAAACATAGTTGCCTTGGTTCTGCTTCATAATGGGATAAGCAAGTGTCCGTGTCCCCCAATTGTCTACTTTCAGAATCGTCGCACCTTGTCCGCTTAAGACGTCCTTGTACTTTTGAATGACAGCGTCCAAGCCGTCCCCGACCTTTTCTGGGTGAACAATAAAGATAGATTCGTAGGTTCGCATTGAGACCTCCTTTTGAGTTTTAGCCCCATTAATTTGGAGCAAGGAGTGCAGCGATCTTTGCTGCTACTATGAAAAGAATTTTGTTTATTACCACACCCGTGGTATTGAAGCAACGATTAATTTAGTGTCGAACTTTAAAAGCCGATTAGACACAACCTGAAATCATTCTAAACTTAAACGAATTAAACCAGCCTTTACTGCATTCAGTCTTTAAGCCGACGTCTATTGGTCTCTTCCGGTCTTAAGTTGTTTCACAGCAAGCATCCTGCTCTTCAATTCATTTTTACCAAATAGGCAAATTTTCTTGGCCCATGGCCAGCAGCATTCGAAAAGTTTGCCTTAAACCTTGTAAGCTTATTCGGTGGGTTTGCATGCATTGAGTCGAACAAAACGCTGCTCTTTGAAATTGATATCAACCAAGGGATAACTTGCCCTGAATGCATAAGAGTTGATCAAAACAACGATAGCCGGAGGTTAAGCTCCGGCTATCGTTTCGTTGTTCAAAAGATCAATCTTAAATCAGCAGCGGCGCAATTACCAGTGAGACTACGCTCATCAATTTAATCAAGATATTCATTGCGGGTCCGGATGTATCTTTGAATGGGTCGCCAACCGTATCACCGATGACGGCTGCGGCGTGAGCTTCTCCACCCTTCTCTTCCCCGGCAAGTTCACCCTTTTCGATATATTTTTTGGCATTGTCCCAGGCTCCGCCACCATTGGACATCATCAATGCCAGCAAAACGCCTGCCAAGGTGGCACCAGCAAGCATACCGCCCAAGGCTTCCTTGCCAATGATAAAACCAATCAATACAGGAGCAATCACGGCGACAACCCCCGGAAGAACCATTTCCCTGAGCGCCGCACGGGCAGAGATATCTACACACCGCTCTGATTCCGGCTTCACGCCTTCTTTGCCTTCGAGCAGACCAGGTATTTCACGGAACTGGCGGCGAATTTCTTCAACCATCTTTCCTGCTGCCCGGCCAACACTGGTCATGGTCAAGGCACCGATAAAAAACGGCAAAGCCCCACCGATGAGCAGTCCGATAACAACCTTGGGATCAATCAGGTTGATCGTCGTGAGCTTTACCGTCGTCGCGTATGCGGAAAACAATGCAAGAGCAGTCAATGCGGCAGAGCCTATGGCAAAGCCTTTTCCAATCGCTGCGGTGGTATTGCCAATTGCGTCAAGACCGTCTGTAATTTTGCGCACATCGGGCCCTAAACCGGCCATTTCGGATATTCCGCCTGCATTATCCGCAATTGGACCATAAGCATCTACTGTCATGGTCACACCAACTGTTGCAAGCATGCCAACAGCGGCAATCCCTATACCATAAAGTCCTGCAAATGCGTTTGCCACGGCAATTGCCACGCAGATGACCAATATTGGAGCAGCACAACTCTCGAGACCAACAGCAAGGCCATGAATGATATTCGTCGCTGGCCCAGTTTTACTTGCTTCAGCAATTCGGGAAACCGGGGTAGAGGCCGTATAATATTCTGTGATCTGACCAATCGCAACACCGGCCAGACAGCCGATTAAAACGGCCAGGAAAACACCAAACTTGAGCCCTGATCCCAAAATCACCAAAATCGATGCGACCAAAAAACCGCCGGCTGCAACAAACGTTGTATAGTGTAGGGCCTTGGCAGGGTCTTGGTTACACAGCTTTTTCATTGACCAGATGCCTACCAATGAAAAAATCAAACCGACCATGGCAAGGGTAATCGGCAGAAACATGGCGGCCATCCGAACATCATCTCCTGAGCCCAACTGTGCGAGCAGCTCAGGTCCTGCTGCAGCAGCGATTGCAATCGTTGCGATAATTGAGCCGACATACGACTCAAAAATATCCGCTCCCATACCAGCCGTATCGCCAACACAGTCGCCGACATTATCAGCGATAACACCCGGGTTACGTGGGTCGTCTTCAGGAATCCCTGCCTCAACCTTACCAACCAAGTCAGCACCAACATCGGCGGCTTTGGTGTAAATTCCACCGCCAACTCGTGCAAACAAAGCTATGGAAGAGGCGCCCATCGCAAAACCGTTAATGTATTTGACGGTTGATGTGTCACCACCAAAAGCAATCCACGCGATCCCTACGCCAACCAAACCGAGGGATGCTACCGAAAGTCCCATGACTGCGCCACCGTTGAAAGAAACCATAAGGGCCGCAGCTTGACCAGATTGCCTTGCGGCTTCTGATGTTCGGACGTTTGCACGGGTTGCTGCTTTCATTCCAATGAAACCACATATCATGGAACAAACAGCACCACCCAAAAACGCAAAAGCAGTTTGGTAATTCATCCCAAGGGTGATGATCATAAATACCAGAGCAATGAAAATCGCTAGTACCTTGTATTCACGTCCGAGGAAAGCCATTGCCCCGGCATGAATCTGTTCAGATATTTCCTTCATGGTGTCGTTACCAATCGGTTTGGCTTTGACCTTGCCGTACAATACGATGGCGACGACGAAACCGATCACGCCAAGGATTGGTGCTAAAGCTTGCATGTCTGTCTCCTTTTGATCATTTTTTAGATAGATTCCGATAACAAGTTACGGTTGTTATAAGCGTTCATAGCCGCTGTTGGCCCATCCAGCAAAATTCGTTCTATAGCGTCTACAGCAAAACTGACTATATCATCCAATTTTGATCTCTCTTCTGCATTAAACCGGCTAAGGACATGGTTTGAAACATCACCTCCAGCTGGAGGACGCCCAACCCCGACACGCAAGCGAACAAAGTGTGGATCTTGCAATGAACTGGCAAGATCACGCAGGCCGTTGTGCCCACCATGGCCGCCGCCAACCTTGACTCGCAACGCACCATATTCTAGGTCAATCTCATCATGAACCACAATCAAATCCCCCGGTTGAATACCGAGGGACTGGAGTGCGGAGGCGACGCTGGAGCCACTTCTATTCATATAAGTCTGCGGCAGCAATATGGTCACTTCCTGACCCAAGATGTGTCCTGCCCCGTACAAACCTTGAAAACCTTTTCGCTTTAGAGCAATCCGAAAACGCCGCGCCAGTTGCTCAGCAACCATAAAACCTATATTGTGACGGGTTTCGGCGTATCTTTCGCCAGGATTGCCTAGCCCGACAATTAGTTTCAAAAGTTCCTCGTCTACTCTTCGCCACTTTCCTCGGAGATTTCAGCCTCTTCTCCGATTTCAACGGCTTCAACCCCTTCTTCCGGCTCCTCTTCGACCTCAGCTTTCAGGCCAACCACAGTCAAGACCGTGAAATTGACATCATGGGGGGCTTCTGTTGATTCCGGCAGAACAATGTCTTCAATATGTACAACATCACCGATTTGTAGCGAACTGACATCAATCTCGATTGAAGGTGGGATATCTGTTGGAAGGCAGAGGATCTCCAGCTCATGACGGACAATTTGCAAGCTGCCACCCATCTTTTCGCCTTCAGACTTGCCTGCAACATGGACAGGCACCATAACGCTAATTTTCTTTTTGAGATCGATTGCATGAAAATCAACATGCAGAACATTGCGTCGAATTGGATCAATTTGCATATCTTTAAGGATAACCACCTTGCCATCAAAAGGGCCATTCCCCTTCAAGGTAATCAAGGCATTCCATCCTGCATCGGTAGAAATAGCCTTTTGCAAAGCTTTGGGCTCGATGCGAAGGTTCAGGGTATCGATCCCTTTTCCATAAACAATCGCAGGGACTAGTCCTTCTGCGCGGACCTTTCTGGACCCGCCCTTGCCCGAGCGAAGTCGAGGCTCAACGTTCAGAACTGATTTAGCCATTTATCTATCCTCCGTATGGTCATGTATCATTAGGGTTTTCCCAAAAGTCAGACGAACAGCGAACTGACTGACTCGTCACCATGAATTCGTCGTATCGCTTCCGCCAACAACTGAGCGACAGAGATGACTCTCAATCGTGGGCAGTCTTTTGCCTTTTCATCTGATGGGATTGTATTGGTAATCAAAACTTCTTTAAGTTCACTCTGGTTGATCCGTTCTAAAGCCGGGCCTGAAAGGACTGCGTGGGTTGCTGTCGCATAAACATCGCCAGCGCCATGTTTCTTCAAAGCACTTGCTGCCTGGCATAAAGTCCCTGCCGTATCAATCATATCATCAACTATAATGCAGGTTCGATCTTTTACATCACCAATAATATGCATCACTTCTGACACGTTGGCTGCACTGCGACGTTTATCAATGATCGCCAACCCTGCATCAAGCCGCTTTGCAAAAGCCCGTGCTCGCTCTGTGCCTCCGGCATCAGGGGAGACGACAACGATTGATTTACTGAACCGGTTTTTGATGTCATCCAATACAACTGGAGCAGCATATAAGTGGTCTACAGGAATATTGAAAAACCCTTGAATTTGGCCGGCATGAAGATCGACACAAAGCACACGCTGAGCACCAGAAGTAGTGATCAGGTCAGCAACCAATTTACTTGTAATAGGTGTTCTTGGAGCGACCTTTCGATCCTGACGGGCATATCCAAAGTATGGGATGACTGCCGTGACACGAGCAGCCGAGGCTCTTTTGAGAGCATCGATCATCACCAGTAGTTCCATCAAGTTGTGGTTAGAAGGCTGGCAGGTTGACTGAACAACGAACACATCTCGTCCGCGCACATTTTCACCAATTTCAACCATGATTTCCCCATCAGAAAACGTTTTGACATCGGCCTTACCCAGGGGAACGGAAAGATAACTGCAGATTTCTCGGGCGAGAGACAGGTTGGAGTTTCCTGCAAAGATTTTCAATTCGTTCAACACGGTTTGCTCGTTTTCTAACAACGATAGGTCATGCCAGCCCGCATCACCTTCGCTTGAAATTCGGTTTCTTCTTCAGCCCTTGGGCACAAACTACCTCTGAGCGATTGCCTTGAGACTCTGATTGGCAAATTATGAGTGGCAGGGGCGACAGGATTCGAACCTGTGAATGCCGGAATCAAAATCCGGTGCCTTACCGCTTGGCGACGCCCCTATGGTCTGCCGGTTTCCCAGAGAGTTTACTTGAGTCTAGCAGCTTGCGTCCACCAACCATAATGAGAAGCAAGTTCCTTTGCTGCGCGATCGGCTTTCTCAAAACTACTGAACACTCCAAATACCGTTGGCCCACTCCCCGACATGAGAGCTCCACAAGCCCCACCCGCAATGAGCCGTTTTTTGATTTCATCAATAACCGGAAACCGTTGAACAGTAACCGCTTCCAGGTCGTTATGAAGCAGGCGGACGACAGCCGGAATTCCCTCGGGAAACTTGGGGAGTTTAGCCACTGAGCTTGTATGTGTCAACCCTAAATTTTGATAGACCCAAGCCGTCGAAACCGCAATGCCCGGGTTAACCAAAACCAAGGACATTGGTGGCATCCCCGGCCAGGCTTCCAGATGATCGCCAATCCCGGTTGCCCAGGCTGTTTGATCGAAGATAAAGAACGGAACATCGGCGCCGAGTTTCACCCCAAGATTCATAAGCTCTTGTTTTGATAAATCCAGCCCCAACATCCTGTTTAGTCCAACCAAAACCGTTGCCGCGTCAGACGAACCTCCGCCCATCCCAGCTGCAGCTGGAATATGCTTCTTGATTGATATCTTTAGCCTGAGACTTTCGCCTACATGGCTCAACAGAGACCTGGCTGCTTTCTCGGCAATGTTTATCTCTCCTGGCACAAGTTTCAATCCGGGGCAATTGATCTGTATGTCATTACCATCAGAAACTTCAATCATAACTTGATCTGCCAAACTGATCTGTTGCATCAACATTGCAACGTCGTGGTAACCGTCTGGCCTGCGACCCAAAACGTGTAGGCAAAAATTTACTTTGGCATGCGCCTGGAATGTTTTTTTCAAAGTTCTCATTTATATTAAACTCAATTGCAATTTTCGTGAATCATAGCTGCAACCATTCAGCAGTCAAGGCGAAACTTTGTCAAGCACGCGCAAAAAATGCTGCCTGTCACAAAAGACTTTTTCTGAATAGTGGTTCAAAAGCAGGTGGTTCTGCAACATATTACTCTAAGCACTAGACCAAACCGTGTTCTAGGGCACTTTGCAAAACTTTTCAAAAGTGGTGAATTTTGGCCAGATTGTTGTAGTTTTAGCCAAAATTCCTGATTCAAATGATGTTTATAAGACCCTAAAAGTTCTTGCAAAAAGTCAACATTATGTTTAAATCTTAAGTGAAAAACGCTTTTTTAAAATATGGCATCGTCTTTGCGTAAATACGATCCATTCGGTTTTAAAATAGCGTTCGTTAAAAGTCTTTTAACCCAATCAGAATGAGGAGGCAAAAAATGAAGCAAACCATCCGTATTTTTTCCATTATCAGTACACTTGCGCTTGTGGCAGCTTTGGTTATCCCAACCACAGCACTGTCTGCCAAGACGCGTCTTGGATTTTCCGGTGGCCCCGAGGGTGGGACCTTCCAGTATTTCTCAAACGGAATCAGCTCTCGACTTTCAAAGATGATCCCCGATGTTGAAGTATCAAACATGGCTTCGGCCGGTTCGGTGGAAAATGTTCGTCGTGTGAACTCAGGGGAAGCTGATTTCGGGATAGCTTATTCTGGTGACACCTATTTGGCCCGAAATGGCCGTTTAACAAACGACACAAACACGTACCCTAACGTGCATGCCATGGCTTTTCTTTACGGAGCCCCTGCACATCTGATTGTGCTCGAAAACAGCGGCATCAACGCTGTTGCTGATCTGGAAGGAAAGCGGATTGCCGTTGGTGGTGCCGGATCGGGTGCAGCGGCTGCCGCTCAACGTTTTTTCGGAGCCTTGGGCCTGTGGGATAAAATGAATATTGAGTTTATCGGATACAGCAAAGCTGCCGCAGCAATTGGTGACGGCTTAATCGATGCCATGTGGGTTTTTGCGGGGTTCCCAAACAGCTCGGTTATTCAGGCTGCAGCCAGCAATAAAATCAAGATTCTGAATACTTACGAAGCAGGCGAAAAAGGTGGCGCTTTCGAGCAATATCCATTCTACGCTCCGATCACCATTCCAGCTGGCACATACAGCGGTGTTGATTATGAGGTGAAGAGCTTTCAGGACAGTGCCTTGTGGGTAGCAGGCAAGCATGTTGCTGATGATCATGTCTATGATGCTCTCGCCAACATTTATACACCAGAAGGACTGTCTTACATGGTTAAAGTAAAAAGCACCGCAAAATCCATGTCAATTGATGGTGCTCTTACCGGGATTGTGACTCCTGTCCATACCGGTGCTCAGAAGTTCTGGAAGGAGAAGGGCTTAACCCTTACTGAAGCTCAAATGGGCGAATAGCCAGAGGCCATAACATTAAGAAGCGGGGCCATTCGGCCCCGCTTCTTACTTATTGGCGAGAACTAACGTTAAAAACATAACATTAAGAGGGCCTAGCCCACATCTCATTCATTAGGCAGGTAGAAAGCATGGCAGAAGAAATCAAGGAAGATTTAAAGAACCTCTCCCCCGAAGAACAAGAGAAACTCAAGAAGTTGATGGAGAAAGACTCCAAAACCTTCCGTTCGCCAACCGGGCTTTTCAAGTGGCTTGTATCTGGGCTTGGTGCAGCCATGGTTCTTTTCTATTTTTACACGGCTGGACTGGCGGCGGTTGCCACACAATATCATCGAGGCGTCTATGTTTTCGTGACCTATGTGTTGGTGTTCTTGCTTTACCCTGCCGGCAAGTCTTATATGCGCATACTTCTGTCTGTGGTCCTCGGCGGTATTATTTCCTGCACTATAGCAGGGCTAGGCTTTTATGACACGGTAGATGCTTTTCATGAACAAGTATCGAGTGGCCAACTCCAGGTGATCTGGCCACTACTCGTTGGCGCACTGGGAATTGGCGCAGTATTGTCAGTGGCTGATCGATGGATAATGAATAGATGGCCTCAGAATCCAACTCTGTCTGACATACTCTTTGCTCTGACTTCAGCACTTGTCGTTTACTATTGGATACATGAATTTGAAGTGCTCAATTACCGGGCTGGCGCAGAAACCAATCTGGATGCCATGATCAGCATCGTTGGGGTTATCCTTTCACTAGAGGTATGTCGCAGAGTTTTGGGCTGGTCGATGACCTTCATTGGCCTGGGCTTATTTATCTATGGCTATCTTGGACCAATTTTCCCCGAGGTTATTGCTCATCGCGGGTTTGGATTTGAGCGTCTTTGTACAGCCCTCTATCTGACTACAAACGGTGTATTCGGAGTCATGGCCAACGTTTTGGCAACCTACGTTATCTTATTTATTTTTTTTGGGGCCTTTCTGCATAAGTCTGGCGCCGGAAAGTTTTTCATTGATCTACCCCTCGCGATAGCAGGACGAAGCACAGGGGGGCCCG